>CAZQPP010000472.1:0-6743 GCA_964594295.1 uncultured Myxococcales bacterium | reverse complement strand
GCCCACTTCGCCGAAGCAACGGGAATGCCTGAGCTAATGGCTAACGGCTAATGGTTAATCGCTTGTTCTGGGACTAGAAGTCCATCGAGACCCAGGCCCCGAGGTCCACCATCGGCGCGGCCACGTGGAGGCCCTTCTCCAGACCGGACACGGCTGGGATTGCCGGGATGTCCGCCTCGTAGCGCAGCTCGCCGTATTCACCGAAGTGGGCCGCCGCGTAGAGGTAGAGGCGGAGGTGCGTGAGCACGAGGGTCTGGAAGTCCGCGCGGGCGATGAAGGAGCGGTCTGAGAGGTTGCCGACCGAGCTCAAGATGACGGTGCTGTCGTTCCAGGAGCCGGGGCGGTCGAGCACGAGGCTCAGGGCACCGTAGAGGCGCCCGGCGTAGAAGGGGACCAGGTCGCCCTGGTAGGCCAGCCAGGGGTAGAGATCGGGGTCGTCGAGGCCGTTGGGGTTGTAGAAGGCCTCGGCCGCAACGTAGAGCGTGTCCTCGTCGGTGTAGACGATGCCGACCTCGGCGCCGGCCGCGATCTGGGTGAGCCAGTCATCCGACCGGTCCTCGGCGGTGGGGAGCTTGCCGGCTGCGGGGTCGAAGGCGCCCGACCAGGTGCGCTGGGAGCCGCCGCGGGTGGCGGCGAATTCGAGGCGCAGGTCGATCTCCCAGAGGGCGGCGCTGAGATCGGCGCCGAGGCGAAGGGGGCTGCCGTCGCGGGCCGCGGCGCTGAGGGAGAGCTCGCTCGTGCCGAGGACGATCTCTGCGCGCAGCGCCCCCCCGACATCTCTGGGCTCGTCCGCGCCGTCGAAGATGCCGAAGGCGTAGAGGTTCCAGCCGAGGGACTCGATGGGCAGGTGGACCTTGAGGAGCGGCACGCCGAGGCGCTCGTCGAAGATGCTCAGGGGCTGGAGGTGCTCCTGGTTCAAGAAGTCGGTGGGGTTCCAGACGCGGGCGGAGCCCCACTTGACGCGCTGCTGGCCGATGGTGATGAAGACGCTGCGGGCGAGGTCGAATTTGAGCCACAGCTGGTCGAGGCGGACGCGCGTGCGCTCGGGGGCGGGGCCGAAGACCGTGGCCTCGGCGTCCTCGCCGACCGTGAAGTCGTAGTCGAGGCGACCGCGCACGAAGAAGCGCAGGCGGGTGGAGGGCCGGGCGTCGAGGTAGAGGTCGACGAGGTTCGGGGAGGCGAAGGGGGCCTCCTCGGCGTCTGTGTCCTCGTAGAAGGTGAGCTGGCTGCGGAGGAAGAAGCGGCCGCCGATGGCGAGGGACTCGTCGCGCTCGTCGAGGCGCTCGTCCATGGTGATCTGCTCGACGGGCGCCCCGAAAAGGGCGTCCTCGTCGCGGTCGGGTGGCGCGGATCGCGGGCTGGGGTCGGCGATCGGGGATGGCGCATCGGAGACGGGGTTCTGCGGACCGGGGGGGGGCGGGGGCGGGGGCGCGGGCGCGGGCGCGGCGGGGCCGCACCTGGCGGCCGCGCGGGCGGCTCGCGCGGCGGCCGGCGGCGCGGCGACGCCGGCGGCCGGGAGCAGGACGAAGAGGGCCGCGAAGAGGCCGAGCGAGGCGACCTTTGAGCGGGACATCACCGGCTGCGGCTCTCGACCCAGGCCTTGGTGAAGATGTTCTTCTCCAGCGGCCTGAGGTCGACCTTTCGCAGCACGATGAGGGTCTGGTTGCCCTTCTCGATCTCGTCGTAGATGCGGATCTCGTTGGGCACGTAGACGTCGGCTCCCTTGGACTCGCTGAAGACCTTCCGCCACTTCGGGTAATAGATCGTCCGCATGCGCTTGCCCGAGAGGGCCCGGTCCTCGCGCTTCAAGACGTTCTTGGTGACCTTGTCGACCCAGAGGTGCACGTGGGGGTAGGCCACGTCGATGCCCTTCTTGGCCTTGAGGTCGAGGTGGAAGACCGAGTAGCGGCCGAGCTTCTCGTGGCCGGCGAAGGTGGAGTCGTACTCCTCGGCGAGGCGTGACTCGTCGAAGTCGGCCCGCCGGGAGTCCGTGCCCACGATGCGCTCGCGCTCGGTACGGCGGTCCCAGCGCCCGACGCTCGGATCGTACATGAAGAGGTTCTTGTCCATGCGCAGGTAGCCCTTGCCGGCCTCCGACTTGGGGCGCAGGAAGAGGATCATCAGCTTGTCGTCGGCGTCCCTCCGGTAGACGACCGCCTCGTAGACGAGGAGCTCCTTGTCGCGCTCTTTCTGCTCGATGTAGGAC
Organism: uncultured Myxococcales bacterium; assembly: GCA_964594295.1. Classification (GTDB taxonomy): domain Bacteria; phylum Myxococcota_A; class UBA9042; order UBA3505; family UBA3505; genus CAZQPP01. The sequence goes on along the minus strand of CAZQPP010000472.1, from coordinate 4,537 downwards.
AGGACCTTGTAGTCGCCGCTGTTTCGCTGGCGGTCGTCTATGACCTTCAAGAGCTCGAGCATCTGCTCGCCGGACAGCGGCTCGGCGGCTGGCGCGGCCAGGGCCGGCCCCGCGAAGTAGAAGAGCACGGCGAAGGTCAGGAGGGAGCAGATCCGGGTTCGTCTTCGGTGGTGCATTTGTATGCTCACTCGGCTGCGTGCATGGCGGTCACGGGGCGGAGCCCGGCAGCCCTCGCGGCGGGCCAGAGGGCCGAGAGCGCGGTCAGTATCGAGAACGCGATGATCGCGGCGACGAGCTGGCCCGGCTGCACGGAGAGGTGCAGCACGTCGCTCAGGAGGATCGCCTGCACGGCCACGACGGGGATGTGGATGTGGGCGGCGTCGAGGCCCGAGGCTATCGCGGCGCCGAGGCCGGCGCCGGCGGCTGTGGAGAAGAGCCCGAGCAGGAGCGCCTCGAGCAGGAACATCGCCAGCACTCGGTTTCGGCTCATGCCCAGCGCCCGCAGGGTGCCGACCTCACGCGTGCGCTCGCGCACGGCTATCCACATGGCGTTCATGATGCCCACGCCGATGATGCCCATCAGGATGGCGATGAGCAGGAAGGAGATGCTGTCGATGGCGGTCAGGGCCCACTTCAGGAAGCTGACCTCGTCGCTCCAGATGGTCAGGTCGAGCTTCTGGCCGACCCAGTCCTGGCCCGCGACGGCGTCGAACTTCATGAAGAAGGGGTCGGGCTGGTGGTCCATCAGCTCGAAGCCTGCCTCCTCGTAGACCTCTCTCAGCTCGGCCATCACCGTCTCCGAGCGGCTGGGGTCTTCGAGGTAGAGCTGGACCGCTCCGGTCGTGTCCGCCTGGATGCTGTAGGCCTCGAGGATGACGCCGGTGGGCACGAACACGCTCCAGGCGCTGAGCAGGCCGATGTCCTTGGCGATGGCGACGACCGTGACGTCGGCGGTGTTGCTCGTGCCGCGCATGGTCTCGGTGCGGATGGTGATGTTGTCTCCAACGTCGACCTCGAGGCGCTTGGCCTGCTCGACGAACAAGAGGGCCGTGTTGTTCTCCGCGAGACCTCGCAGATCGCCCCGCACGTCGTCGCTGCCCCCTTCCTTGTAGTCGCTCTGCTTTGCGAGCTGGAGGCTCTCGACGAGGGCGTCCTCCTCTTCGATGTTCACCCCGGTGAGGCCGGCGAAGAGCGAGCCGGTCTCGCTGACGACCTTGGCCCAGCCGCGGTGCCTGCTCACCACGCGCACGACGCCCCGGGTGTTCTCCTCGGCGATGCGCCGGATGCGAGCCGCGTCGGTGATCATGGGCGCGGCGGCCGTGCTCGAGGGCTTGTAGAAGCCGCTGACGTTGACGTGCCCCGCCGAGATGGTGGTGGCCGCATCCAGCATGGTCTCGGTCACCCCCTGGCTCAACGAGAGCATCAGCACGAGCAACGAGGTCACGCCCATCAGCGCCACCGACACCAGCGCCGTGCGGCGCCCGCCCTGGATCAGGTTTCGAGCGGCTATGAGCAGCAGGATTCTCATGCCTCCCCCGCGTGCATGGCCTCGACTGGCTGGATTCTGGTGGCCAGGATGGCCGGGTAGAGCGTGGCGATGAGGCTCACGGCGACGATGATCACCATGCCCACGAAGAGGTTCCCGGCGTCGTAGGTCGGGTGGAGCCGCGGGCCGCTGAAGAGGAAGACCAGGACGTCGGCGGTGGCGGGCACGCCTATCTTGTTCAGCCAGGTGACGATGCCGGCGCCGGCGGCGGCCCCAAAGCCGCCCGAGATGATCCCGAGCACGCAGGTCTCGAGCAGGAACATGGACGTCACGAAGCCCCGTTGGGCCCCGATGGCGCGCAGGGTGCCTATCTCCTTCACGCGCTCCATGGTGGCCATGACCATGGAGTTGTTGATGATGACGAGGGCCACCGAGAAGATGATGAAGATGGCCACGTAGAGCACGATCCTCACCACCACCACGAACTGACCCACGATGCCCGAGGCGGCCTGCCAGTCGACCACGGTCAGTCCGAGGCCGCGCTCCTCGAAGGCCTGCTCGATGGAGGCGCGGGCAGGCTGCATGCGGGCCGGGTCCTTCAGCATGATGGCGGCGTTGAGCACGAGGCCGGAGCGCCGCTCCTCCTCCGTGATCGGGGGCTCCTCAGCACCGTCGCCGCCGGCCGCCTCGAGGGTGCCCACCTCGAAACCGTCGGCGAAGCCCTCGCCGGCGGGTGCCTCGGGGCCGCCGGCCTCGTCCTCGCCGCCTCCTCCGAAGAGCGCGTCCTCGACCGAGTCGCGCCCGACCTGCTCGATGCCGACCTCGTCCCTTATGTCCTTCAGCTCCTCCCGCTGGGCGTCGGTCATCTGGCCGTAGAGGTCTCGGAAGGTGCGAAGGTCGATGAGGTTCACGGCGCCGCTGAGCTCGGAGCCCTCGAGGCCCTTGAAGGCGAAGACCCCGTGGACCTTGACGTTGACAGACTTGAGGTAGCCGCGCCGGGTCCCCGCACGCAGGGTGATGGTGTCACCCACCCAGAATGGGTAGAGGTCGATGAGCGGAGCGATGCGGTCGTAGAAGAAGTCGTGGCGGGCCTCGACGTTCTCGTCGTCGACGGCGAGGAAGGCCTTGAGGAGATCGTCGATGCCGCCTTCGGCGCCCGGGAGCTGCTGCTGGAGCTCGGCCCGCAGCTTCTCCGCTTCGTCGGGGCCGAGCTGGAGCGAGATGGAGCCGGCCTGCTTGACTATCTGCCGGGCCTTGGATGCCAGCGCCTTGTCCTTGGCGATGGTCAGGCCCTTGCGCTCCACTCCCTCCCAGATCTCGTCGAAGAGGCGGGCGACCATGAGCTTCACGTAGCGGTCGAGGTACTTTCGGTTGAGCAGGACACCACGCTCCTCCTCGGGGACCATCTCGCCGTCGACGACCTCGAAGCGCTCGAAGGTGCGGGCGAAGTGGTGGATGTCGGTGCCCATGTAGCGCAGGTAGACCAGCTTCCCCTCGCCGGCGATGGGCGCCACCTTCGTGTCGAGGAAGTGCATGGCGGGCTCGGGGTCCTGCTCGAAGGAGCTCCAGAACTCGTCGCTCCCGGCCCGGTCGATGTGCGCGATGCGCTCGTCGATGAGGGCGCGCTCGGACACCAGCGGGAGCGCATTCTCCTGCTCCTTGCGCATGAGCTCCAAGAGGCGCTTCATGCGCTCGCGCAGGTCCGAGACCAGGCGCCGATCTCCTGCCTTGACCGCCTCGCGGAGCTTCGCGCTGACCTTGTCGAAGTCCGTGTCGGAGCCCACGCCAGCCATGCCGATGCCCATTGGCACGACGGCGCTGACGTCGTCGATGCCATCGAGGGCCTCTCTCACCTTCGCGAAGTCCGTGATCTCGCCGATGTCGGGCTCGCTCATGCTCATGCCGCCGAAGATCTCGAGATCGTCACGGCCCTCGGCGTCGTAGGCCTGGAGGTGGCCGGCGAGGCTGGAGATGATGCTCTCGGCCATGGAGCGCTCGACGCTGTCGAGGAGGGACGTGCCGACAACTACCAGCGCGGTCCCGAAGAACATGATCGACCCGACGATCACGCTCTTGACGCGGTGGCTCACCAGGCTCCTCAGAGACATCTGCACGAGCACGCCGACGCTGTCTTTGAGCTTCATGCGAGCTCCTCGGCCGGCACCGGCTCGTCCTGGTCGACCATGCCGTCGACGAGACGCACCAACCGCCTCGCGTGCTTCATCACCCGCGGATCATGGGTGGAGAAGATGAAGGTCGTCTGACGCTTCTGGTTCATGTGCCGCATCAGCGAGATGATCCGGCCGCCCGTCTCCGTGTCGAGGTTGGCGGTGGGCTCGTCAGCGAGCACGATGGTCGGGCGGGCCACGAGCGCGCGAGCGATGGCGACGCGCTGCCTCTGCCCGCCCGAGAGCTCGTTGGGGCGCTGGGTGATCTGGTCTGTCAGCTCGACCCCTTCGATGACCTCCTCGCAGCGCTTGCGCCTCTCACCGCGGGTCATGCCGCCCTGGAGCAGGAGCGGGAGCTCGACGTTCTGGCGCACGTCGAGCACGGAGACGAGGTTGAAGGTCTGGAAGATGAAGCCGAGCTTGTGGAGACGCAGCCGGGTGCGGTGCCTCTCTTTGAGCTGGCTCGTCGGCTGCCCGTCGATGCGCACCTCCCCCCGGGTCGGCACGTCGACGCACCCGATGAGGTTCAAGAGCGTGGTCTTGCCGCTACCCGAAGGCCCGGCGACCGCCGCGAACTCCCCCTTCTCGATCTTGAGGTCCACCCCCCGCAGCGCGCGGACCACGACCTTCCCGAGCGGGAAGTCCTTCGAGACCTGTTGCACATCTACGACCGCATCCATCTCGTGCCCGCCAGTTGTCGGAGGTGGCCTGCAAATATGGGTACTCCCGGTTCCGGATGCAAGACCCCGCCCCTGCTCGAAACTCCTGCCCACCCGCATACCCGCATACCCGCTTACCCGCTTACCCGCTTACCCGCATACCCGCTTACCCGCATAACCGCATAACCGCATAACCGCATAACCGCATAACCGCATAACCGCAT
>CAZQPP010000471.1:0-6764 GCA_964594295.1 uncultured Myxococcales bacterium | reverse complement strand
GAGGATGCGCATGCCGTCGTGCCTGGTCCTCGTCACGAAGATCCGATCGCCGCCCGGATGCCATGCGGGGTCCCTGCCCTCGACGAGGGCCATGACCATCGATGTGTCCGTGTCGAGCACGCGCACTCGAGGGCCGACGGCGCGGCTCTCCGAGACCGCCACCGCGTGCCCGCTCGGCGACAGCCGCGGCCCGAAGAAGGCCTCTCCGACGAGGAGCACCTTCTTCTTGGCGCCGGCCTTGCCAAAGCGCTGGAGCCAGATGACATCGCCAGGCTCGCGGGAGACCACCAGCCCGCGCGCCGCGCGCACGTCGAGGTCGTGCCCGCGCACCGCGTCGTGGACGGCGATGAGCCGGTCCTCCTCCTCCACGCGGACCAGGACGCCGTTGGCCGAGGCGTACCACTCACCGGTCGAGGGGTCCCACACGGGGGCGCCCGCGTGCTCGACGGCGCCGAGCGCACCGAGGCTGCAAGGGGGCGCGCGCAGCAGCCCGGCGGAGGTCCAGAGCGGCTCGGCGGCACGTTCCCCCGAGGCCGGGAAGCGCAGGGGAGCCGCCAGCGCCCCTGCTGGACGCAGATCGGCCGAGGCGGCGATGACGACGGGTGCCGTCCCCTCACAAGCTTCGGCCCGTGGGGGCGGCGCGAACAAGAAGAGCAGCGCGGTGAGCGTCAGACCCGCTCGAATCGACGAAGACCCCATGGGACACCTCCGCGGGAGGGCCGCCATGGTACGGGGAGCGCCGGGCCGTGTGCAACCGAAAGGCCGCCGGGATCTACCTCTGTTGCAGCCCGAAGTAGGCCTTGAGGTCCTTCCCCACGGCCTCGAGCTGGGCCTTGCGCTTGCGGGCCTCCATCTCCCTCTGCCGGGCCCGGCAGAGGGCGGAGCGGATCTGCTCGCCGTTGGTGAAGCTGGTGGCCAGCGGCTCGATCATCTTGCCGATCCGCACCATGCTCTCCTTCAGCTCGTCCGCCTCGGCCAGGTTCTGGTCGCGCAGGTCCGTGATCTCCTGCTCGAGCTGGGCGAGGCGCTGCTGAACGTTGCGGACCTCTTGCTGCATGCCGCCTTCCGCCTGGGCCCTCTCGGACTGGAGGCGCTCCCGCTCCGAGCGGAGCTCGGCGAGGCGCTCGGCGAGCTTCTCCGGCAACGAGGCGTCGTCCACCCTGTCGAGCCAGGCGCATCGATCTCCCGAGAGCGAGGCCCTGAGCCTCTCCTTGACCCGGCTGCCTCCCGAGGCGGAGTCCGCGTGGGCGTGGGAGGTGACGTCGAGCTCCGTGTTGAGCGTCTTCAGGCGGCGGTCGAGCTCGCCCATGTGCTCCTTGACCCGGCGCGCGTGCTTGTCGAGCCACATGCGCAGGTCTATGCGCCGCTCGTTGACGACGCGCAGCTTCCTGGCCTTGGAGGTGCGGCTCGCGGTCTCCTTGTCGAGGTGGAGCTCCATGTCGTCGGCGCCTGGGGCGCCGGCCTCCTCCCAGGCCTCTGCCAGCGCCCTGAAGGTGCGCTCGTAGAAGAGCTCCATGGCCTTGAGCACGGAGCTCTCGCGGGAGACGGCCTGGTCCACCGACGCGGCCAGCTCGGTGGCGCGCTTCGAGTGCAGCGTGCGCGCGATGAGCCTCGGCAGGGACATCAGCTTCTCGACGTCCTCTTGGACTCGGGCCGCGCTCGCCGTGGGTGAGGCCGGCACCGGGTCGAGAGACACCGAGTGCATGGCGAGGCTCGCGCGCGCCTCGTCGTCGAGCTCGATGGTCTTGGGGCCGCCGGCCGGCTCGATCACGCCCGCGGCCGGCTCGATCACGGCCGCGGGTGGCTCGATCACGGCCGCGGGCTTCGCGGTCTCGGCCAACAGGGCCTCGGTTGCCGCCTCGAGCGCCGCCGTCGTCTCGGTAGGTGTCTCCACGGAGCCGGGGGCTTGCTCGCGATCGGGCTCCTCAGCCACCCGGCCCTTCGGAGCGTCGTCCTGGTCCACGGGCTCCTGCTGCTCTCCCCTCTCCCTCTCCTCGTGCTCCTCGACGTGCTGGTGGGGCTCGGCGTCGACCACGGTCTCGCGCAGCCGATCTCGCCCCCACGGCGAGGTTATGGCCCGCCGGGTCGTCGACCGGTAGTCGGGTATCGTGCCGAAGCAGCGCGGGCAGCTCCTATTGCCCTCCCCCACCTTGGCGCCACCCTGCGGGCTGCTAACAAGACCAGGCCCCTCGCGGCCTTTTTGGGCCGGCGTGGCGCCCTCGGTTGGTTCTTTGGCCTGGGTGCTCAGTCTCATAGTTCCGCGGCGGAGTGGCCGTCGTGCGCGAGTTCGGCCTTTCCCCGCGAAACTTGAGGTTTGGGGTGTGCTTCTTTGCGGGGCAGGCGTTTCGAAGCGAAACGCCTCTACGCGGGGTGTTTCGCCAGCGAAACACCCTTTTGCTCAGTCCATGACCACCGAGGCGACGGGGTGCTCGAGGTCGCTCAGGTGGGCGACCTGGATCATGTCCTGGGCTACCGAGTAGACGTACTCCTCCATGAAGATGCTGCGCTTCACGTGGGAGTTGGAGCGGGTCCACCAGTTGCCGCAGACGCTGCGGTAGCTCGTCCCGGTCACCGGGTCGGCGTGGGGGATTCCGCCGAGGCGTGAGAAGCCCTCGTCGACGGTGAGGTGGTAGACGAGCAGGCCCGAGAAGGTCATGTCGTAGCCGTAGCGGCCCCGCTCTCCGCCCTCGCAGATGACCATCGGGATGGCCAGCAGGTCACGGTGGCCGTAGTAGTTGAAGGCGAGGTGGTTGGTGGTCGCCTCCGAGGTCGAGCCGCGCGTGCCGATCACTGTCTTGTGGAGGAGGGCCGGGTGCTCGAGGTCGGAGACGTCGAAGACCTGGAGCTGGATGCCCTGGAAGTACGCGAAGTTGCCCATCTCGGTGGCCTCGTAGCCGATGGCGAGCAGGTGGTCGCGGTCCATGGGGTGCATGTAGGTGCTGTAGCCCGGGATCTTGAGCTCGCCGAGGATGGCGGGCGCGTAGGCGTCTGTGAGGTCGAAGACGAAGAGCGGGTCGGTCTTCTTGAAGGTGACGATGTAGCCGGTGTCCCCGCGGAACCGGACCGAGCGGATGTCTTCGGTCGGCGCGATGTCGTCGACCTGGCCGGTGAGCTCGAGGCGCCCGTCGAATTCTCCGAGGATGGACATCGTGCTGTGCACCTGGGGGTTCGGCACGCGCCCGGTGGTCGTCGCGATGCGCAGGAAGCCGTTGTGCTCGTCCATGGAGAACTGGTTGAGCACGCGGCCCTTGACCACGCCGCTGCCGAGGTAGGCCTCCGCGACCTCGCCGCCGCTGCCGAGGCGGAACTTGTGCACGGTGGTCGCCTCCTTGATGGGGGCGTCCTCCTCGAAGTACCAGGGCAGGCCGTTTCGGCCGTAGCGGCGCACGGCCATGTAGAGCGCGTCGCGGGAGGCGTAGACCGCCCCGGGGCGGCTCACGACGTTGACCGCGGAGAGAGGATCGAGGCGGTCGATGTCCAGCGACAGCAGGGTGATGAGGCCGTTGTCGTTCTGCTCGGGATCCCTGAAGACGTCCTGGCAGGAGGTGAGGAGGTCCTCCCGAACCAGGGCGGCGCCGCCGACGTAGCGCACGTCCTTCACCGAGGGCAGGAAGTCGGCGAGGGTGATGTCTTGGATGCGGCGCTTGTTGCGCTCGTTGAGCTCGCTGAAGGCGTCGAAGACCTCCTCCTCGGTCCAGGCGGGCTCGCCGGTGCGCCAGTCGCAGAGGTCCCAGGTGCCGTGCATGTTCTCGGGCCAGGCCTCGAGGGCCGGACCGCTGAGACGGGGCGAGGTCGCCACGGTGTGGACCCGCTCGCCGATGCGCCGGGCGGCGAGGAGGGAGCCCCCGAACCAGATCTCGCGCACCAGCTGCGGGTTCGCCAGGTCGCTGATGTCGAGGACGGTGAGCTTGGTCGCGCGCCCGTCGCCGGTCAGCTCGCAGTCGTAGCCGTAGGTGCACTCGCCGCCGCCGCCGCCGTAGTAGCCGCCGCCGGCCCAGTTGGCGGAGCCGAGGCGTCCGAGGGAGCTGTAGATCAGCGCCCGGTCTCCGTGCACGAAGAGCTTCTTGGGAGTGCCGTCGATCTCGACGCGGGCGATCTCGTGGGTGAGGGGCGCGGGCCAGGCGTCGATGATGTGCAGGGCGCTGCCGGCCAGCATGTATATGGTCGAGCCGTCGTTCTTGATGAAGTCGGCCTCGTCGACCCCGACCACCTGGTTGTTGGTGCCGGAGTAGTCCTTGGCGCTCTGGCCCTCGCCGGCGTTTGTGGCCCCGGGGACTGCCGAGTCCGCGTAGTCCATGACGCCGTCGCCGTCGTCGTCCACGTCCCAGCCGAAGCCGCCGTCGCAGTCCTCGTACATGTAGCACCAGTCGTTGCGGACGGTCTGGAGGGCCTGGTTCATGTTCCGGTAGACCTGCGCGAGGTTCTCCTTGCGGATCTGCTCTTTGAGGTCGGTGAGCAGCACCTCGCAGTCGTCGACGATCTCGAGCTGGCCCGGGGCGACGATCATGGCGGCCGCGTCGGTGTCCCCGGCTCCCGGCAGATCCTCCACCTGCGTTTCGGGTCCCGGCCCCACGACGCGCTCGCTCCGGCCCTCGTTTCGCCACGCGGCGCGGTCTTGTGCGTGCGTGTGTGCCTTTGCGCGTGCTTGCGCGGGTGCTTCGAATTCGTCCAGCGCGACGGGCTCTGCGGCTTCGCCGTTCAGGAGCTCGATCTCACTGGTGCTCAAGGTCCCGGCGCCAGGCAGGTTCCCCTCCGGCGCTTCCCAGGCGCAGCCTGCGAGCAACAGGAGCGAAGCTGCGACGGGAAACAACGTCTTCGTTCTCATGTCTATCCTCCTTTGCGAACGGCCCGGTCGCGCCGGGTTCCTCTCGTAGGTCCCCGGGAGGAGCGGTGTTGTTCACTTCGGAGGGTGTTTTGCGGAGCAGGCGTTTCCTGGACGAAACGCCACTACCGCGGGGCGTTTTCCGAGCGAGACGTCCTTTTGAACATCCAAAGGTCAGCCGGGGACTGATAAGATGCTCAGAGCCTGAACGACCATGTCCCTCTCCGCATCACGCACCCTCTCCCTGGCCCCGCTGCTCCTCCTCTCGGCCTGCAGCGCCGACGTGGTCGAGCTCGCGGCGGGCAAGGCGCCTTTCGAGCCACCGGCCTTTGTCGAGGCGGCGGACTTCGCGGCGATCCGCGGTGACGCGCTGAGCCTCGACCGCGACGGCAGCCACGACGTCGCGGTGGAGGTGGTGTTCAGCGAGGTCGGCGACCGTTTCGGGTTCGTCGTCGACCTCCCCGCGGGCGCGCTCCTCGACGCCGCCACCGAAGCCGACCCCGGCCTCGACACCGTCTTGCTCTTCTACGGACCCGGCGACGGGGAGGGTTTCTTCGGAGCGCAGCCGCTGCTGACCGACGACGACTCCGGGCCGGGTCTGCTCGCGCGCTTCGCGGGCTTCGAGGTCGTGCACGCGGGTAGCTACATGCTGCTGCTGGCGTCCCACGACGGCCAGGCCCGCGGCGCGGTGAGCCTGCGCGTGGAGGCGCGCTTCCCCGAGCGCGGCCCGGCGACGCCACCGGATTGCGACGACGGCGATCCCTGCACTCTGGACTTCGTGGGATCGGAGGGCTTCTGCCGGCACCTCCCCGTAGGCAGCTGCGAGGGCACGTCGCCGCCGACCGTTCACGTGATCTCCGACCGCGACGGGGACGGCGACCCGGACTTCAGTGACTGCGCCCCGGACGATCCCTCCGTGCACCACGCGGCCGGTGAGATCTGCGACGGCATCGACCAGAACTGCGACGAGCGCATAGACGAGCTCCACTCCGACATCGACAAGGACGGAGAGGCGGACTGCACCGACCCCGACGACGACGGGGACGGCCACCTCGACGAGGCCGACAACTGCCCCGAGCGCTACAACGAGAAGCAGTGGGACCTGGACGGTGACGGCATCGGGGACGCCTGCGACGAGGACGGCGACGGCGACGGCCACGACAACCTGAACGACATCTGCCCCTACATCGCCGACCCGGACCAGCAGGACCTCGACGGGGACGGCGAGGGCGACGCCTGCGACGACGACGACGACGGCGACGGCGTGCTCGACGGGAGCGACAACTGCCCGCTGGCGTCGAACACGAGCCAGGCCAACGCCGACGGCGACGTGCCCGGGGACGAGTGCGACAGCGACGACGACAACGACGGCGTGCTCGACTCGCAGGACAACTGCCAGTTCACCTCGAACTCGGACCAGGTCGACACCGACGGCGACGGCGAAGGGAACGCGTGCGACAGCGACGACGACGGCGACGGCGTGGCCGACGGGCTCGACAACTGCTCCCTCGCGCGCAACGCGGACCAGGCCGACCTCGACGAGGACGGTCAGGGCGACGCCTGCGACAGCGACGACGACGACGACGGTCGCGCGGACACGCAGGACAACTGCCCGAGGACCTACAACCAGCAGCAGACCGACACCGACGGTGACGGCGTCGGCGACTCCTGTGACGACGACGACGACGGCGACGGCGTCGCGGACACGAGCGACAACTGCCCCCTGACCTCCAACTCGAGCCAGGCCGATCTCGACGGGGACGAGCAGGGCGACGCCTGCGACACCGACGACGACGACGACGGCGTGCTCGACGAGGGCGACAACTGCCCCCGGGTCTCCAACCAGCCGCAGATCGACACGGACGGCGACGGGGCCGGCGACGCCTGCGACGGTGACGACGACGCCGACTCCGTGCTCGACGGCCAGGACAACTGCCCGTCG
>CAZQPP010000470.1:0-6776 GCA_964594295.1 uncultured Myxococcales bacterium | reverse complement strand
GGTCCGCGAGCAGCTCTCCTTCGCCGACGTCGACGCGTTGCGGGGGCTCTCGGGCCCGAGCGGCCGCTACCTGCGCACGCTGGCCGACACCGCGGGGGTCGGCCTCTCGCAGATGGGCAACCGCATCACCCTCACCGGGTCGCCTGCCCCGGTCCGCGCCGCCAAGCGGGCCCTCGAGCAGCTCTACCTCGTCGCTCAGCAAGGCGAGCCCATTGCCGAGGAGGACGTCGGGCGGGCCGCCCAGTGGAACCTCAAAGACCCAGCCGCGCGAACCGACCACCTCCCCGCCGAGGGCATAGTCCTGCCCGGTCGGGACCGGCCCATCGTGCCCAAGACTCCCAACCAGCGGACGTACCTGCGCGCCATTCGCCAGCACGCGATTGTCTTCGGCGCGGGGCCCGCCGGGACCGGCAAGACCTACGTCGCCATGGCCATGGCGGTCGCCGCCTACCGGGACCGCCAGGTCCGCCGGATCGTGCTGACCCGCCCCGCCGTCGAGGCCGGCGAGAAGCTGGGCTACCTGCCGGGCACGCTCGCAGAGAAGGTCCACCCATACCTGCGGCCTCTCTACGACGCGCTGCACGACATGATGGACTTCGACGAGGCCCTCCGCCTGATCGAGCGTGACGTGATAGAGGTCGCTCCTCTCGCCTTCATGCGTGGTCGCACCCTGCACGACTCGTTCGTCATCCTCGACGAGGCCCAGAACACCACGGTCGAGCAGATGAAGATGTTCCTGACGCGGCTCGGCGAGCACAGCCGCGCGGTGGTCACCGGGGACATCACCCAGATAGACCTCCCTCCGCGGGTGGAGTCGGGGCTGGTGCACGCCCTCCGCCTCCTCGGCCCCGTCGAGGGCATCGCGACCGTGCGCTTCGACGCCTCGGACGTGCTCCGGCACAAGCTCGTCCAGCGGATCGTGCTGGCCTACGAAGCAAGCCAGCCGAGCCGCGGCGAGGCCGGGGCTCCATTCACCGGACCGGCCGGCGACGACCCCGACCCGGACGAAGACCGCCGGGGCGACGATGACTGAGCCCAAACGCAACCGCAACCGGACCACGAGGTGCCGGCTCCCGGGGTCGAAGCCGAAGCGCTTCAAGTGGTGGGCCGAGCACCGCACTGAGGTGATCCGCGGGCTCGGGCTCGCCCTCCTGATGGGCGCAATCTGGCTCGTCCTGAGCCCCTGGCACCGCACCTTCGAGGTGCCCGACGTGGGCTCGGTGGCCCAGATGAGCGTGCGCGCGCGCAGCACCATCGAGATCGTCGTGCCGAACGCCGACTACTCCCGGGCCCTCTCGGAGGCCCGCGCCCAGGCGCGCCCGGTCTACGCCTGGGACCGTGAGGCGGCGACCGTCTTCGCCCAGTCCCACCGCGGGCTGCTCGAGGATCTCCGGCGGCAGCGCACGAGCCGCAAGGCCGAGGAGGAGGCTATCCGCTCCCGCGCCCTCGAGCAGGAGGCCCTGCTCAAGAAGCAGATCTCGGCGCTCCCCGCCGACTCCCCCGGCCGCGTCGAGCTGCAGGCGCGCCTCGACGCGGTGTCGGAGCGGCGCAAGCGCGACCTCGAGGCGCTCGCGAAGGAGGCCCAGCGGCGGCGCAAGGAGTCTTCGCGCAAGGCGGCGGGGGTCTACGGCATGGCTCCCGACACGGCCGCCACCTTCGTCGAGCTCGTCGAGGCCGCGGGCACGCCGACGGTGGTCGACGTCGTGGTCGAGCACGCCGTCTCGCCGAGCCTCAGGCGGCCCATCGTGCGGGGCGTCGCCGCCTTCCAGCAGGCGCTGCGCTCCGGGGTCACGGTCCGCACTCCCGACGGGGGAGTCCAGGTGTGGGCGGCGGGCGCGCTGCTGCCCTACGCCGAGGCTCCGTGGCAGGCGGTCACGGACCTCGAGGCGGCGCGCCGGGACGCCCGCGCGCGCGCGGACCAGGCCATGCTCAGCAGCGAGGTCTTCGAGGACCCGGCGCTCCAGGGAGCCGTCCTTAGAGCGGTGGCGTCGTCGGTGCGCTCGACCCTGGCCCTGGATCTCGAGGCGACTCGTGGTGCGGCCGAGGAGCAGGTAGCGCAGGTCCCGCGCACCGTGCGCCGCGTCTACCACCGCGGCGAGGTCATCGTGGAGGGAGGCTACGTGATCGACAGGGTCGCCCAGGCCGCCCTGCTCGCCGAGCGCGCCAACCGCCAGATCCAGGACAGCTACTGGCCGCGGCTCGGCGTGCTCCTGCTCGTGCTGGTGCTCGGCGGCATCGTGCTCGCCGTCCACGCCAACCTCGACATGCCCGCCCGGCGGCCGCGCCCCGTCCTCCTGCTCTGGTGTACGGCTCTCCTGCTCGCCGCGGCGATCCCGCGCCTGTGGGTGGTGCTGACCGAGCTGGCCGCGGACCGGCTCTTGGACATCGCGCCCGAGACCGTGGCAGCGAGCGTGCCGGTGGCGTGGGCGCCGATGCTGGTCGCGCTCTTCGTTCGACCGGCGTGGGCCGTGGCGCTCGCCGTCGCCGCGGCCGCCACGCTGGGCATCATGGTGGTCTCCACCATGCCCGTCGGCATCCTCGCGCCCTCTTCCGCCGTCCTGATCCTGCTCTCCTCGCTCTCCGGCAGCCTGGTCGGCCTGCTCGCGGTCCGCCGCGTGCGCCAGCGAAACCACCTCCTGCTCTCGGGCCTGGTGGTCTGCCTCGTGCAGGCGGTCGTTGTCGCCGCGGGGGCGCTCGCGGCCGAGCAGCAGGGCGTGGGCTACACCCCGTACTTCGCGCTCGGCGCGTTCCTGTCGGGGGTGCTCTCCTACCTGCTGCTGACCGCCCTCGTGGCCCCCTTTGAGTGGGTCTTCCGCCTGCCCACCGACCTGAAGCTCTTAGAGCTCTGCGACATGAACCACCCGCTGCTCCGGCAGCTCAGCCTGGCCGCCCCCGGGTCCTACCACCACAGCCTCCGGGTCGCCGAGCTGGCCGAGCGCGCGGCCGAGGCCATCGGCGCTCACAGCCTGCTCTGCCGGGTGGGCGCGTATTACCACGACATCGGCAAGTCCAAGAGCCCCGCCTACTTCGCGGAGAACCAGGAGCCCAAGCGCAACCCCCACGACGACCTGCAGCCCTCGATGTCAGCCCTCGTGCTCCGCGCGCACGTCAAAGACGGCATCGAGATGGCCCGCCGCGCGGGCCTGCCCGAGGACGTCATCGACTTCATCCCCGAGCACCACGGCACGGCGCTGATGACCTACTTCCACCACCGCGCCGAGGAGCAGTCCCAGGGGAGCGCCAAGGGCTCGGCCGCCGACAAGAACGGTCACCCGAGGGCCGTCGTGGAGATGGACGACTACCGTCACATCGGCCCGCGCCCGCAGCGGCGGGAGACCGCCATCGTAATGCTCGCCGACGCCGTCGAGGCCGCGACCCGCGCGCTGGCCGACCCCTCGGCCCCTCGCGTGCGGGAGCGCGTCTCCGACATCATCCGGGAGAAGTTCTTGGACGGGCAGCTCGACGAGTGTGATCTGACGCTCAGGGACCTGCACGCCATCTCACACGCCTTCGTGTCGGTGCTGCGCTCGATGCACCACCAGCGCCCCGTCTACCCGAGCTCGCCGGTGACCGAGCGCATCAAGTCCAACACGACGACCGACCTGCGCCTCACCCCCCGCCACGTCGAGCCCCTGCCCAAGCAGGCCGGCGGCCAGAAGAAGAGCTGACGCCGGTGCCATCCTTCGGCCGCCGCCTCCGGGTCACCCTGCACCACCGCCAGCGCAAGGTCGCCGCGGATCGAGGAGCCATCGCCGCCGCCCTCGAGCGAGCCGCGGCCGCCTTGGAGAGTGAGCTCGAGGGCGAGGCCGAGGTCTCTCTCGTGCTCGTCTCGGACGCCGCCATCGCCCGCCTCAACCGCGACTACGCCGGCCTTGACGAGGCCACCGACGTCCTCGCCTTCCCCCTCGACGACCCGGAGGGCGAAGAGCTCGGCGACGTCTTCGTGAGCCTCGAGACCGCGAGCAGACAGGTCGGCTCCAAGGACCGCTCGGGCCATCCCCGCACCGAGTCACTCGAAGAAGAGGTCGTGCTGCTCTTCGTGCACGCGGTGCTGCACCTGCTGGGCTACGACCACGGTGAGAGCGACGAGGCGGCTCGAATGCTCGAGGCCGAGCACCGCGTGATTGGGAGGTGGCGGGCGCCCTGACGCCTCCGCAGCACGCCCCTACAGCGAGCTCGTCAGCAGCGGCAGCGTGAGGCTCAGGCGCACGCTGCCGTCGTGCTCGATGGGGACGAGCTTCGGCATGGGCGCGCCGAGGTGGATGCCCTGTGCGTCGAGGTGGAGCAGGCCGGCGCTCAGCGGGAGCGTGCCGGCGGCCCCTTCTGCCGGCGTCTTCCACGGCCTGACGAGGAGCACACCGGCCGCGAGGCCTCCGACCACCGAGGCGGCCATGATGCCGGCTGCCTCTCGCGCCCCGTCAGGCTCGACCGTGGCCACGAGCGAGACGCCCAACACGTTGCCCAGGAAGCCGCCCAGGGTGATCAGGCGAACGTCGTCCGCGCTCCACTTGAGATCCTGGCCGAGGAAGTAGCCTGCCACGACCGCCGCGTTCGCGGGCACGATCAGGCCCAGGAGCGCCGCGGTCTCCGAGTCGGTGAAGACATCCTCTCCCCCAGCGATGAGCGCCCCGAGGGCGGCCAGCTCGAGGGCGTAGCCGCCCATGGACACCGACATCTGCGCGGCGCCCTCGTCGACGTCGAGGTGACGCCACAAGGCCAACGAGGTCACGACCCCGGTGCCCATCCCCGTGGCGCCGGCGATGAGGGCGTCGTTCCCCTCGAAGGGCCAGATCAGGTCGTAGACCAGGAAGCCGTTCATGAAGCCCCAGGTCCCGGCGAAGTTGTAGAGCAGGGCCTGGGACTTGGAGATGCTCATCCACCCGCTGGCCACCGCTGACGCGCCCAGCCCGACGAGGCCGCCTCCGAGGGACATCCACATGGCGGTCTTCCAGGTGTCCCCGTCGCCGATGTCGTCCGAGCTGCCCAGCGTCGCGGTGTAGCCGAAGTAGGTCCCCATGACGGTCGACCCGATGATGAACTCGGCGCGCCCGTCCGTGACGCGGTCGCGGTGCTCGTCGAGCCACGCCGCCGCGTCCATGCCGTGGGGGTCGGCCGGATACTCGCGGCTGAGGTCGCGGAGCAGCAGGCGCCCCTCCTCGGTCCGGTCGCTGCCGATCCACTGCATGGCCTTGCGCCAGTAGACGGCGGGTGCCGCGTGCTCCGGGTCGCAGGCGCCGGAATCCTCGGGGTCGGGAAGCTCCTCGGGGCAGATGGGCAGCTTCGGGCACGGGGCCGGCTCCGGGCACGGGGGCGCCTCCAGCTTCGGAGTCGGTACCGGGGCGGTAGTCGGCTCGGGCTCGGCAGCCGGTTCCGACCCGGGAGCCGCCTCCGGCTCGGCAGCCGCCTCCGGCTCGGCAGCCGCCTCCGGCTCGGCAGCCGGCTCCTGAGCCAGAGCGGCGCTGCTCCAGGCGAGCAAACTCAGGGCGACGAAAACGACAGCGTGGCTCTTGCGGCATCCAGTCACGACACCCTCCTTGCACCAGCAGCATCATGGCCGACAGTGACAGGAGGTCAAGCGGAGGGCCGCCAGGCTTGCGCCACGACACCCCGGCTGCTAGACAGGCGCCCCTTTTCTGAGCCCAGAGCCAATGTCCTCCCACGCCTTCGGCACCCGCGCTCGCGCCATGCTGTTGCTCGGCCTCGGCCTAGCGGCGGTGGCCTGCGGGTCGGCCAAGACCAGAGGCCTCCAGGACGAGGCGACGGCGCGAGAGCTGTACCTCGAGGGGCTCGACTACCTCTCGCGCGGCGACTACGAGTCGGCGGTGAGGCCCTTCACCGAGGTCTCCCAGTTCCCCCGCTTCATGTCCTACGCCGCCCTCGGCAAGCTGCGCCTCGCCGACACCCTCTTCGCCCAGGACCGGCACCTCGAGGCCATGGAGGTCTACGAGGAGTTCACGGCGCTCTACCCGAACGACCCAAACATCCCCTACGCTCGCTTCATGGCGGCCCGAGCCGTGTACGCGCGGATGCCCGCGGACGTCGCCTTCTTCTCGCCCGGCGAGCGCCTCGACGTGTCGCGCGTCCTGCAGGCCCGAGACCGCCTCGCGGGCTTCCTCCGCTCCTCTCCGGAGAGCCCCTTCGCGGCCGACGCCGCCATCCTGCTCAGGGAGGTGCGCGAGCGCCTCTACCGGCACCACGTCTTCGTCAGCGAGTTCTACCGCCGGCGCGAGGCAGACCGTGCCGAGTCGGGGCGCCTCATGGAGGCCGCCTTCGGCTACCCCGAGTGGGGCGCCACGAGAGAGAGCTTCGTCCGCCTGTCCACCCTCCTCCAGCGAATAGAGGACGAGGACCGGCTCGACCGTGTACGCAGCACCATGGCCGCTCGCTTCCCCTCCGCGCGCCCGAGCGCGCCGGCGGCCGAGCCCCCAAGCGGCGACAGTGAACCCCAGATGGAGACGCAAGAGCCATGAGCAAGGCCCCAAAGCAAATAGTCGCCGAGCGCTTCGGCTCCCGCGATGACCTCGTCCGCCAGATCGTCGACCTGATGGGCGACGACAAGGACGACCGCACCACCGCCCGCCTTCGCGCCACCCGCAACGCTCAGCTCTTGCGTCTGCACGAGGTCCTGAACGAGGTGAAGGAACGCTTCGGCACCAAGGACGCGCTCATCACGGCCATCGCAGAGCGCAAGTTCGAGGGGCGGCGCCCGGACGGCGACTACGTGAAGAAGCTCGGCGGGTACACCCAGAAGCGGCTGCTCGATTTGCACAAGCAGG
>CAZQPP010000469.1:0-6792 GCA_964594295.1 uncultured Myxococcales bacterium | reverse complement strand
GCTGGTTGGTGGTCGGAACGTACGTGTTGTGCGTCATCTAGTACGGCCAGGCCGAGAGAGAGGTCTGCAACAAGGCCGACGACGACTGCGACGGTGACACCGACGAGAAGTTCAAGTCCGGAGGCTCGGTCACCTACGACGGCCCCTACGACACCGACGACGGCAAGGTCTTGGGCGACTCCTGCGGCACCGGCGCGTGCGCCAGCGGCACGGTGCAGTGCAACGGGACCGGCGACGGGCTCTCCTGCAGCACCGAGGGCTCCGTCGCGACCGAGACCTGCAACGACACCGACGACGACTGCGACGGCTCCACCGACGAGGAGGTCTCGGGCAGCACCTGCTGCACCCAGGACTCCGACTGCTCGGCCTTCGACCTCCCCTCCGTCTGCAACGACGCCTCCACCTGCCAGGGCACCCGCCAGGACGGGGAGTGCCAGTCCTACGCCTGCATCAGCGGCTCTCCCGTCGCCGACGACACGGGCTGCGGCGCAACGACCGTCGCCAACGAGTGCGGCGCCTACGACCCGGCCATGTGCAACGCCCAGGCCGACCAGAGCACGCCGTCTTGCGAGACGAGCTGCTCGGACGACTCGGCCTGCGACGACACCGCGGCCTGCCTCTCGAGCAAGTGCGCCCACCAGGTCTGCGAGCTGACGGGCAGCGCCGGCGAGACCGCAGAGTGCCAGATCAACCTCGCGCGCGCCGCGCAGGGCAACGACGAGCCGGTCTCCGTGAGCTTCACCCTCGCCTACGACGCCGACGACGCCACGGTGTCGAAGATCGTTCCCTGCAGCGGCACCTGCACCGAGCACGACCCCGACGCCACCGGCATCTCCCTCACGACGGGGCATTCCGTGCGCACCTGCGCCCAGAGCGGAGGCACCTGCACCACCGACCGCTTCCAGATGCTGATCTTCGGCACCGACTCCGACGCCATCACCTCCGCCTACGTCGACGGAGGCTCCGTCTCGGGCAGCCCGACCTTCATGAAGGTGAAGTTCACCCTGGTCACGGACGGGCCACACAAGGTGCTGGTCGACCCCTCGGCCGACATGGACGCGGCCAACGCCACCGCCCGCCTCCTCGAGCTCGAAGCGGGCCACAAGGACGGCGGCAGCCCCGCCCACTGGCTGCAGAGCGGCGCGCAGAGGTAGTCTGGAGCTGGAAGGGATCCAGATCCACCGCCTGAGCTTCTCGCGCCAAGACGCCAAGACGCCAAGGTGGCTCGCTTCGCTCGCCCGGAGAGGCATGCGGTACACCCAGCAGCCGCTCATGGCCGGCACCCATCGGGTGCTGGCCCCTTCGCGCCTTTGCGCCTTTGCGCGAGGCTCATCCGGCCACGATGCGCGGAGAACCGGCGGATCCGGGAGGAGTGCCCGCCTTGATCCGAAGGCGCGGGGTGCCCTATCGTGTCGGACCTCACGCGCAGGGGCAGAAACGGGTCCATGACGCTGTCGCGACAAGCCGGCCTTCTCACCATCCTGTGGCTTTTTGCGGCCTGCAGCAGCGTCGGACCGGCGCCTGCGCCGACCCCGGACACCGGCCTGGTCCACGACCCCGGTGCGGCGGTGGACCCGGGCACCTCAGTGGACCCGGGCGGCGCAGTCGACCAGGGCCCCTTCGACCCCGGCCAGCCCGACTCGGCGGACGCCCCCGACCTCGGATTCGACGAGGGTGCTCCCGACATCCCGCCACCCCAGGACTTCGGGCCGCCGCCGGACAACGAGGAAGGCCTCGCCCTCGGCGACCTGCGCATCATGGTGGCCGAGAGCCCTCCCTCCCTGCGCGTGCTCGACGCGGAAGGGCGCGTGCTCTTCGCGTCGGCCCCGGGCATCTTGGAGCTCGCCAGGATAAGCCGGCGCGAGTCGTGGCAGCAGGGCTACTACGGCGTCGCGAGGCAGGAGATCTCCAAGACCGGCTTCGAGAGCGGGCGGGCCGACCTGAGCTCCGGCAGCGGTCGCGCCGAGCTGCTCATCGGCCCCTCGCGAGGAGTCCCCGCCCTCCGGCTGGTCATCGCCCCGTCGGCGACAGGCCTGCTCCTCGAGGCCGAGCTGCTCCAGAGCTACCCCGAAGACAAGGCCCCCAACGAGCTGCGTTTCCGCTTCCGCTGCGGGCCGGGCGATGGCTACTACGGCCTCGGCGGGCAGTCCGACGCGGCCGAGCACCGCGGCCAGACCGTGCCGATCCGCGTGACCGAGCAGGGCCTCGGCAAGGACCCGGACCTCGACGAGGCGGAGGCCTCCCCGGTGGGGCACCGCTACGACGCCTACTTCCCCCTGCCCTACGTGCTCGTCGCACGCCCGGCCCCGGACCCGCGCGCCCACGGGCTGATCCTCGACACGGTCCGGCGCAGCCGCTTCCTGCTCTGCTCGGAGGACCCCGGCGTGATGGAGATCCAGGCCGCCATCCCGCCGGCGGCGGCCGCCGCCGCCCCGCCCGAGGAGGGATCGGGAGAGGGCACCTTCCCGCCCCCCGATCCCGGCGAGCCCGGAGACGGGCCCATCGTCCGGCCCCGGGTGCGCCTGTGGCTGCTCGCCGGCCCCACGCCCAAAGACGTGGTGGGCCAGTACACGGAGCTCCTCGGGCGTGCCCGGCCGCTGCCGCGCTGGGCTTTCGGACCGTGGATCGCCTTTCAAGGAGAGCCGGACGAGGTGAGGGAGGAGCTCGAGACCCTGGTGCGCGAGAACATCCCGGCCACCGCGATCTGGGAGCAGGGCTGGCGCGACCTCTCTCACCCCGCGCTGCCGACCCTCGTCGAGCGCGCCCATGACCTCGGCCTCGCCGTCCTCACCTACTTCAGCACCTTCATCGACGAGCAGGAGGTCAGCAACCCCGCCGCGGCGCTGGCCGCGGGCTACGCGGCGCAGACCGGCGACGGCGAGCCCTACCTATTCACCCGCGCGACCTTCGAGAGCGCCATCACCGACCTCACGAACCCCGGCGCGAGGCAGTGGCTCGGCAACCGCCTGCGCAGGGCCCTGTCCCTGGGCATCGACGGCTGGACCGCCGACCACGGTGAGTGGGTGGCCCCCGACATGCACTTCAGCGACGGGCGCACAGGAGAGAGCTACGCCAACACCTACGCGGTGGACTGGCAGCGCCTGAACGACGAGGTCTTGAGCAGCTTCGTGCCGGAGCCGCCGCCCGAGGCGCGGCCCGCGCCGGAGCCCCACGACGAGCCGGCCGCGGCGCCGCCTCCCGGTGGTGACGAGGGCGCGCAGGCTGGCGATCTGCCCGACGCGGGGAGCAGCGACGGCGACGCGGGCGGCGCGGGCGAAGACGCGGGCACCGACCCCGGCACCGACGCGGATCCCGGCGCCGACACTTCGACCCCGCCAGAGCCGGAGATCATCGAGCCCCTCGTGCTCACCCGCTCGGGCTACCTCGGCAGCAACCGCCACGCCCGCGTGGTCTGGGCCGGCGAGCAGAACACGAGCTTCGAGCTCCTTGACGGCCTGCCCAGCGTCATCCCCTACGGCACCAGCCTCGGGCTGGCCGGCGTGAGCGCCTTCGGCCACGACATCGCAGGCTACACCGGCGGGCTGGCCCCACCATCCACGCGCGAGCTGTACATGCGCTGGACCGAGCTCGGCGCCTTCTCGCCCGTCATGCGCACCAGCCGCGGCCTCCTCCCCGATCAGAACTGGAACTGGGACCGCGACAAGGACACCGTCGAGCACTTCCGTGATCACGCGCGAGTCCACCTCCGCCTGCTCCCCTACATCGAGGCCCTGCACGCCGAGGCCGTCCGCACCGGGGTGCCGGCGATGCGACACCTCCTGCTGGAGTTCCCCGGCTGGGAGGGAGCAAAGGACGCGCACTACGAGTTCATGCTCGGCCCCGCGTTGCTGGTCGCCCCGGTCATCGAGGCCGGCTCCCTCGAGCGCTCGGTCTCGCTGCCTCCGGGCCGCTGGATCCACTTCGACACGGGCGACACCTGGCGAGGAGGCCGGAGCGCCCTCGTGCCAGCCGAGCTCGGCCACATCCCCGTCTTCCTCCGCGAAGGAGCCATCGTCCCGCTCCTCGGCCGAGAGGTCCGCACCGTCATCAGGGCCCCCGCCGCACCCGAGCGGACGCCGGCCTCAGACAGCGAGAAGGAGTTCTTGGAGCTGCGAGTCGTCGCCGGCGCCCGGGCCTCCCTCGAGCTCGCCGACGGCACCCACGTGCTGCTCCTGCCGGCGAAGGAGGATCTCCGGGAGGCGGGCCTGAAGCTCTCCCTCGACGGCGCCGACCTCGAGCCCTGCAGCCTCGGCATGAGCCCACGAAAGGACGACTGCTTCGCCCAGGCCTCGGGCGGAAACATCCTGCTCGTAGGCCGCACGGGCCCGGGCTCGGTCATCCTCGGCGGCGACGCCACCAAGAGCGACCCCATGGGCCTCGAGATCCTCGGCGGGCCGGCGAGCCGGCGCTACGTAGTGCGCCTGTACCGCGCGCAGGAGTAGGCGATCCCTACTCCACCTTCGGCGCCGGCCCCTGCGGCCCGCTCAGGTAGCGGTAGCTCTCACGCCACCACACCCAACCGCGCTGGTCGGCGCCTTGGATGCGCACCCCGAAGCCGGGCGCGCGCCCGTGCCGCTCCGGGTCCGAGAAGCCGAGCACCCGCGCCACCTTGCCCCGGACCTCGATGGTGGAGGGGGCGGCCGGAGGGCGGAGCTCGACCTGCACGATGGCGCCGAGCGGAGGCGGCTGGAGCGTGCGCAGCCACATGCCCTCCGCAGAGACGTCGCAGGTGATGCCGTACACCCGATCCTGCTCCCCGGGCTGCCGGAAAGACGCCACCGTGTGGTGCAGGACCCTCTTGCTCGCGCGCTGGTCCGGGCCGGGAGCCGCGGTCAGCTCGTTGACGGCCTGGAGCAGCGTGTCGGCCAGGAGGGCGTAGGGCAGCAGCCGCGCGTGGCGCGCCTCCGAAAGGAGGGGAGCGACGAGGCGCGCCTTGGTCGACTCGCAGAGGATGAGGGTCGGGGTGCCCCCGGCGATCATGTCGGCCGCCAGCTGTGTGGCCGACGCGTCGTCGGGGAGCAGGCTGCTGTCGAGCACCCTGAGGGAGACCTCCGGGATCGCCATGGCGGCGAGGAAGCTCGACGCGTCGCGGGCGGGGAGGACCTCGTAGCCGGCCAATCGCAGGCAGTGAGCCCGGGTCGCCGCCCGCGAGGGGTGTGCCCCGAGCACCACGAGCCCGTGTGTCTTCGCGGGGTAGGAGGGGCGCGAGTCCTGGGCGAAGGTGCGCAGGACGCGTCCGAGCCCGGACAGGGTGCGCAGGGGCACGACCTCGTCAGCACCCCACGCGAGGGCCCGGTAGAAGGCCCCGCGCTGCACGGCCGGCACCACCACGACCAGCGGCGAAGTGGCGATCTGCTCCTTGGCCCGGATCTTCTGCACCAGCTCGTCGGCCCGAGGCATCACGGCCTCCACGACGACCGGGCACGGGCGGTTTCCCAGGACCTCGATGGCGCGGTCCGGCCCGTGTGCATCTTGTACGAGCAGGCCCGAAGCGCGCACGGCGATCTCGACGGGGTCGCGCGGGCCGCGGCTGTCCGCGCGCACCAGCACCACCCGGACGTCCGTCGCTGCCATCTCCTGGACCGTGGAAGCCTCCGCGAGGGCCTCGGGGTCCTCTCCACCCTGGCCGACGCCGACGGGCCAACGTCTCCGCGTGGTCTCGGGTAGGAGCTTGGAAGGCAAGTCTTTCTCTCCCCGCTGATTGCAGCGAGGTCATCGGCTGGAATTGCCCCAACCTTTAGCTGGCTTGCTGAAAAACCCGTTGACAATACGGCCCATTCCGCAATAGCATTTTGCAATTGGTAGCCGTCAGGAGGTCAAACCATGGGGGTACGTACGCCCAATCACCTGGTAGGTGTGATCACGGTATCTTCGTTGCTGCTCGGCCTCGCCGGCTGTGACGGATCGGTCGGAAACGGGACGCCAACCCTGAGCGCCGCGAACGACCTCGCGACGACCGCGTTGGTGGACGCAGCCGGCACGATGCAGAGAAACGCCTTACCTG
The DNA here is from genome assembly GCA_964594295.1 of uncultured Myxococcales bacterium. Lineage (GTDB taxonomy): Bacteria > Myxococcota_A > UBA9042 > UBA3505 > UBA3505 > CAZQPP01. The sequence continues at coordinate 788 of CAZQPP010000469.1, read as the reverse complement.
GAGCTCTCCCAGGGACCGCCCCCTCTTGCGAGGAGGGCACGAGCGAGGAGGGCTGCCCGGCCGTCTTCACCGTCTGCGTGGACGGTGAGTGCTTCGAGACCACCGGCGAGGAGCCCTACGTCCCGCCGTGGATGAACAGCACCGTGGCGGCCTTGACGGTCTGTGAGGTCGTCGAGGACTGCGACGACGGCACCACGTGCACCGAGGACGAGTGCGTAGGCGGAGAGTGCGTCTACACCAACGTCCAGATCGGCAGCGCGTGCGCGCACGAGGAGGGGCCCGGCCTGTGCCTCGGCTCCTTCTGCTTCCTGGCGGTCGACTGCACCGAGCCCAACCCCTGCGCCTTCCAGCTCCTGACGGTCAACGGCTGCGGCAGGATCCCCATCGGAGACGGCATGGCCTGCACCACCCCCCAAGGCCGCCCCGGGCTCTGCGCGGACGGGGTGTGCGCTACCGGCGTGGACTGCGACGACGGCAACGAGTGCACCGTGGACACCGAGACCTCCGAGGGCTGCGTCAGCACCCCGGTGGCCAACGGCACCCCTTGCGACGACGGCAACCCCTGCACCGTCGGCGACCGCTGCGTGACGGGCTACTGCCTCGCGCCGACCATGGGCTGCGACGACGAGAACCCCTGCACCCATGACTCCTGCTCGGCCGGGGGATGCGTGCACGTCCCCGTCGCCGCCGGCACCCCCTGCAACGACGGCAACCCCTGCACCACCGACGACGGCTGCTACGCCGGCGAGTGCACGGGCACCGGCCTCCCCTGCGACGACGGCAACGCG
>CAZQPP010000468.1:0-6796 GCA_964594295.1 uncultured Myxococcales bacterium | reverse complement strand
TCCGGCTAACCGCTAATCGCTAACCGCTAATCGCTGCATCCTGAAACGCGAGTTTGAAGGCCCCGGGCCCTCGACAAACGGGGCTCACAGGGCGCAACGCAGGCGGAGACGGGGTGGTACGGGATTTGCCCTTGGGCTCGCCGTCACGATGGACCAGGCAACAAGGGGTCGATCATGAGCGCGAGCATGACTTCCATCAGCATGAAGGTGGGCGTGGCCCTCCTCCTCGTCTTCTCCTGTGCGTGCAGCGAAGACCCCGGGAGCGAGCCCGGGGGCGCGGCCGTCAACGACGAGGGAGGTGATCCCGGTCGGGCGGTCTCCGGCGACCTCGGGAGCGATCCCGGGGAGGCGCTCCCAGAGGACGAAGGCGAAGATCCAGGGCCGGACACAGTCGACGAGCTGATCTGCTGTCTTCTCGAAGGCCGCGCCGAGGAGATGCTCGGGTCCCTCTGCGCGAACGCCGGCGGAGAGCCGCACGAGGTCGATCTCTGCAAGGTCGCCTGCTGCGGGGAGGCCCTGATGACCGAGCTCGAGTGCAGCCGGAGAGGGCTCTCGCCGAGGCCCGACGTGACCTACTGCGACAGGGTCTGCTGCTCCCTGCTCGGGGGCTACACGACCAAGAAGAAGGGAAGCTGCTTCGACGCCGGCGGCTCCAATGCCGGAGGGCCGGTGCTCTGCGAGACCGTCTGCTGCCGGGACGCGTCGGACTACAGCCCACGTCCCAGGGCCGAGTGCCTGCTCGTGGGCAAAGAGGCCCAGGCCGCAGCGGACTGCGACTTCGTGTGCTGCGCCCACGGCGACTCCTACACGCCAGGCACCCGAGGCGCCTGCACGAACATCCTCGGCGGCAAGAGCGCGGGTGGGGTAGATCAGTGCGAGGCAGCCTGCTGCACGGACGGCTTCAGCTTCAAGACCATGGCGATGGCCGAGTGCAAGGCCCCATGGACCGATCACGGCGACTCGACGGCCTGTGACCAGGTCTGCTGCCTGGCCGGCGAGGCCTACAAGCCGGTGACCAAGGGCGTCTGCCTGGAGATCCTCGAGGGAAGCGTCACCGGCGGACCCGAGCAGTGCGAGCAGGTCTGCTGCACGGATGGCTCCAGCTTCGTGACCGCCTATCGAGCCCAGTGTGAGCCACCCAGGGTCGAGGCCCTCGACACGAGCCTGTGCGAGGAGATCTGCTGCTACCCGACCGGAGACGGCGGCTCCGCCGAGGTGAGCCGGGGCACCTGCCTGAACCTGCTCGAGGGAGAGGAGGGAGGTGAGCCCAAGAGCTGCCGGGACGGGTGCTGCCACGGAGCCGAGGGCTATGAGACGAAGCTCAAGGCTGGCTGCAAGGCGCCGGAGGAGGAGCTGGTCGAGGACACCACCAAGTGCGAGCAGCTGTGTTGTGCGATGGGTGATGACAAGTACCTCCCGCGCACGAAGGGCACCTGCCTCGAGGTCGACGGCGGTGAGATCGCCGGCGAGACGGCGGTGTGCGAGCCGGTCTGCTGCAAGGAGGGCATCTGGGGATACTCGAGGGTGGCCAAAGCAGCGTGCGCCGAGCCCTTCGAGATCGAGGAAGACGAACCCTCTCTCTACGAGGAGAAGTGCTGCACCTGGGACTCCGACTCCCAATACGACCGGGCCACGAAAGGCACCTGCCTCCACGTGCACGAGGGGACCGTCCGCGGCGAGGCGGAGAGCTGCGAGACCATCTGCTGCGACGACGTCTCGGGTTACTTCTCCACCGCCAGGGTGCTGTGTGACGACCCCCACGGCCGGATCGAGGAGGACGACCCGGGGCTCTGTGACCAGGTGTGCTGCCTCGTGGGCGGCAAGTACGAGAGCCCCGTGAGCAAGGGCGATTGCCTCTTCGATCTCGAAGGGGAGGTGTTCGGGACGCCCGAGGACTGCGCCACGACCTGCGGTGACGGTGTCTGCGAGGTCGAATTCGGAGAGGACTCCGAGAGCTGCCCCGAGGAGTGCGGCTGCGCGGCCGGTCGCTCGTCGCCCGCCGCGGTCTCGAAGCTCTGCAACAACCGCGCGGCGGACTTCCGGACAGGTCAGATCGAGAACCACCCGGGCCCCGCGCCGGGCGGCTGCTGGTGCGACGAGGCCTGCCAGTGGCGTGAGCAGGGCTGCTGCGCCGACAAGGTCGAGGTCTGCGGCCCCAAGTGCGGCGACGGCGTCTGCCAGGTCGGCGAGAGCGCGCTGAGCTGCCTCCACGAGGACACGGACGAGGCGGGCTCATACGAGTGCCCGTCCTGGTTCTGCGGTCAGTGGGGCCCGAAGTGGATGAATCGCGAGACCTGCAACCTCAATGAGGATGCGCAGAATTGCCCCACCGACTGCCGGTCCGAGTGACCGCCGCTGCGACGCGCCGGCCGTGGCGAGGAGGCTGCGCGCCGCTACTGCGTCGGCCAGACGAGCCGCACCTCTACGTCGTTGAAGGTCGCCGCCGAGGGTTGGCCGCGGTCTCCTCCCGGCCGGCCGCTCAAGGCCCAGGCGGCGGCCGCGCCGGCGACGAGGGTGGCGCCGGCGGCGGTCCAGAACCACCACTGCGAGAAGATCGAGCCCTGCTCGGCGGGGCGGGGCGACACACGGACGCTGCGCGGGGCCTTGGCGGTGCCCAGGCGAGCCGGGCCGTTGCCCTGGGTGTCGTAGGCCTCGAGCCAGAAATGCAGCACGGGCGCCCAGACGAGGTCGGCCGGGACGCTGAGCCTCCAGGACAGGCCGTCCGAGGTGCTGAGCGGGAGCTCCCGCGGGCCGCCTTCAGCGTGCACGAAGATCTTCACGCCGCCGACGCCGGAGCGGTCGCGCGCGTTGACGACGATCTCGGTCGGCTCGCCCTCACGGCCGGGCCCCGCGGAGCGAAGCTCGAGATCGGGCGGGCTCCTGTCGGGCGCGGCGGCGCGGGCTGAGCGGAGCACGACCAGCCACGGCGGTGGCCAGGTCCCGGGCGGCGGCGCGAAGTCCGGGTCGAGGGCCAGCAGGGCGGACAGGTGCTCCAGGGCCTCCGTGGTGCGGTCGCCGGCCAGCGCCAGCTCCGCGCTCAGCCTCCACAGCTCCAGCCGCGCTGCCTCGTCGAGAGAGTCGGCCCCGCGCCGCGCCGCGCCAAGCTCCTCCTCGGCGCAGGCGTAGCGGCGCAGATGCGGCCCCGCTCGAGGTGGCTCGCGGCGTCGACGGCCGCGGGCTCGCCAGGCGAGCCCACGAGCGCGAGGGTGAGGAGGGCCGCTGTCACTGTGCCGGACACGCCGCCTCCCCCTGGTAGGGCGCCAGGACGAAGGCCTTGCCTCCGCTCTGCCCGCCCGCCAGGAAGCGCCGTCCGGAGGGGAAGGCCACCATAGGCGCGCCAGGCCCAACTCCACCCAAGGACCAGCTCGAGAGAGCCTCCAGCTTCTCCGCGTTCGCGTCGAAGGCACGCAGCTCCGAGGGAGCGCCTCCCACAACCAGGACCACGTCACCCCGGGCGTCGAGGACCGGTCCCGCGAAGGGGCCGCCGGCGCCGAGCACCACGCTCAGGGGCGCGTCTGCGCCATCGACGGCCACGACGAGCACCTCCTCTCCTCCGTCGGAGCATATGGCCGCGACGTTGTCGGCAGCGCCGACCGCGAGGGCGCGCGGTCCGGTGCAACCGTCGAGGCGAAGAGTAGAGACCGTGGCCCCGGCGTCGACGGCCACCAGCCACCCCAGCCCTGAGTCACCGGCGGCGAGCACCGTCGCTCCGGCAGATGCCGAGGCCACGTCGACCGGGGAGAGGTCCATCGCGTCCACGTCGGTTTCGCTCCCGTCGACCACCCACAGGAGCTTGGGGCTCGCGGCTCCGGAGACGGCGTAGACGCCGCCGGTTGCGGCCGCCAGCGCTTCCACGCCGCCGTCCACCGAGGGGCCCGCCGCCGCCTCCCCCGTCTCGAGCGCCACGCGGACGAGGCCCGCGGCGTTGCCAACCCACGCGCCCGCGCCGTCGGGCTCGATCGCCAGCGACGTGGGCGCCGCATCCAGCTCCGGCAGAGGCGCCTCGAGGGAGAGCGCGCAGCCGGTCGCCTCGATGGCCGCGAGGGCGCCCGCAGCCGGAGGAGAGCCGCAGGCCACCGCGAGCAGCAGCTCGTCGCGGTCCGGACGCAAGGCCGCGTCTCGCAAGGAGAGCTCGGCGCAGGTGGGGAGCTGCAACGTCGCCGTGTCCAGGGAGCTCCGGAGCACCCTCAGGGCAAATGGAGCCGACGCGATCCCGCAGGTGCGAAGGACCACCTGCCCGTCTTGAACCGTGGCCTCGGCGGATGCCTCTACCCGCTCCGCCGTCCAGACCTCGGTCAGCAGCGGCACGCCGTCGAGCTCCACGCGGGTGTCTCCCAAGGTCTCGGCGTCGAAGCTCCCGAAGCCCTCACCTATCACCTCGAGGCGCACCGCCGCGCCGGCGGCGACCGGGTCGGGGCTCACCCCGGTTATCGTGGGGGCCCCGTCCGCGACCAGGCTCACCTCGGCCACGCTGACCTGGTCGGCGAGCACGGCGACGTCCCCCGAGACGCCGCTGTAGGATGCTCCTCCAGCCGCGACCACCGTGACGTGCACGCGGACGAGCTGACCGACCGGGAGGTCCTGGAAGACCACCTCCTCGGTGCAGTCCTTGACCTGGACCTCGCCGAAGGACTCCTCGCAGAGATCTCCGCCTCCCTCGTCGCTCGACTCCTCCCCGCACGGGAGCAGGCGAAAGGCCTCGGCGGTCAGCCGCGTCGCGCAGTATCGCTCGCAGTCGTCCTCCAACAGGGCGAAGGAGACCTGCCCGGTTCCCCCCGAGGGGGCCGGTCCGGCGCAGGCGCTCACCAGCGCCAGACAACCGAGCAGGACCTGAAACCTCATTTCCCGGTCACCGAGAGATCGAAGCCGAAGGAAGTGCCGGCCTCGGTGCTCAGCGTACACCTCAACGCGCCGTCCAGCGACAACCCGCGGACGGGGGTGTGCCCGCGCTCGCGCCCGCCGCAGGAGACCTTCAGGTAGGGGGCTCCGGCCGGGGTGCCGATGGTGGCTCGCCATCGCCCCTCCTTCCGCGACACGCGCACGCGGGCCACCGCACCTCCCGGACCGCGCAGGGTGAGCAGGTGGGCCTCGCCCTGCAGAGGAGAGCTCGAGCGGGGCGCGAAGCCCTGCATGCCCGGTCCGGTCACGTGCACCGGAGCCCCACCGAGCGCTCGAACGCGAAGGCGGGGGATCGCGGTGGCCGGCTTTCTCGGCTCGCGCGGGGCGCGCCTGTCGGTCCGCGACGCGGCGGGTTGGGGCTTCGCGGAGGCCGCCGCAGGGGCCCTGGCCGCGGCCGGCTTTCCGGCGTCGGGCGCAGGGGGCGCCGAAGAGGGTGTGTCGGTCGGCGGCTCTTGCACGTCACTCGCGGGCGGCGGCAAGGGGCGCTCCGGCGCGGACGGCAGCGCGGGCGGCTTCGCGGCATCCGGGGCCGGCTCTTCGCGCGCCCCTGCGTCCTCGACGCGCCCCTGGGCAACGGAGGGCGGAGGAGGCGCGGCGGTGGAGCCCGCCGCCCCCGGCTCGGGGCCCGGAGGCCTGGAGAGCGAGAACGCGCCGATGAGCACACCCAGCGCGAGCAGGGCCAGCGCCGACAGGATCACCCGCCGGGAGAGGCTGCGCTTTCGCGGTCGCGGGAGGTCACCGGTGGCCGCCGCCACCGTCATGCCGGGCGCGGTGTCCCTGCGCGCGCTGCCGACGGCACCCGCGGGGCCGGCGGGCCCGCAGACAGCCAGCACCTCGGCCGCCAGAGCGTCGCGGTCGGCGCTCTCGGGGCACGCGGCCCGGATCTCCTCCAGCCACGCTCGCGCCCCCACCGGACGCTCCTCCGGGTCGGGCTCGAGCGCGTGAAGCACGGCGTCACCGAGGGGACCGGGCACCGTCGAGCGCACGTGGGTAGGCGGCGCTGGGAGCCGGCGCCGCGCGTCGATGAGCTCTGCCAAACCCACCATGCCGGCCGGCCGAGCGGGCACTCCGCAGAGCACCTCGTAGACCAGGAGGCCGGCGGCGTAGACGTCGGTCCTGGCGTCGACGGGCTGGCCGAGGAGCTGCTCGGGGGCCATGTAGGTCAGGGTGCCCTTGAGCCCGCCTACGGTGGGGTGCTGGCTCAGGTCGGCGTGCACCACGCCCAGATCCGCGAGCTTCACCCTGCCGTCGCGCCCGAGCAGCACGTTGGAGGGGCTCAGGTCGCGGTGCACCGCCTGGAGCGGCCTGCCGTCGGGCCGCCGCGCCTCGTGCAGGTCGGCCAGCCCTGACAGCACGCCCTCGATGACCGCCATCGCCGCCGGCAGGGGCAGGCAACGCCCACGCCTCCCGAAGTGGTCGAGCACGCCGGCGAGGTCGGTGCCGTCTACGTGCTCGAGCACCACGGCATCCCCGGAGCCGCCGAGGAGCTTCACGACGTGCGGGCTGTCCACATGACCGAGAACCACACGCTCCCGCTCAAGCAAACGCCGTACCTCGTCCGCTGCTCCCGGCAGCAGGCGCTTGATCACGACGAGCTCTGTCCCACCGGAGAGCTCCTCGCTCTCCGCGAGGAAGACCTCGGCCATCCCGCCCACGGCCAGACGCCGCAGGACCCGGTAGCCCTCTATGGCAGGCACGCTCGGATCCATGACCGGCCCAGCATAACGCTTCCCGCATGCCTGGGCCCATTCCAGCCCCGTCAGCTGTCTCCGGCCAGAGACACCACGTGCCCGAAGTGACTCCGGCCGGCGACACGTCGCCGCCCCGAATCGCGGCCATCGCGAAACCCGCCCCCTGGAACGGATTGTGCTAGCCTCTGGGGCGAAGATCTCATGCT
>CAZQPP010000467.1:0-6797 GCA_964594295.1 uncultured Myxococcales bacterium | reverse complement strand
GGGGGGGGGGGGGGGGGGGGGGCGGGGGCGGGGGGGTCGGGCTCACGTCGCCCTTCAAGGGGCGCGTGAAGCCCCCGTCGCCGGCGCCGCCGCCGCACGCTGCGAGGAGCAGGCACAGCAGCCAGGCGAGGTCACGGTCTCGAAACGAAGGCATAGGACACGGGCTCGAGCTCCAGGATCAGCGGCGCTCCCGCGGGCACGGCGCGGCGCTCGGGGTCGAGGGCCGGGAGGGAGCCGTCGTCTCCGAGGCGCAGCGTGGTTGCCCCGAGGCGGACCTCCGGCGCGTCGAGGCCGTCTGCCGTCACGAGGTAGACGTCTGCGTGCTCGCCGTCCAGCCCCGCGATCGCCACGGTCGCCGGCTCGTCGGGGGCGAGGTTCAAGAGCAGCACGCTCACGCCGCCAGCTTCCGCCGACGGAGCGCGGTGGGCATACGCCAGCACCCGCCCTCCCCCGTCGGCCTCGCCTTCGAGCGCGACCTCGAGCACCTCGGTCCCCATCAGGCGCTTGAAGAGCAGCGAAGCCCAGTAGTCCGGGCGCGGCTCGAGGGTATCGTCGTCGAGCAGGCCGTAGTCGGAGCCGCTCAAGGTCTGTCGCACCAGCACCTTGTGGCCGCGGCGCGCGAGGCGACCGAGCTCGTCGAGCCACCAGAGGCTGCCAGCGAATCGATCGGAGACGCCCGGCTGGCCGCCGCAGTAGGAGCTCCCCGTCTCGCCGAGCCATATCTGAGCCGAGGGCGCGTGCGCGGCGACCTGCTCCTCGACCCCGGCAGCCCACTTGTCGGTCTCGGCCAGGACCTCGGGATCGGTGATCACCTCCGCACTCGCGCGCCGGGTGGCGACTGGGCAACGCACCGACTGGGCCGGGTAGTAGTGCCAGGTGACCACGTCCAGGGCGCTCCCAGCGAGACGACAAACCTCCGGCAGCAGGGCGTTCGGCTCCCCGACCACCGGCCAGAAGGCGCTCGCCGGCCCGGCGAGCAGCGCCCCGGGCGCGACCTCGTCCAAGACGACGCGCGCCGTCTCGAGGTCCGCGGCGTACTCCTCGGCCGAGATGCTGTGCTCCGGCCCGTGGAGCACGAAGAAGCCGTTGACCTCGTTTCCCAGCTCGTAGACGGGCACCTTCGCCCCACGCCCGTCGAGGTAGGCCACGAGCGCCCGCGTCTGGTCGCCGGTCCAACGCCGCTCGGCGTCCCTCGGCCCGGGCCCGGCGTTCAGCGTGAACATCAGGTCGAAGCCGACCGCGTCCAGGAAGTCGAGCACGCCGTCGAGCTGGGCGCGGGTCAAGGACCAGGTGAAACCCTCGGGGAGCTCGTCTGTAGGGGTGTCTTCGAGGTCGTAGAAGAGCTTGTCGGCCTCGGAGCCGCCGATCCTGAGGAACGCAGGGGCGAGGGCCGCAGCCAGGCTCCGCAGGCGGGGACGCGCGAAGTCGTAGGGGTCCACGCGGTTCTCGGACACCCCTCCCGTGGTCTTCGAGTCGGGGCCGCCCCAGAAAAAGCCGCCTACTACCTGCGAGGAGTCGACGGCGAGCGAGAGGAAGCGGGAGTCTACCTTCGCGACCACCTTGTCGCCGTTGACCCTGACCCGGATCGCGCCCGGCGGTACGGTGGGGCCTCCGTCGTGCCCTGCGTCCTCGGCGGAGGACGAGGTCTCCGCTGCCCGGGCGTCGGCTCCGCTGTCCTCGAGGCCTTTGGACGGCGCCTCGTCTTTGCAGCCGGCGAGGGCGAGGAAGAGCGCAGCGGCCACGAGGATCAGGCTAGTACGCATGGGACACCGAGGCCAGCACCCCGATCACGACGCCGCCGTGGCTGAGGTCGCCCACGGGGTCCGCTTCGTGCTTGTAGATGGTGCGGCGTGAGAGCATGAGCATCGACAACCCGACGTCGACGTGCAGCGGCGCTTTGTGCATGCCGAAGGGGTCGGCGAAGACCACCCCGGCGCCCAGGCCGACGCCGTGAGCGTCGTTGTCGAGGAGGTTCGTGGAGCCCTCCTCGCGCGCCCGGGGCATCGGCGACGGGCGGAGCTGGTAGCCGCCGCGAAGGCGCCAGGCCGCGGTGGGCCGCCACTCGGCACCGAGGTGGAAGGTCCACGTGTCCTTGAGGCCGAGCCTCGGCCGGGAGTCCAGCTCTCTCACGTCGAGGGCGTCGCCGGCGCCCGTGCCCTCGAGGAGCTCCCCTTTCACGTCGAGGTCGATGCGCGGGGCCACGTCGAGCATACGCGACCAGAGCGCGAGGCTCGCCTGCGCGCAGACCTCCAGATCCCAGCCAGGCAGCTCCTTGGAAACCGAGAAGTCGAATTGGTGAGGAGAGAAGAGCACGGTGCCTTCGATGTAGAGGTCGAGCTCGGCGATGCCGCCCAGGTCTATCTGGGTCGGAATCCAGAAGATGAGCGGCAGCTCCTGGTGGTAAGCGGCAGCCACCGTCCAGCCACCCCCGGGCTTGGCCATCAGGCCGGCCACCGTGCCGAATTTGGGCTCCACGTAGACGTTGACGTCATCACGCGCGAAGCCCCCGCCGAGCACGTCGGCGTCCAGGGTGATGGACGCGCCCACGTCGGTGAGGAGCTGCAGGCCGAAGCCGAGCGAGAGCCACTCGAGGGGCCGGCCGGAGACCGAGAAGGCGAGCGTGAACTTGTCGGTGAGGTCCTGGTAGAGCAGGAAGTGGGGCGTGGCGCTGTCGACCCCCTCGGCCCCGAGCAGGTTCTGCGCGGGCAGGTACATGGTCGCCGAGAGGGCGACGCGGCGCTTGAAGAAGCCTCCGAGCGGCTTGAGCCAGCCGAGCATGAAGCCCACCGCGTTCTTGGGCAGCAGGCTCTCCACGGGCGACCAGCCCGAGGGGTAGAGCTGAGCGCAGGTGGCTGGGTCCGCCGTGCACGGCGCGAGCGCGCGGTCGATGGAGAGCCGGGGCAGGAAGACGCTCACGCCGAGGGCCACCATCTGGGACTCGGCGAAGGCGGGGGCCGCCGGGCTCTGCCAGGCCGCTCCGGGGCCCGCATCGCTTGCCGCCACCGCCCCGGCCATGGCCACGTCCCGCGGCCAGAAACCGTAGATGGAGAGCGGCGAGGCGGACGCCGCGGCGGGGGCGAGGAGCAGGGCCGTGGCGAGGACCAGGGCCGCGGCCCACCTGCGGCGGGGGCCCTTCATTCCGGCGGCCCCACCGAGCAGTCCCTCGCGCCGACGCGCACGAGCACGCCGAGGATCTCCCGGGCGCCGCCTTCCTCCACGAGGGTGCCGACATCGGGGACGACCCTCGGCGCCCGGCCGGGCTCGAGGAGCCAGAGCAGGGCGAGGTGCAAGGAGTCCAAGGCGTCCTCGTCCTCACTCATGCCGAGCATGATCCCGGCGAGGGCGGCCTCCGCCTCGGCGGTCGCCGGAGAGGGTGTCAAGAGCGCCGCGACCAGGTCCAGGCCTACGACCTCGGCCGCGATCAGGTGGGCCAGCCCCGTCAGCACCGGGTAATCGGCCCAGGACTCGAGGCTCATGAGGCACTCGAAGAGGCCCGAGAGCTCGCCTACCAGCTCGTCGTCCTCGATCAGGGTCATGGCCGCCTCGCGCGTGGCGGGCTCGGCCGTCGCGAGCAGGGTCAGGGCGAAGGCGCGCAGCCCGGCCTTCGAGTCCTTGGCGGCGGCGAGCACTTCGGCAAGGGCGCGCAGCAGCGAGCGCCACGCGCCTGCGCTGACGGCGCTCGAGTCCAGCTGCCGCCTCAGGCCCTCGATCAGCTCGGGCAAGGCCGCGCGGACGTCGGCCGGCAGGCCCATGAGCTTGGCGATGGTCCGGGCGAGGGGGCCGAGCGGCTCGCAGGAGCCGATCCAGCGGTGCAGCCCCTCGTAGAAGGCGTGTTGGACCTCCGGGTCGAGCTGGCCGGAGCCCTTGAGCAGCCCGCCCGCGAGCTCCAGGATGGCCTCGAGCTGCGGCGAGCCGAGCAGGGGCTCGAGCTCCGGGAAACGCCGGGGAGGCACAACCCGGAGCACGCCCGTCACGAGGGCCACGGCGACCTGGCGGCTGCCCGCGTCGAGCTCACCCTCGAACGCGGCCTTGAGGTTGGGGATGCCGTCCGCGGCAAGGAGCGCGCGGGTGCGAGGCAGGTACTCGTAGAGGTCCGGACATGGCACGACCTCGTCCAGCTCGGCGCGCGGCGCGGGGTCGTCGTTGCCGCAGGCGGCGGCCGCGAGCGCGGAGAGCACCAGGAGGAGCGCGGCGGCTCTCCTGCCGGCCGGCGGATCAGGCATCGAGCATCGGCACCTCGAGCCCCTGCTCCCTGGCGCAGAGGGAGGCCTCCTCGTAGCCAGCGTCGAGGTGGCGCAGCACGCCTGTAGCCGGGTCGTTGGTGAGGACGCGCTTTATCCGGCGGGCGGCGGCCTCGCTGCCGTCGCAGACGATCACCAGCCCAGCGTGCTGAGCGTAGCCGATGCCGACGCCGCCGCCGTTGTGGATGCTGACCCAGGTGGCGCCGCTCGCGCAGTTGACCAGGGCGTTGAGCAGCGGCCAGTCGGCCACGGCGTCGCTCCCGTCCTTCATGGACTCGGTCTCGCGGTTGGGGCTCGCCACCGAGCCGGCGTCGAGGTGGTCGCGGCCGATGACCACCGGCGCCTTGAGCTCTCCGCTCGCCACCATCTCGTTGAATGCGAGCCCGACCTTCGCCCTCTCGCCGAGCCCCAGCCAGCAGATGCGCGAGGGGAGGCCCTGGAAGGGGATGCGCTCCCTCGCCATCTCGAGCCAGCGGTGCAGGTGGGGATCGTCGATGATCTCTTTGACCTTGGCGTCGGTGCGGTAGATGTCCTCCTTCTCGCCCGAGAGGGCGGCCCAGCGGAAGGGCCCCTTGCCGCGGCAGAAGAGCGGGCGGATGTAGGCCGGCACGAAGCCAGGGAAGGCGAAGGCGTCCTCGACCCCGTGGTCCTTGGCCATCTGGCGGATGTTGTTGCCGTAGTCGAAGGTGGGCACTCCGCGGGAGTGCAGCTCGAGCATGGCCCGCACGTGGACCGCCATGGACTCCATCGCCGCGGCCTTCACCTCCTCGGGGCGCTCCCTGCGCGCGACCTCGAGCCCTGGGAGGTCGTAGCCGCTCGGCACGTAGCCGAAGAGCGGGTCGTGGGCGCTGGTCTGATCGGTCAGCATGTCGGGGCGCACTCCGCGGCGCACCATCTCGGGGAGCACGTCCGCGGCGTTGCCGAGCAGGCCGACCGAGGTCGCGCTACCCTCAGCGCAGGCCTCCTCGACGAGCTTCAGCGCCTCGTCGAGATCCGCCGTCCAGCGGTCGAGGTAGCCGATCTCACAGCGCCTCTCGATGCGAGCCCGATCCACCTCGATGGCCAGCATGGAGGCCCCCGCCATGGTCGCCGCGAGGGGCTGGGCGCCCCCCATTCCCCCCAGGCCGGCGGTCAGGATCCAACGCCCTTTCAGATCCCCGCCGTAGTGCTGCCTCCCTGCCTCGACGAAGGTCTCGTGGGTGCCCTGGATGATGCCCTGGGTGCCGATGTAGATCCACGAGCCGGCCGTCATCTGGCCGAACATCATCAGCCCCTTGCGGTCGAGCTCGTCGAAGTGCTCCCAGTTGCTCCAGTGCCCGACGAGGTTGGAGTTGGCGATGAGGACGCGGGGGGCGTCCTCGAAGGTGCGGAGCACGCCGACCGGCTTGCCTGACTGGACGAGCAGGGTCTCGTCCGCGTCGAGCTCGCGCAGCGCCTTGACGATGGCGTCGTAGCAGGCCCAGCTGCGCGCCGCCCGGCCGCGGCCGCCGTAGACCACGAGCTCTGCCGGCTTCTCGGCCACCTCGGCGTCCAGGTTGTTCATCAGCATTCGCAGGGGAGCCTCGGTGAGCCAGCTCCGCGCGCTGATCGAGGTCCCACGCGGGGCGCGGATCTTGCGGTCAGGGTCGTATCGCTCGCTCGTCTGCATGCTTCGGCTCGCTCCCTCGGAGGCGGTGGGTGAGGAAAATAGACCAGCGCGGCCCGCGCGTCCAAGGGCTCCGTGCGCGCCAACATGCCCTGTGCTAGTGAGCCCCCATGAGCGTCGCCAAAGCTACCCGAAGCGCCCTGCTGACCCTGCTCGCCCTGACCCTCGCGGCGGGATGCAAGAAGGACCCTGTCCCCTGCCCCGACCACGCCGAGTGCCGGGAGGCCGTCAACTGCTTCTGCGACGGCGACGGCCGGCTCGCGAAGGTGGAGCGGCTGAACATGCACGACGACGTCTCCATGCGCCTGACCTTCTTCTACGACAGCGCGGGCCGCCGCACCCGCGTCGAGCGCTCGGCCGGCAAGGAGCCCGATCCGCAGGCCATCTACTCCATGGAGTACGACGAGCAGGGCCGCCTCGCCGCCTTCAGCACGGACCGCGACGCAGACGGCCAGCCCGAGCGCACCGACGAGGCCGTACGTGACGAGCGCGGCCGCATCGTGGAGATCTTGAGGAGCGAGCCGCCGAGCGCCGAGGGCGTGGTCGTCAGGAGGTGCGAGTACACGGAGGACGGACAGACCGTCTACGAGTCCCACCGAGACGGCGTGCTCGCCACCCGGATCGAGTGGGTTTACGGCTCCGACCACTTCCTCCAGAAGATCGTGAGGACCACGAAGCATGGGACGCAGTCCTTCGCCCCGTCCGACCGCGACCAGGCGAAACGCAGCCGCTTCAAGAGCTGGCGGGCGAAAGGCCTGCCCAACTGCAGGCTCACCGACTTCGTGAAGTAGGGTCCCGCCACAGCGCAAGTAGCGTCGGTACAAGCGGGTCGTGAGCATCCATGCATTTACCCGTATATCCGGTTATGCGGTTATGCGGTTATGCGGTTATGCGGTTATGCGGTTATGCGG
>CAZQPP010000466.1:2920-6845 GCA_964594295.1 uncultured Myxococcales bacterium | reverse complement strand
GGCTGACCTCGACGGCCGCGTGGTGCACGGGCGGGTTCTGGGGCTCGCTGTCGCTCTGGTCCGGGTCGTTGTCGCCGTCGTCGTCGGTGTCGCAGGCGTCGCCGTGGGTGTCGCGGTCGGTGTCCTGCTGGTCGGGGTTGGCGTCGACCGGGCAGTTGTCCTTGTCGTCCTCGATGCCGTCGCCGTCCCGGTCCTTGGCGCAGGCGTCGCCGACGCGGTCCTCGTCGAGGTCCTCCTGCTCGGGGTTCTGGACCACCCGGCAGTTGTCGATGTCGTCGGGCACCCCGTCGCCGTCGTCGTCGCCGTCGCAGGCGTCGCCCTGGCCGTCGGTGTCGGTGTCGAGCTGGGTCGGGTTCGCCACCTCCGGGCAGTTGTCCTGCTCGTTGGTGATGCCGTCGCCGTCGAGGTCCCCGTCGCAGGCGTCGCCGATGCCGTTCTGGTCCGTGTCCTCCTGGCCCGGGTTGGACACCAGCGGGCAGTTGTCGTCCACGTTCTTGGCCCCGTCGCCGTCGACGTCGTCGTCGCAGGCGTCGCCCTAACCGTCGGCGTCCGGGTCGCGCTGGTCGGGGTTGGGCACGTGCGGGCTGTTGTCGATGGGGTCGAGGTGGCCGTCGCCGTCGTCGTCCGGGTCGCAGTGGTCGCCGATGGAGTCGGCGTCGGTGTCCGTCTGCGCGGGGTTGAAGACGAGCGGGCAGTTGTCGAGGGCGTTGGGGATGAGGTCGTTGTCCATGTCGGTGTCGAAGCAGTCGAGCATCCCGTCGCCGTCGGTGTCCGGGTGGGTCTCGTCGGTGGCACCGTCACAGTCGTTGTCTATGCCGTCGCAGCGCTCGATGGCGTCGGGGTTGATGTTCGGGTTGTTGTCCTCGCAGTCACCGGGCGTGCTCAGGTCGTAGGGGGCGGCCGGCACGCAGAGGCACCGCATGTCGTCGTTGGCGCCGAAGGTGTCGCCGTCCGCGTCGCGGAAGAAGTTGACGCAGTCGAGGGCGTCCTGCTCGTCGACCTGGCCGTCGCAGTCGTCGTCGCGCTCGTTGGCGCAGACCTCGACGGCGTTCGGGTGCACGTCGCCGGCCTTGTCGTCGCAGTCGCCGGCGGTCTCTACGATGTGGAAGCCCTGCGGCCCGCCGCAGAAGCACTGGGAGTCGCTGCTGAGGCCGAAGCCGTCCTGGTCCTGATCCCGGTAGTAGGGCCTACAGCCCTGGGCCCCGTTCTCGTCGATGAAGTGGTTGCAGTTGTTGTCGACCCCGTCGCAGATCTCGGGCGCGCCGTGGTGGATGGCCGGGTTCTCGGGCTCGCAGTCGCTCTCGTCGGCGTCTCCGTCGCCGTCCTTGTCGTTCTCGCGGCAGTCGGCGATGCCGTCGCCGTCGCTGTCCTTGAAGCCCTCGTCGATGGCGCCGTCGCAGTCGTTGTCTATGCCGTCGCAGCTCTCGGGCTGGGCCTGGGGCGCGTTGCAGAGCACGTCACCGTTGAAGCAAGTGCCGTTGCCCTCGCAGATGCCGTGGTCGTTCTCGGTGGTGCAGGGCACGAGGCCGAGGTCCTCGTCGGTGCTGCCGTCGCAGTCGTTGTCCTGGGCGTCGCAGGTCTCCGCTGAAGGCGTCGCGGCGCTGCAGTCGGTCAGGCCGAGGGGACCGCAGCGGCGGACTCCGATGCACGCTCCGTCCTCGTTCTCCACGGCGCAGGGGGTCGACGCGCCCTCGTTGATGGCCGACTGCGGGCAGCTGCACTCGCCCTGGGCAGGCGCGCAGACCTCGATCTGGTCGCCCCCGTCGCGGGCCCTCAGGGTCGTGCAGCGGTAGTCGTCGGGGCACTGCTCGTCGCCGGTACAGGGGGTGGCGCAGAAGGAGCCTTCGACGGTCCCGAAGACTGCACAGCGCGCGCCGCTGGCCCCGAGCTCGGGGTAGGAGCAGTGCTGGTCGGCTCCGCAGGGGCGGCAGAGGTTCGGCTCGTTCAGCGGCAGGCAGATCCTGCTCTCCCGGCTGCCGTCCATGTCGATCACGGTGCGGCAGGCGAAACCACCCTTCGAGCAGGTGTCTTCGCAGGACTCGGTGCAGATGCGCCCCTCGGTCGACGGGATGCAGAGGTTCGAGTCGCAGTCCCCCGAGATCTCGCACGAGGCGCCGAGGGAGCCGGCGGGCTCCCGCAGATCGGGGCGCGGGCCCGCCTCGCCTGCGAGCCCGGGGTCCACGGCGGAGCCCGGGTCGAAGGGCGGCACGTCGATCGTCTTGTAGCCGAACTCGGTCAACACCACGTTGTCGGGCTGGCTCGTGGTCACGTCGCTGCTGGTGCAGCCCGCGAAGAGAAGGCCGGCGAGCAACAGGCCGAGGACAAACGGGGCTTTCAGGGCATCTTTGAGGTGTGACAACTGGTACCTCTGAACATTCACGGGAGCCACGGACGGAATCGGCCGCGCGCGCATAATCTTGAGTCATGCGCGTGTGCGCGCGAGTTTTTTGGCCGGCGCGGGCACCGCGCCGGCTCCCTTGCCCTTGCCCTTGCCCCTGCCCACACCGGCGCGCTCGCCGCGCCGGTCCCTTGCCCTTGCCCCTGCCCGTGCCCCTGCCCGCCCGGGCTACAACAGCGCCGCCTCCTCGTCGTCCGCGAGCTCCTGCTGGATCTCGCAGACCTCGCGGAAGCTCTGGAAGAAGACCTGGACGAGGCGCGGGTCGAAGTGCCGGCCGGCCTGCTCCCGCACGTAGGTCAGGGCCTCGGCCACGGGCATGGCCTCTTTGTAGCAGCGCCGCGTCGTCAGGGCGTCGTAGACGTCGGCGAGGGCGACGATGCGGGCCTCCACCGGGATGACCTCGCCCATCAGCCCCTGCGGGTAGCCGGCGCCGTCCCAGCGCTCGTGGTGGCAGAGCGCGATGTTGCAGGCGACGTCGTCGGCGCGGGCCTCCTTCAGGAGCTTGTAGCCGTGCACCGTGTGCCGCTTCATCTCCTCCATCTCCTCGTGCGTGAGCGGGCCTCTCTTCTTGAGCACCTTGTCGGCGACGGCGACCTTGCCGACGTCGTGGAGCGAGGCGTAGCGCGCGATGCGCTGGACGGCGCCCTGGCCGAGATCGAATCGCTCGGCGAAGAGCCCGGAGTAGCGGCAGACGCGCTGAATGTGCTTGCCGGTGTCGGTGTCGTTGAGCTCGTTCGCCTTCTCGAGCGCGGCGACGAGGCCCAGGGTGATCTCCTCGAGCTCACGCGTGCGGCCGCGGAGCTTGAAGTCCAACGCGCGGACCTCGTTGTGCATGCGCTGGAGGTACATCTTCAAGCGCACGAAGGAGCGCACCCGCGCTCTCAGCTCCACCTCGTGGACCGGGAAGCCGATGAAGTCGTCGGCGCCGACGTGGTAGCCCCTCGTCTTCTCGTCCATGTCGGGGGCTTTGCCCATCAGGACGAAGGGGATGTGCTCGCTGCGGCGCCGCCGCTTGACGACGCGGCAGAGCTCGTAGCCCGACATGTGGTCCATGTTGGCGTCGCAGAGCACCAGGTCCGGCGGCCGGGTCAGGAGGCGCTCGAGGCCCAGGACCGCCGTGTTCACGTGCTCGACCTTGTAGCCGAAGGGATCGAGCTGCTGGCGGAGCACCCCCACCCTCTCCTCGTCCACCGAGATGACGAGCACGTTGTAGGTCGTCGAGAGGAACTCGACGGGCGGCGCGGGCTCGGGCGGGATCTTCTCGGACGGAACCCTCTGCGCGGTGGTCCTCTTCTCCCTCTCCCTGGCCTCGGCC
This sequence comes from uncultured Myxococcales bacterium, assembly GCA_964594295.1. Taxonomy (GTDB): domain Bacteria; phylum Myxococcota_A; class UBA9042; order UBA3505; family UBA3505; genus CAZQPP01. The sequence goes on along the minus strand of CAZQPP010000466.1, from coordinate 3,132 downwards.
ACCGCGGCTTTCACCACGGGCCGGTTGAAGCGCGCCGTGATCAGGGCCGCTTCGCGCTTGAGAGATGGGTTCGCCAAAGCCGTGCCGGGGGTCGAGTAGACAGGCAGATAACGATGGTATCGGCGAGCCGGGGCGCAGCGGGGGGGGGGGGGGGGGGGTTTAAAAAAAAAAAAAAAGCCGGGCGGCGGGGGGTAAAATTTTAGAACGAACCC
>CAZQPP010000466.1:0-2910 GCA_964594295.1 uncultured Myxococcales bacterium | reverse complement strand
TTTCTCCCGCCGCGGCGGGGGGTTTTTTTTTTATTTTTTACCCCCCCCCACCCCCGGTCCGACACCTGCCTTCCCTCGCTCGGACCCGGCTTTGCTTGTGCGGCCGCAACAGCACGTCTAAACTCGGCCTCGGGAGGAGAGCAGGCTCTCAGGTCCCGCCAAACCCGAACCGCCGAACGCACGCCGTGAGCTCCAACGCCCGCCGGACCCCTTCGGGACGCCACCACGTGTCCCGCGCGATGTCCACGGTCGAGGTGCGGACCTACTACGAGGACGGCAAGCTCGTCACAAAGGTGGTCGAGCCTGGCAAGGCTCCGAGCGGGCGCTTCACCAAGAAGGAGAAGGAGAAGGACCCCGAGAGCCTCGAGGCGAAGCTGGCGCTGAGCGCGAGGCAGCTCTACTCCCTCTACGCCCTCGCCCTCAGGCTCGAGCCCACCGCGGGAGTAAGCGCGGTGGCCCAGTCCTGCGCCGACGCCGCTCTGCACGTCTTCCGCAGCGACCGCGCCTTCGTCTACCTCCTGCCGGCCGAGGAGCTGCCCGAGCACATCGCGGTCGCCACCATCGACGGCTTCGACGCCTTCCCAGAGGAGACCGGCGGGCCGCAGCTCGCCCGCACGGTGCTCGAGCGGGTCGTGCGCTCGCGGGAGGCCATCGTCAGCACCGACGCCCCCCACGACTCGCGCTTCTCGACGAGCGAGAGCCTCGTGATGATGAACGTGCACTCGCTGATGGCGGTGCCGCTGCTCAGCGGCGCGCGCTGCTTCGGTGTGCTCCAGGTCGACGACCACCGCCCGGGGCTGCGCTTCGGCGAGGAGGACCTGCGCCTGCTCGTGGCCATCGCCGCCATGTGCGCCCGCGCCATCGAGCACGCCGAGCTCAACGAGCAGCAGAAGCGCACCATCGACGAGCTCCAGCACGCCCGCACCCGGCTGATGCGCTCTGAGGAGCTCGCCATCGTCGGCCGGACCTCGGCCGCCCTCGCCCACGAGATCAAAAACCAGCTCGGCCCGCTGATGATGGTGGACATGATGCGCCGGCGCTTCCCGGAAGACCCGGAGATGCGCGAGTACGCCGACATGATCCTCGAGGCCCAGCACCGCATCCTGCGCCTCGTCGAGGAGATGCGGGCGTACGCCCACAGCGACCAGCCCGCCCTGCCGGCAGCCCTGTACCCGACCGACGTCGGCGCCCTCGTGCACGCCGTCGTCCGCTTCCTGCGCTTCGACAAGGAGTGCCGCGACATCCCCATCACGGTGACGATCCAGTCGGCCTGCATCGTCGACCTCGACCCCGACCGCATGAAGCAGGTCCTGATGAACCTGCTCCGGAACGCGGTCCAGGCCATGCGCGGGGCCGGCACCGAGGACCCAAAGATCCAGCTCGGCGTGCTCTCCGATCCCCCGGATCACTGCCGCATCGAGGTCCGCGACAACGGCCCGGGCGTACCCAACGAGCTGATGGACCGCATCTTCGAGCCCTTCTTCACCACCAAGGGCAACGAAGGCACCGGCCTCGGCCTCGACATCTGCCGCCAGATAGTCGAGACCCACGGCGGCGCGCTCGGGTGCCGCTCGCGCCCGGGCAAGGGGACGACGATGGTCGTGCGCCTGCCCGAGCGGGCCTCCTGACGGGCGGCGATGCGCCGCTTCGACATCGACGGCCTCGACAACCGCAGGACGAGCTGGATCGTGCCCGCCGAGAGGCTCGTCGGCCCGCTCTACCGCGCCTACTTTCGCGCCCGGGTGCAGGGCCTGGATCGCATCCCGGCGGGCGCGGCCCTCTACGTCGGAAACCACAACGGCGGCCTCGCCTCACCCGACTCCTTCGTCTTCGTCACCAAGCTCGTGCGGGACCGCGGCATCGAGCACGTGCCCTACTTCCTCGCCCACGACCTCCCTATCAACCTCCCCGGCCTCCACCAGGCGATCTGCCTGGCCGGCGGAGTGCGGGCCAGCCATCGCAACGCCGAGAGGCTCCTGCGCTCGGGGCGAAAGGTGATGGTCTACCCCGGCGGAGACCTCGACGCCATGCGCGCCCACCGCGACCGGCAGCGCATCATCTTCGGCCCGCGCCGCGGCTACATCCGCCTCGCCCTCCGCACCGGCGTGCCCCTCATCCCCGTCGTCGCCGCCGGCGCTCACCAGGGCTTCTACGTCATCGACGAGGGCCGCTGGCTCGCCCGCCTCCTGCGCCTCGACCGCCTCCGCCTCGAGGTCTGGCCGATCACGCTGAGCATCCCCTGGGGCCTCACCATCGGCCCGCCGCCGGGCTACCTCCCGTTGCGCACGAGGATCCACATCGAGGTGATGGAGCCCGTGCGCTTCGAGCGCAGCGACCCCGGCGCCGCTGACGACGCGGACTACGTCGAGGAGTGCCACCGACTCGTGCACAGGAGCATGGAGGAGACCCTGCAGAAGCTGACCGAGGAGCGCGCGAGGGCGGGAGGGAGGCCGTAGGCGCTCAGAAGCTCGTCTTCGCGTGCACCCCTTCCGCGCCGCGCTGGCCCGGGCTTCCGAGGGAAGCGCCGCCCGAGCCGCCGCCGCCGCCCGAGCCGGTCTCCGTGAAGGTGTTCTGGGGCTCCCGGTAGGTGTCGAGGCTCACGCCGCCCTGGCCCACCGCGTAGATGCCGTAGCTCACGCCGCCGGCGCCTCCTCCTCCGCCGCCGCCATGGCCGCCCGTGCCGCCCTGCCCTCCGCGCGCTCCGGCGCGGGAGCACCAGAAGTTGGAGACCGAGTTTCCTGGAGCGCCGCCGGCCGCGCCGTCGCCGGGAAGGCCGCCCGTGCCGCCGTTCCCGCCGTCTCCGCCGTTGCCCCCGAAGCCTGTCTCGACGTTGTTGTTGCGCAGGTTCGGGACCGTGAGCGGGGGCACCGCCCAGACCATGAAGATGCCGAAGGTGCCGCCGCCGGCCGT
>CAZQPP010000465.1:0-6845 GCA_964594295.1 uncultured Myxococcales bacterium | reverse complement strand
GACCAGCGTCGAGAGGTGCAGCTTCTTGGTGTCTGGCGGCTCGAACCAACGGGAGAGCAGCAGCTCGATCATCGCCACTGAGCGCACGAGCCCGACCCTCAGGAGGTCGAGGATTCCGGACCTGGGATCGAGGTCGCGCTCCGCGACGTACACGCGCAGCTCTGCCGCGTCGTCTTCCCCGCGGCCGGAGCGCCCGAGGCGCTGCCGCAATGAGGCGACCGACGGCGGCGCACCGATCTGCGCGATGCCCGCGACCGAGCCCACATCGATGCCCATCTCGAGCGTGGAGGTGCACACCACGGTTGTAGGCTTGTCCACGTCCTTCAAGCGTCTCTCGGCGTCGAGCCGGATCTCCTTCGACAAGCTCCCGTGATGAGGAATGAACTCGTTGGGGACGCGCTGCCTCTCCGCGATTCGGCGGAGAAGGTCGGCGAAGACCTCGACGTTCTGCCGGCTGTTGGCGAAGACCAGGTTGTCCGAGCCGCGCAGCACCTTGAACAGGTGACCTGCGATCTGCTGGGTCGAGTCGGTAGGCGCCTCGTCTCCGTCGTGGCTCGTCGCCTCCGGGCGCTCGTCCTCCGGGCTTGGCGGCGAGTCGCCAGGCGTGGGCTTGGCGTGCCGGTAGCCCCTGACTTGAAGGAACAGGGCCTTTTTGCCCTCTACGTTGACCTGGGCCACGGCCGCCCCCTGACCCGGGCGCAGGAACTCCGCAGCGAGGCCCACGTCTCCCAGCGTGGCGGAGAGCCCGACCCGGACGAGCCGTCGCCCTGCGGAGCGCTCGACGCGGTGCAACAGCGCCTGCAGCTGCCTGCCGCGCTCGGCGCCGATGAAGGCGTGGAGCTCGTCAACGACGAGATAGCCCAGGTTGGAGAGCAGGGAGGGCATCCGCGTGCCGCGGCGGATGAACAAGCCCTCCAACGATTCCGGTGTGATGATCAACGCTGTGGTCGGGGCGTCCAGGAGGCGGCGTTTGCGCGCCGCGGGCACGTCGCCGTGCCAGCGGGCCAGCGACAGCTCAGCCGCTTCGAACAGGGGCTCGAGGCGCTCGAACTGGTCGTTGATCAGCGCCTTCAGCGGGCTCACGCACAGGCAACCCAGGCCAGGGGGCTGCTCGTCGGCCAGGACCGACGCGATCGGCAGGAAGGCCGCTTCGGTCTTCCCGCCCGCCGTGGGTGCAGAGAGGATCACGTCGCGCTCGCGAGAGAGCAGCAGCGCTCCGGCCTGCTCTTGGATCTCTCTCAGCTCGGTCCAACCGCGTCTCCAGATCCAGCCCTGGACGCCGGGGTGGAAGCGCTCGAAGAGCGACGAGGCCTTTGCGTTGTCAGAGCTGGAAGGTCTTGAGCTCGTCATCTTCGTCGCCCTCGGATTCCGAAGCCTCGGGGTCGTCTTCGTCCGGGGTGTCCTCGACGAGCTCGATCTTCCCGACGAAGTCCGTCCAAGACGCGCCCTTGTTCTGCTCGAGGATCGCGAGCAGGTCGAGGAACGCCTTGATGGTGTTGCGCGGCGTCCTGAAGTAGGACTCGCCGATGCGCTCGGAGCAGTGCTTCATGAAGGCGTGGAGCGCGTCGTCGGGCACGACGTAACGATCGGTGTCTCCGCCCGCGACCACGTGGCGGAGCTTCTGGAGCAGCACGTAGAGGTCTTCGGGCGACAGGTTCTCGAGCGCCACCACGGGTCCGCTCAGGTCCACAAGGCCGTCTCCAACGAAACGGTTCTGCGCGAGTCGAGTCTGGAGGGCCTCGTAGCTGTAGAGCCCGCGGCGCGTGTCATACAGGAGCTCGGGCGTCCCTCCCATCAGGACCCCCAGGCCCACCGCCGTACCCTGCAGGCTGTCGTTTACGATCCTCAGGATCTGCTCGTAGTTTGACCTGCGCGCCTGGGAGCTGGACAGCTTGTAGAGGTTCACCATCTCATCGAGACACACGAGCAGGCCGCCGAAGCCCGCCAGCCGGACGAAGCGAGCCAGCAGCTTGAGGTGGTCGTAGACGTTGGCGTCGGTGACGATCGTCCTGATGCCGAGGGCCTTGCGCGCGTCCGTCTTGGTCGAGAACTCGCCCCGAAACCAGCGGACGGCGGAGGACTTGAGCTCTTCGTTTCCCGTGTCGTGTCCCCGCCAGTACGCGGCCACGACCTCCGCGAAGTCATAGCCTCCGACGAGCTCGCTCAGCTTCCCGAGCCGGTCGTGGATCACATGCTCCGGGCGCCTTTCGTGTTCCCGAGCCTCTTGGAGCGCGCTTGAGACGAAACGCTCGACGACGCCTGGGAGCCCTCCACCGTCGGACTTCGAGCGCGTCGCGAGGTTGCGCATCAGCTCCTGGTAGAGCCCCCGCGCCTGGCCGCTGGTCGCGTGGAGGCGCCGGTCGGGGGACAGGTCCGCGTGTGCGGTGACCAGCTTCTTCTGGAGGGCGATGCTCCGGACAAGGTGGAGGAAGAAGGTCTTGCCGGCGCCGTACCGTCCGATCACGAGCCGAAGCGCCGAGCCGCCGTCTCCGACGCGCTCGATGTCCGTCAGCAGCGCCTTCACCTCGCGGGCGCGTCCCACCTGCACGTGCTGCAGACCCTTTCGGGGCACCACGCCGGCGCGCAGCGACTGCACGATCGCGTCTCGCACTCGCGGTCGGATTCTCTCGCACGTCATTGCGTCATCTCCTCGAGCACCTCGGCGTTGATCTCCAGGGGGTCGTCGCCTTCGAAGAGCGGCTCGTCAGCGACCTCGAAGGCAGCGTCGTTGATCACGTCCAGCGCCCCGTCGGGGAGCAGGCCGAGGGAGTCCGCCAGCGACTCGAAGGTGACGCGCTCCACCGATTCGCGGCCGGCGAGCTCGCGCACGAGCGCCGAGTGGGCGCTGTCGAGGCCGGAAAGGGCCGGATCGTCAGACATCGCTTGCGCGGCATCGGGTTCCGGGGCCTCGTCGTCGTCATCGACGAAGATAGCCGCGAGCAGATGTGAGACCTCGGTCGTCTCCGCCAGCTTCTCCTCGACCCGAGCCACGTCCAAGCGGAAGCCGGGTTCGGGGGCCTCGGTCGGTTCCGGACGCCTCGGGGCGTCGGGCTCGGGGATCGCGTACCCGCGGGGAGGGGCGCTTGCGTCTCGGACGAGCACCGGCCCCTTGTCGGCCGCGGCGCCCAGGTCGTGCAGGCAGTCGTAGAGCTGGGCTTCCTCCCGCCCGAGCATGCCGTAGATTCGCTTGAGGACGCGCACCTCCTCCGGCGCGATGACGCCGTCCGCGCCGGCTACTCCGACCGCCAAAGCCGCGACCGCGTCCTTCTGTGGCTCGGCGAGGCCCTCGAGTCGCTTCTTCAGGCCGCTGAACGTCGGTTTCTCGTCGAGGAGCCATGCCAGATGAGCCCGTAGCCGAATCCGTTCCCCTTCCGCCAGGCGCATCGACCGCTCCAGGTGGGCCTCGATCTGCCCCTCCTCCGACTCGTCGATCACCTCGTCCGCAGCCGCAACCAGGGCGGCCAGGTGCAGCACCGTCGTCGCGGACGCGTATTCGCTTGTCGGTGCCCCGCAGTAGTCTCCCCCGAGAGGGAAGAGAACGAGGCGCCCGCCGAGCTTCCACGCGCTCCCACCGAAGCGCACGTCCGGCTCGATCCCGATTCCAAGCTTCTCCAGGAGCTGAGCGAAGCCCACGGCCTCCCTCTTGAGGAGCTTGTCCTCGCGCGAGCATGGCCAACGCTCCATTACGTCGGCTACCTCGATAGCGACAGCCTGCTCGCTGTCCATCCGTGACTCGAGCCACCGGTTCAGCGGCTTCAGCTCCGGCGGCTCGTGACGATCCAGCAGGTCGGCAGGCAGCAGGGCCAGACCGGGCAGCGCGTCCGTTGTTTCCTTCCTTCGACCCAGCCAGCGGCTGTAGGGATCCAGCTCATTCGTGCAGGCCTCCGCGATGGCATCCAGTTGGCGAACCGGCCTGCTCAGGCGCCGAATGTCCGATACCCCGGGAATGTCGACGGAGGCCTCTCCGCGGAAGCTCGCGCTCGCCGGCCGATAGGAGCATCGAAGCGGCGACTTGTTGGGTTTCAACCGCATTCCCTCTCCGTACTGAGCCCCATAGCGGAGCCCGAAGAGCTCGACGAAGAGGTCCCAGCACCGGCGCGCGGGCGTGCGCATCCGCGTATCTCTTGCGGTCGCCCACCAGGCCAAGGCCCAGCTCGCCGGGATCGGTCGGCCCTCGGCGACCTGCTTGCCCACGACGATGTCCACCACGGTACCTGCCCCGGGCATGATGCCGGAGCTCAGGTCGGGTGACTCACCGGCGCCGGGGAGATCCCCGAGGGTCAGGCGTGAGAACTGAAGGAAATCCGATGCGTAGCCCCGGAATGAGCCGTTCTCGCCGTAGATCTCGAGGAGTCGCTCGACCTCGGCGAGGAGCGCCGGCGCCTCGGCGCGGGCGCGGGCGGAGGTTCGGGCGTCGTGGAGGAGGCGTCGCTCGATGCCGTAGAAGAAGAGGAAGACGTAGCCGATGTTGATGCCCGGACGGCTTCTTCCGGTCGCGAGCCAGGCCAGGTAGGCGGCGCGTGAGCTCGGTGGCACGTCACCGTAGGAGGGCCAGTAGTGCAGGTGCTCGCCGTCCCAGTCCCTGGCCTGCTTCGCGACGGAGCAGGAGGGATCGACCAGCGCCGGCTCGGTGCCATGCCACTCCGAGATCGCCGGGAGCCCGGACCCGACGTAGACCATGCCGTCGGGCAAGGTGAAGCCGCTGACCCGCACCGCCTCGCCGGGAGGGACCCAACACTCCTCGCTGTTTGATGGAGCCCGGCCGGCGGCAGTCGCTCCCATACTCCTGTCTCCCACCCTGGTGGGCGGTGAGGTCCATGTGTCCTCGTCGCCTTGAGCGGGCTCCTGCTGCCACGATCGGGCGTCTCGAGCATGAGCAGCCTCGCGCATCAGGTAGACGACCACTGCGACCGTGCCGACCAGCAGCAACCATCCAAGCTCAGACATGCGTACCTCATCACCCCTGGTGCCCGCCCGCGGGTTGGCTCGGGGTCGATCAAGCTCCGAATGCGACGACCGGCACTATGCCACGCTTGGGTCCGGAGGGCACCCTGGACGCCGGCATCCAAACCGCCGAACACTGTGACGGCGACCTACTCGTGCTTCCACCGCGCTGAGAGCCGGCCGGTCTCGAATACCCAGTAGCGCTCCCACGCGGCGCCGCCTTTTCTGCCCTTCATCTCCACGGTGTACTGGGTCTCCTCGTCGAGGGGATCGACAGCGTAGAGGGCCGCGGAGGTGCGCAGGAAGCCGGCCGGGTCGTCGCCGGGGGTGACGAGCATCACCTCCACCTCGGCGCCGTCTTCGGCACGGATCAGCTTGGCCTGATCCACGATCAACCCGGTCCCGGTAGGCATGGTCACTGTGATGATCGGCCCGCTCGGGTAGTGCCGGCCCTCGGGCAGGGGAGGTGTGGGCGACTCGAGGCCGTCCCAGGAGGGCGCGACCCCGCGCTGGCCGTCGTAGGGGTAGAGGATCTCGTCGGCCCGGGCCGGCGAGTGGGTGGAGCCGAAGTCCATGGTGTCGCAGCCGGCCGAGCCGGCCGCCGAGCGCCCGTAGCCGAGGTGGATGGTGTTCGGGTGCACGATGGGCAGGCGGTGGTAGAGGGTCTCCATCCAGCCGTGGACCGCCGCGAGTGGGTCCGAGGTGAAGGACATCACCTCGTGGCTCGGGCTGCCGTCGTAGCCGAAGTGGCGCATGCGGTCGGCGAAGCTGTCGGCGGTGCAGCCCTCGCGCGAGGGGTCCTCTCCGTGGGAGCCGACGGCGCCGGTGTTGTAGAGGTCCTGGTTGGCGGCGTAACAGTCGCAGTGGGCCTGGGCTGCTTCGTTGATGGCGGGGATCGCGTCAGCCGGGGGCAGGCCGACCAGCGCGCGGATGCGGTTGACCTCGTTCAACGCCGCCTCCTGGGCCGGGTCGGCGCCCGCGGGGGAGCAGCCTCCGGTAGGCAGGCGCGTGCTTCCGTCGGGACAGGGCCCGGTGGGCACGAGGCCGGGGTCTCCGCCGCCCAAGGCGGAGTCCGTGCTCCCGGCGCCCCCCGTGTCCTTGCTCGACACCACGTCACGCGCCTCGAAGGGCCTCTCGAAGTAGGCGGTGAAGGCGGCCTCCACCTTGCAGCAGCCCGAGGCGTCGTAGCGGAAACGCCCGCGCGCCTCCTCCGCGGAGGTGAACACGCCGCCCTCGATGGCGAAGAAGGCCAGGCGGTCGCTCGAGAGCACGCCTTCGAAGCGCGCGCCGGTCGTGACGACCAGGGGGCCGGGGAGGTCCGTGCCGGCGAGGTTTCGCGTGCAGGGCTCACCGACGGCGTCCGTGCCCGAGCAGCTGGCGCCTCGGGGCCTGACGTCCAGGATCCTCCCGCCTCGGAGCTGGAACGCGACCGCCTCGCCGACCCACTTGCCCTCGCGCGGCTGGACGCCCGGGAGGCCCCCGATGCCCGTGCCCGTGCCGAGGCCTCCGCCACCACCGCCGCTGGAGCAGGTGGGGAGCGCGAAGACGAGGAGGAGGAGGGGAAGAAGCCGTGGCACCGGCCTCATCTAGCAAACCCGCGCGCGGGTTCCCAGGGGACGCTTTGGGGGGTGTGTCCCACTTGACCCGCGGGAACAGGATCGCAAGCGTTCGGGCTTGCCTGGCGGGGCAGGCGTTTCGGGGCGAAACGCCTCTACGCGGGGCGTTTCGCAGGCGAAACACCCTTTTGAACGCGCGCAGCGAGCCGCAGGCGAGCTATCTGAGGGCAGCATCCGAAGCGGATGCGCCACCAGTAACCCAAGCGGATTAGTTCCAAGCCTTCGGGGAGTTGCCCCGAAGGCGCGCTATCTGGGGGCAGCATCCGCAAGGGCGGATGCGCCATT
>CAZQPP010000464.1:1423-6849 GCA_964594295.1 uncultured Myxococcales bacterium | reverse complement strand
AACAGCCCCCGTCCTGAAACGGGAGTTTCAGGACGGGAACAAGCTGGGACAAGACGGCCAAGCTCTGGGACGCCTCGACCGGAGAGCTTCTCACCTCGCTGGACGCTCATACAGGCTCCGTCCGGGGCGTGTGCTTCAGCCCGGACGGCTCGCGCGTCCTCAGCTCAAGCTCGGATGACACGGCGAAGCTCTGGGACGCGTCCACCGGCGAGCTTCTCGTCTCGCTAGACGGGCACACGAACGGCGTCCGCGACGCTTCATTCAGTCGGGACGGCTCGCGCGTGGTCACCGCAAGCTGGGACAACACCGCGAAGGTCTGGGACGCCTCGACAGGCCGACTCGTCGCCTCGCTCGACGGTCACACACACTGGGTACCTCGGGCCTCTTTCAGCCCGGATGGCTCGCGCATCGTCACCGCGAGCAAGGACGGCACCGCCAAGCTCTGGGACGTCCACCTCGAGACCCGCGCGCCCGCCGAGATCTCCGATCTCATCCGCCGCCGCGTCCCCTGGCGCCTCGAGCGCGGCGTTCTGTTGCCCGTCGAGCCGGCTGCTCAGACCTCTAGGCCCGTTTCCCGCTAGACCTCACGGAGGTCTGTCAGCACCTCCGCCAGGCGCGCGCGTGTGCTCGCGGAGGCAGGCACGAGGGGCAGCCGCATCTTGTCGGTGCACAGCCCGAGGTGGGCGAGGGCGGCCTTGACGGGGATGGGGTTGCTCTCGAGGAAGTGGGCGTCGAAGAGCGGGAGCAGTCTCGCTTGCACGGTGCGCGCGGTCTCCAGGTCCCCGTTGGCCACCGAGTCGACGAGCTTCTTCATGGCCGCCGGCGCGACGTTCGAGGTGACGCTTATGACGCCGTCTCCCCCGTGGGCCATCATGGCGAGGGTCAGGGCGTCATCGCCCGACAGAACCAGGAAGCCCTCGGGGCGGTTGAAGAGGATGACCTGGATCTGGTGCAGGTCCCCGCTCGCCTCCTTGACCGCCACGCAGCGCGGGTGCTCGGCGAGCTTCAAGGTGGTCTCGGCGGCGATGTTCGACGCGGTCCTGCCGGGCACGTTGTAGAGCAGGATCGGCAGCTCGGTGCCCTCCAGGATCGTCTCGTAGTGAGCGATGAGGCCGCCCTGGGTGGGCTTGTTGTAGTAGGGCGCCACGACGAGGGCGGCGTCTGCGCCCATCTCTTCGACGCTGCGCGTGGTCTCGAGGACCGTCCTGGTGTTGTTGCCGCCGGTGCCAGCCACGACGGGGACGCGGCCCGCGGCGAAGCGGATGGAAGCGCTGATGACCTCGGCGTACTCGGCCGCGCTCAAGGTGGCGGCCTCGCCGGTGGTCCCGCAGATGACGAGGCCGTCGGTGCCGGCCTCTATCTGGCGCTCGATGAGGGCCTCGAAGGCCTCCATGTCGAGGCTCAGGTCGTCTTTGAAGGGAGTAACCAAGGCAGTCAGGCTGCCAGCGAAGCGGGCGGTCATGGGGTGCTCCGGGGGCTGGTGTCGGGCCGGTGCCCGGGATCAGAGGTGGTCGCGCTGATCGGGGCGGACCGGGGCGACGGGCGCGCCGGGGAGCTTCTTCTCCCTGGCGCGTGCGAGCGCTTTGCGCTCCTTGAGGGCGCGCTCGATGGCGGCGCGCACCCGGATGTCGGGATCGGCGTCGCGGCTCTGGCGCAGCATGGTCTCGATCTGCGGGTCCTTCAGCGTGACCGTGGCCAGGGCCGCGGCCTCGCGCAGGAGGGCCGGGCCCTTGAGCAGGCGGCTGCGAACCTCCGCGGCCGCCTTCTTGGGGAAGCCGCGGGCATAGGCCATCAAGGCCTGGCGCCGCACTCCCATGGGGACCTTGGGGTTGCCGATGAGGACGGTCAGGGTTTCCTGGCTGCGGTCGGAGGGCAGCTCACCGAGGGCGAGGGCTGCGCGGCCGCGGACCTGGGGCGGGGCCTTGGCGTCGAGGGCGATCTCGGTGAGGATCTCGGTGACCTTTACCGGGCCCCAGCGGCGCCACAGCTTGCCGGCCGGGCGGTACTCGTGGGCTCTCAAGACCACCATGACCCGCCGCTTGAGATCGTCTTCGGCGCTGCCGGCGCGGGCCGCGGGGGCGGCGCAGAGCAGGGCCAGCAGGAGGGGTAGGGCGCGAGCTAGGGTGGGTGTGTTCATGGGTGGTTTTGCGGGAAACCGCGGATGACCTGACGCTGCTGTCCCGAGATTGCCACGGCGCCGGTCACCGACCAAAACATCAGGTTCTCGGCGCCTCGGCCCACGCACTCGTCGGGGCCGACCATTCCGTCACCGTTCGCGTCGTTGCTGCACTCAGGTGTATCGGTCAGTGGGTCGTGGGTGTTCCCGTCCTTCTCGCTGAGGTGGAAGAGCCCCATGTAGTGGCCGGTCTCGTGGGCCATGGCCTCCGCAGTGTCGGCGACGCCGTACTGCGCGTAGGAGCCGGTGTAGTGGTAGTAGCTGGCCATGGACACCGCCACGCCGCTGGAGGCGGTCCCCTGGAAGATCGGCGGGCCCGGGATGCCGCCGGCGACGCCGAGGGCCCCGTAGTTGGCGATGTCCTGGACGAAGAAGTAGTTCAGGCCGCCGTTGTTGGGGTTTCTGCCGGAGAGGGCGAGCAGCTCGGGGAGCTCTCCCTTCCCGGTCAGGCTCATGTCGAGGTAGGTGTACTTCTGGGCGTCGCTGCCGGTGATGTCGAAGGCCTGGACGATGCCGGGGTAGATGTCCGCCCTCTTCATCACCTGCCAGAAGGTCGACAGGACCGAGCCGAACTTCGAGTTGGACTGGTAGTTGGAGGCCGTGATGCCCGGGGTGCCGACGAAGTAGTAGTTGACGTCGAGCACGAGCCTGCCGCCCTGGTCGTGGGCGCGGGTGAGCACCGAGACGGGCACGCGCATCCAGTCGCCGTCCTTGAGCAGGGTCGCGCGGTAGGTGCCGGGGATGACCGTGAAGCGGGCCGGGGCGTTGGACACGAGGGCAGTGAGCGCGCCTTCCTGGGGGATCACCGGGTTCGGGCTCGAGAAGGGGTCGGTGGCGTCGACGAGCGCGGTGCCGTCCGGGGCGCTGAGGCTCCAGAGCCCGATGTAGGATGCGTCTCCGGTGAGGGCGACGAGGGTGAACGAGCCGACCGTCTGCGGGATGTGGAAGCTGATGTCGCGGCTGACGCCGCCTCCGCCGACGCCCACGGTGCCGAGGTCGATGCGGCCGACGCCCTCGGGGAGGACCGTGCTCAGGCTGCAACCCTCGTCGGTGATGTCGTCGCAGTCGTCGTCGATCTCGTTGCACACCTCCTCCGAAGGCATGCAGACCTCGGGGCTGTAGACGCAGCGACCGCTCTGGGCGTCGCAGCGGTAGCTCGGCTGGCAGTCCCCGGGCCGGCAGCGCGGCACGCAGATCTTGTTTCCGCAGAACTGGTCCCCGCGGCAGTCGCCGTTGCCCGCGCAGTCCCGGTAGCACATCTTGGGGCCGTTCCCGATGCCCGGGTAGCAGGAGCGCGTCCGAGCAGAGCAGGCTGCAGTAGCCGCCGGGCGCGTGGGACACGCAGAAGCCGGACTTGCAGGCGCTGCCGTCGGTGCAGAGGCCGCCGATGGGCTGGTCCTTGACCGCGACATCGAGGGGCCCGGGCAAGGCGTCGTAGTTGGGAAGGTCACGCGGGGGCGGCGGCGCGTCGAGGGCGGCGGGGATGTCGCTGCCGGTCGCAGAGCCCGGGTCGAAGCCCGCCGGGCCCGGGTCGAAGGCCGCGCCTCCGGGATCAGGCGCGACAGACGGGCCCGTGTCGTGGCCGCCCTGCGGCCAGTAGCCTCCCCCTCCGCCCCCTCCCGACTCACAAGCGACCACGACGAATGCTGCGATCGCGAGGATGGCGAGGTGTCGTCTCATTATCGCCTCTTCTTCTTCTTGCGCGCCTTGGCAGCCTTCCGCGCGCGCCTCGCAGAGCGCGCATCCACGCGTTGGAGAGTTACCGGCGGGCGCCGTGGCTTGGGGGCGCGGCCCATGCCCATGGGCATCCCGAAGAACTCGGACATGTCCATGTTCTTGATCTTGGCGAGCTGGGCCATCTGCTTGAAGCCGGGGATGCGGCCGAGCAGACCGGGTGAGCTCCCGAGCGCGCCGAGGACCTCGCGCATGGCCTTGAAGCGCCCGACGAGGTCGGAGACCGCGCTCGTCGTGCTGCCGCAACCCTTCGCGATGCGCTCGATCCGGCCCGGCTGCTCGAGCACGTCGGGTTGGTTCCGCTCCTGGGGCGTCATGGACTGGATCATCGCCTCGAAGCGGTGGATCGCGTTCTCGTCGAAGTCCGCGCCCTCGGGGACTATCTCGTGGAAGAAGGGCATCTTCTCCAGTGTGTCCCTGAGCGAGCCCATCTGCTTGATGGCGCGGATCTGCTCCAAGAAGTCCATGAAGGTGAACTTCCCTTTGAGCATCCGCATCGCGTCTTCTTCGGCCTTCTCGGCGTCGACGACGCGCTCGAAGTCCTGGACGAGGCCGACGATGTCGCCCATGCCGAGGATGCGGTCCGCCATGCCCTCGGGGCGGAAGCGCTCGAGGCGGTCCAAGGCCTCGCCCATGCCCACGAAGAGGATGGGGCGGCCTGTCACCTCCTTGACCGACAGGGCGGCGCCACCTCGGGCGTCGCCGTCGAGCTTGGTCAGGACGACGCCGTCGAGGGGCACGCGCTCGTGAAAGGAGCGGGCCGTGCGGACCGCGTCCTGCCCGATCATGGCGTCCACGACGAGGAAGGTGCCCTCGGGCGAGGTCCGCCTGCGGATCTCGGAGAGCTCGCCCATGAGCTGCTCGTCGATGGTCAGGCGGCCCGCGGTGTCGAAGATGATGACGTCGCGCTTGTCGGCTCGGGCGGCCGCCACGCCGCGCTCGCAGAGCTCTGGCGGGCTCATGCCGTCCTCGAAGAAGACCGGAACGCCGACCCGGTCGCCGAGGACCTTGAGCTGGTCGACCGCGGCCGGGCGGTAGATGTCCGCCGCGACCAGCATGGGCCGCTTGCCTTCCGACTTCAGGAGGTTGGCGAGCTTGGCCGCGGTGGTCGTCTTACCGGAGCCCTGGAGGCCGACGACCATCATGCGGCTGATGCCGTCCTGGCCGACCTTGAGCTCCTCCTCCCCCTCGCCCATCAAGGAGACGAGCTCCTCGTGGCAGATCCTGATGAATTGATCGGCCGCCGAGACCTCGTGGCGCTTGCCCTTGTGCTTGACCTGGGTGCGCACCATCTGGCCGAGGGCCTTCTCCTTGACCCGGGCGAGGAAGGCCCGGGCGACCTTCAGCTCGACGTCGGCCTCGAGGAGGGAGGGCTTGATCTCGGCCAACACCTCGTCGACGGTGGCCTCGTCCAGCTTGCGGAAGCCCTGGAGTCGGCTTCTGACGCCGCGGAATCCCTGGATAAGCGTGTCGAACATGGGGGCTCAGTCGTCCTCAGACGCGGGGGTGACGGGGA
>CAZQPP010000464.1:0-1413 GCA_964594295.1 uncultured Myxococcales bacterium | reverse complement strand
TGGCGCGGGGGCGGCGGGCCAAAGTCCTCTGGCGCGGGGGGCGCGGACCTTAGCAAGTTGGGGCCGGAGCCGCCAAGGCTGCTTCGGCTACTTCTCCCAGCGTGGGGCCCCGGCGCTCGGGGTGTCGACTGAGGTGCCCCAAGACGGCGTCGAAGAGGTCGGCGATGCCGGGCCGCAGATCCTGCCTGTGGCGGGCGAAGTCCTCCTCGGTCGCCTCCGCGAGGGGAACGCCCCGGCCGGCCAGATCGCCCTTGAGAGCCTCGTAGGCCTCCAATGACGACGCGTTGAGGGCGACGAGGACGGGGTGCAGGTTCATGACCTTCAGGCCCTCGGAGTCGAGGTCCACCGAGTCGACCCGGCAGGGCAGCCCCCGCTGGAGGTGCACGTCGTCCTCGAAGAAGATGGGCAGCCGCACCATGCCGGTCCAGCTCACGAAGGGCCGGAGCCCAGAGACGCCGTCGTGAATGTCCGAGGCGTCGTAGACGAGCCCTCGGTCGCGGTAGGCGAGCAGGAGAGGCGTACCCCGGAGCAGCGCGTGGGCCCGGGCGCCGCGCGCGCCGGGGATCAGGCTCTCCATGGTGTCCAGGACCTCCTCGAAGCTCGTCCCGTGGGAGGAGCCCGGTAGGAAGTTGGGGTGCCAGCCCAGCTCGAGCAGCGCGGAGGCGCGCAGGCGGGCCAGCGACGGGCAGTCGTTGGTGCAGAAGAAGGTCCCGGGCAGGCCCGCCTCCTCGAGGCGGTCGAGGACGGCCAGCGTGGCCCACGGCGGGGCCCAGTCCTGATCGAAGCTGAGGCAGATCACGGGGGCCATTCAAGCCCAGGGTGGCGGTGGGGGCAAGGCGAGCACCATCTGCGCTTCTGCGCCGCTGCGCGAGCTTCGCACGGGTTCGATTCCGGTTGGCATCGCGGGTTGGTCGAAGCCGCCGTCTGCGCTAGCATGCTGTGGTGCACGAGCAGGGAGCAACAGGCGGGCAGAGGCGGGCCATCCAGGTAGTGCTGGGGGTCGCGGTCGTGGTCCTCGCGGGGCTCTGGATCTGGTCCTCGAGGTCGCCCATGTCGCCCGCTCCAGTGCGCGATGCCTCCGTCGCCCAAGCACCTGAGGCACGACAGGCGCCCGCTCCCCCGGAGGCGCCGGCCGAGCCCGAGACCCTGTCCTTCCGAG
Source organism: uncultured Myxococcales bacterium (assembly GCA_964594295.1). Lineage (GTDB taxonomy): Bacteria > Myxococcota_A > UBA9042 > UBA3505 > UBA3505 > CAZQPP01. The sequence continues at coordinate 254 of CAZQPP010000464.1, read as the reverse complement.
TGCAGGAGGGCAGGCTCGACAACCACTTCTTCAGGCGCGGAGAGGTGGCCGCGCACCTCGTGCTCAGCTCGGGCAGAAAGCCCCGGCTGGTCGTGGCCTTCCCGGCCGGCAACAGCGGCCTCGGCATCTGGTTCGAGGAGAGCGCCGCGGCTGTGAGCTGGTCGGTGATCGGGCCAATCGAGGCCGCCGCCGAGCCAGGTGACCTGCGCGGCGTGCGCGTGAAGATCGAGGCGGTCGCGAAGCGCCTGGTCGTG
>CAZQPP010000463.1:6605-6856 GCA_964594295.1 uncultured Myxococcales bacterium | reverse complement strand
CCGCTCGCGGGCGCTGACCTTTGGGCTCATCCGCACGGCGAGCTGAGTCCCAAACAGAGCCCGGTCCAGGCCGGGGTTCCGGCTTCAGGCGTGCCCCACCCGGGTCACGGCCCCTCGCGCCGCCTCGAGCCGAGCTCAGCCGCGGCGCTCACCACCTCTGCCGCCGCCGTCGGCTGCAGCGAGGTCGTATTGTGCCGCGCTTTGCGCCCCCCCCGGGCCGAGCTATGCCGCCCCGCGCCGCGATTCTGTGG
>CAZQPP010000463.1:0-6505 GCA_964594295.1 uncultured Myxococcales bacterium | reverse complement strand
TCCCTTCAGCGCGGGGTCGGCATCAGCGAGGCGGTATTATGCGGCGCTTTGCGCCCCCCCCGGGCCGAGCTATGCCGCCCCGCGCCGCGATTCTGTGGGCGCTGGAAATTCCCTTCAGCGCGGGGTCGGCATCAGCGAGGCGGTATTATGCGGCGCTTTGCGCCGCATAATCATATGTTGAACTTGAAGTGGATCACGTCCCCATCACGGACGACGTACTCCTTCCCCTCCAGCCTCATCTTGCCCGCCTTCCTCAGAGCCGGCTCGTCGCCGCCTGCGTCCACGTAGACCGGGAAGTCGCAGATCTCGGCCCTGATGAACCCACGCTCCATGTCGGAGTGGACCTTGCCGGCCGCCTTCTGGGCGACGGTCCCCCGGCGAATGGGCCAGGCGCGGCACTCGTCGGGGCCGGTCGTGAAGAAGGAGATGAGGTCCAGGGTCGCGTAGGCCTGCTGCAAGAAGGCGTCGAGGGAGGAGGTCTGGAGGCCGAGCTCCTCTAAGAACTCGGCGCGCTCCTCCGGCTCGAGGTCCAGGATCTCGAGCTCGAGGGCAGCCGGGAGGCGAAAAGACGGGAGGCCGCGCACCCCAAGCTCGGCCTCCAGCTCCGGGTTGGAGCTCGAGAGGCCCTCGTCGGTGCAGTTGACCAGCACGATGGCCGGCTTGAGGCTGACGAAGCTGAAGCCGCGCAGGATCATCTCGGTGGCGTCGTCGAGCTCCATCTCGCGCAGGGGGCGCTCGTTTTGGAGGTGCGCGGCCACGCCCGCGAGGACCTCGCCCTCCTTCGAGCTCAGCCTGCCCTCCTTCTTGATGCGCGCGAGGCGCTTCTCGATGATCATGAGGTCGGTCAGGATCAGCTCCTGCTCGAGCTCCTGCAGCTTGCCGAAGGGGTCGGGGGGCGTGTCGTGGTAGGGGCTCGAGAAGTCGCGGAGCACCAGGGCGAAGGCGTCGGCGTCGCGGAGGTGCTGGAGCTGATCGGGGTCGAGGCCCTCGGCCTCGGTGTCGGCGCGGCGCCCCGGCACGTCGACGAACTGCACCTCGGCGTAGGTCGTCTTCTTGGGGTTGAAGATCTCGCCGAGGCGGTCGACGCGAGGATCGGGCACCTTCACCGAGGCGATGTTGACCTGCCGGCTCCCGAAGCCCATCTGGGCGTGCTGGCCGCTGAGCACGTTGAAGACGGTGGTCTTTCCAGATCCTTTGAAGCCGTAGATGCCGACCTTCATTGTCTCTCCCTCGGGGAGGCTTTCGCCGGAGGCGCCGCCACCGGGTCTGCGCACGAGCCGCGGGCCGCGCGCACCTCCGAACGGGGGTCCTCGCGCAGCTCCTCGAGCCAGGGCGGAGGAGGGGTGCCGGTGGACAGCGGACGGCTGCATAGCAGGCGTAGCGCCTCCTGGCGAAGCGCCGAGTCCTTCGAGCGTGCCGCCGGCTCCATCGCGGTCAGGAGCCCGGGGGAGAGCGGTGCGTCGCTGGTGAGCCTCATGTGGCGTAGGGCCTGCAACGCAAGCTGGGTAGCGCCCCGGCCCAACCAGCCGGCCAGGGCCGGCTCGGGAGCGGGCACGCCCGATCTCGTCGCGAGGTGGAGCCAGTCGAGGGCGAGGCCGGCGTCGGCAGCGCTGGGGCGCAGGGCCTCGACGGTCTCCGCGGAGAGCACGATCTCGCGGGCGCTCAGGCGTCTCATGATCATCGCCCGCAGCGGCGCGGGGGCTCGCGCCATGGGGCGCGCGAGGAGGGCCGGGGTCGGAGCGTCGACGCAGTCTACGGTCAGCGCCAGGACCGAGACACGCTCGCCCGGGGTCGGCTCACCCGTCCGGGTCTTCTCCACGGCCCGTGCGAGGTGCCGGCAGTGCTCGGTCGCCGCCGCGGCACCAAGCCCAAGGCGCAGCACGTCAGCGCGGAGCGCGAGCGAGCGCAGCTTCCGCCTCCGGCGCGGAGGTGGGAGCCCTGCCAGCGCCTCTGCGAAGGCCCGGCCCACCACCTCGCCGGTGCGCGCTCCGTCGACACGGTCGCGGGGCCCCGCCGAGCTCAGCCGCGCGCCGGTCTCTACCGCGAGGGCTTCACTCAAGAAGGCCTCGAAGCTCACCTTCGCGGCTCGCACGCGCAGAGCACGCTTCCAGAGACGCTCGGTCTCCTCCGGGGCCGCCCCCTTCAAGGTCTGCTCTTTCGAGCTCAACAGCACGGCGAGGTCCTCGGCGAGATCGCCTCCACCGGAGACCAGGGCCCGCGCCAACGTCTGGGCCGCCCTCTCCCCGCCGAGGGTCAGGGCGAGGTGACGTACGGCGAGGCGCGCCACGCCCTGCTCGGCAGGGAGGGCGCCCAGGGCCGCCCCCACCAGATCGTCGGGCGCTCCCCCTCGGAGCCTCGCCATGGCGAAGTAGGCGGCCGCGCGCTGCATGGGGCTGCTGCTCTCCAAGGCCCTCGCGATCAGCGGGAGCGCGTCCCGGTCGCCCGTGAGCGAGGACGCGAGGAGGAGCCCCACGCGCACGCGGGGCGCGGCGGTGGGCGGCCCGAGCTCCGACCAGGGGATCTCCACCGACGGCGGCATGCGCCCGAGCACCCAGATCGCGCCCAACAGGGTCGCCTCGTCGAAATGGCTCTGGAGCGCCGGGTCGAGGACGTGCTCCCTCAAGACCTCGAGGGTCTTCTCGTCAGGCCTCGAGCCAAGCGCGCGCAGGGTCGCGAGCCGGATCTCCACGTCCGGATCGACGAGGAGCGGCTCGAGCAGCACGGCTACGCCCTCGGGGGTGTCGGCGGCCAGGGCCTCGAGAGCCTTGGCCCGAGCCATGGCGTCCCCGGAGACGAGCGCTTCCGAGAGGCGGCCGACCGCCGGCGCGGAGAGAAGCACCCCCGGCTCGACTCTGCCGAGCAGCTCGTCGACCTGCCTGAGCCGCAGGCGCCGCACCCGCACGTCGAGCCAGAGCGCGCGGGCGGCGTCCGGATCCCCGGCGCGAGCGAGGATGGGGCCGAGCATACGGTCGAGGGCGTCGAGGTGCCTCTCTGTCCGCGCCAGGCGAATCAGGCGCTTGCCTGCGCGCTGGACGTCGAGAGGCCGGCTGGCGATTCGGACCACGCGCTTGAGGGCGCGGCGCTCGCGGTCCTGCTCCCCGAGGCGGCGCAGGAGCTCCGCGAGGGCGAAGGCGAGCGGGACCTCGTCCGGGTGGTCGGCGACCGCCCGCTCCAGGGTCCTCGCCGCGGTTCGCACCTCGCCGAGGCGCTCCTGCAGCTTGGCCATGCGGCGCAGCACCGAGACCTCGCCCGGCGCGAGGGCCAAGACCTCGTCGAGCGCCGCCCGCGCCTCGGGCTCACGATCGAGGCGCAGGAGGACCTCGGCCCTCTCGAGCAGGAGCGCAGACGCCTCAGATGGCTGCTTGACGCGCAGCCTGCCGAGCAGGGAGAGCACCTGCTCGTGCCTGCCGGCGTCGCGCGCGACGCCGAGCATCGCGCGGAGCAGAGGGACAGGATCACCGTGGGAGGCGGCCGCGGCGTCCCCCGCGGCCAGCGCCTCTTCTGTTCGCCCCAGGCGGGCCAGGGCAGTGACCGACACGACAGCGCCCGAGACACCGGCCCACGCCCTGCGAGCGTGGCCCCGGCCGCGGTCTCCACGCGGCAGGGCGCGCTCGACGCGGTCGACAAGGGCGCCTTCTTCCGCCAGGAGGCTCACTATTCGCTCCACCGCCGACTCGGTCTGGTCGGAGGCCAGCTCGGGGTCCAGCTCCACGACGCGCTCCCACAGACGCACCGCCCGCTGAGGTCGCCGCGCGCGCTCGTACCACTCCGCCACCGCCGCGATGACGTCGAGGTCGCGGGGGGCGAGCTCGAGGGCCTGCTCGTAGGTGCGCTGCGCCTCCTCGTCGAAGTGATGGTCTCTGAGCACCCGCGCGAGGCGCACGCGGGCCCGCGCGGCGGCGTTCTTTCCCTTCTCGGCGCCCCCGATCCGGCGCACGACCGCCGCGCCCGTGAGCTTCTTCCAGGTCCTCCTCGCCTCGTCGAGACGGTGCAGCCCGTAGAGATAGGCACCGAGCGCCTCGATGTGCTCCGGCTCGGCCGGCTCGAGGGCGCGCAGGCGCGCGAACATCTTGAGCACGACCTTCGGCTTCGCCTCGAGGCGCACGAGCAGGTCGGTGATCTCCGCCACCACCGCCGCGTCGTGGCGGAAGCGCCTCTCGGTGTCGGTCAGCAGCTTCACCGCCGCCTTGGGTCGCCCGAGCTCGTCGTAGACCCTCGCGAGCTCGAAAACCACCTTGACGTCCCCCGGCATCGCGCGCATTCGCCCCCGCAGGAGCTTGGCGACCGCGACCAGGTCACCGCCCAGACGCAAGAGCCTCGCGAGGCGCTCGTAGGGCGCGGGCGCGTAGCGATAACGCTTCACGATCCTCTCGTAGGTCGCCACGGCCTCGGGGATTCGTCCGAGGTCCTCGAGCACTCGCGCCCTGGCGTAGAGCGCCTCGTAGCCGCGCGCGTAGCGCTTGAGGGAGCTCAACAGCTCCTCGACGCGGCCGGCGCGGCGGTGAGCTTCGACCACCCGGTCCAGGAGCTCGGGGCGCATCCAGTGATCCTGCGGGAGGGAACGGAAGGTGCTCCAGTACAGATCGAGGGCCTCCTCGGGCCGCCCGCAGCGCTCGAGCAGCTCGCCGAGCTCTCGCACCGCGAGGTCGCGGAGGTCCTCGCGCAGCCTGCGCTCTCTCAGGAGCTCCCGCCACGCGTGGACGGCCTGCTCGTCCGCCCCCGCCGCTCCGAGGGCGCGGGCCTCCTCGGCGCGGATCGTGTGACGGCCGCGAAGTCGTGCCGCGCGCGCAATCCCGAAGAGCGCGCGAACGCGCTCGATATCGCCGAGACGCACGGCCACCTGCACCCCCTCGGTGAGCAGGTCCCAGCGCAGATCGCGATCGCCGCCTTTGGACACGGCCTCGTCGAAGACCTCGAGGGCTTCGTCGTGACGTCCGACACGCACCAGGTAGCGCGCGAGCACCCTGAGGGCCGGGCCCTTGCGGGAGGCGCGCTCACCGGCGGCTCGATACCGCGCGACCGCCTCCTCGGGCCGGCCGCCGATACGGGCGAGGTGCCCCGCGAGCAGCAACGCGGTTGCGTCTCCGCCGTCGGCGGCCCGCTCGATGGACTCCGTCAGAGATGCCTCGACGCCGGCCGCGATGGCCTCGTGCAAGAGGTCCCTGAAGGTGGCGAAGTCGTAGGCTCGCTCCCTCGCCGCCTCCATGTCGGGCCTGGCCGCTCCCGCGCGAGTGGAGCCGGACACCGGCGACAGAAGGAGGAGGGATGCCGTGAGGATGGAGGTGAGCAGAGCAAAGCGCATGGATCTCCATTTTATGCTAGCGATCGTCTCCTCGTCTCCGGAGCGATGCCCCTTGAAGAAGAACTTCGTCCTGGACACCAACGTCCTGCTGCACGACTCCAACGCGCTCTTCAAGTTCGACGACAACGACGTCTGCGTCCCCATCTACGTGATCGAGGAGATCGACGGCTTCAAGAAGCAGCTCAACGAGCTCGGACGGAACGCCCGCGCGGTCTCACGGACCATCGACGAGTACCGTCAGAACGGGAACCTCAAAGACGGCGTCCCTATGCCGACCGGCGGCCGCCTGCGAGTGCTCTTCACCCAGCGCAAGCTCAGCAAGGAGCTCTCGGTAAGCCACGAGATGGACAGCGCCATCCTCGCCGTGGCCCTGGATCTCATGCAGGGGGAGCCCGACCGCAAGTGCGTCTTCGTGACGATGGACGTCAACCTCCGCATCCGGGCCAACGCGCTCGGGGTGAAGGCCGAGAGCTACGAAGCCGGCAAGGTCCAGGTCGACGAGCTCTACCAGGGCTTCAGCGAGGCCACCGTGGAGCCCTCGATCATCGAGCGCCTCGCGAGCCAGGGTACGGTCGAGCCGCCGCCGGACCTGCACCTCAACGCGAACCAGTACCTGATGCTGCGCAACGCGGCCCGTGAGCGGGAGACCATGCTCGGCCGCTACGACGCGCGCGAGGGAGTCCTCCGCCAGCTCGCCGGCTTCCGCGACGGGGTCTTCGGCGTCCGGCCCCGCAACCGGGAGCAGTACTTCGCCCTCGACTCGCTGCTCGTACCCGAGATCCAGCTCGTGACCCTGGCCGGCAAGGCCGGCACCGGGAAGACTCTGCTCGCCTGCGCCGCCGGCCTCGAGCAGGTCATGGAGCGCGACGCCTACACCAAGCTCCTCATCTCCCGCCCCATCTTCCCCCTCGGCCGCGACATCGGCTTCCTGCCCGGTGACGTCGAGGAGAAGCTCAACCCCTGGATGCAGCCTATCTGGGACAACCTCGAGCTCCTCATGGGCCTGACCCAGCGGGACCGCAAGAACGGCCGCGGCGCCCACGAGCTCGAGATGCTCGGGGTGCTGCAGGTCGAGCCGCTCACCTACATCCGCGGTCGCAGCATCCCGCAGCAGTTCATGATCGTCGACGAGGCCCAGAACCTCACCCCGCACGAGGTCAAGACCATCCTCACGCGCGTGGGCGAGGGCACCAAGATAGTCTT
>CAZQPP010000462.1:0-6859 GCA_964594295.1 uncultured Myxococcales bacterium | reverse complement strand
AATGCCTGAGCTAATGGCTAACGGCTAATGGCTAATCGCTTGTTCTGGGGCTAGTCGCCCAGCTGCAGCGCGCCGGCGTCGGGCGTGCCCGGCCGGTGCTCGTTGGCCGCCGCGATGAAGGTGCCCGCGTCGCACCTCAGGAGCTGCACCCGGGGCTTGGCGGTGTTCACGTGCACCCGGGCCTTGCAGTCGCTCCCGTTGCGCTCGGGCAGCTCGAAGGCGCCGTTCTCGGTGGTCATCTCGGCCCCGGCGGCCCCGGCCTTCTCGCTGATGAGCTGGTAGAAGTGGCTGCCCGGCGAGAGGCAGGACCAGCCGTTGGCGTCACCGCAGAAGGTGCCGTCGGGCGGGCAGATCACGAAGAAGCTCGCGATGTCCTGGCAGACGCGGCCGTCCTGGTCGCAGACCTTGCCCGACTTGACGACCCTGCCTTCCTCTCCGCGGTCCAGGAAGGTGGTCACCCAGCCGCCCGGGCAGGGCTTCTCGACCGCGCAGGATGAGAGGACGAGGATGGCTCCGGCGAGGAGGATGCTCGAGCGCATGGATCGGGACCGGCAGCTGGGAGGGCGATAATCAGAGCACGGCCCCGGTGCCGGGGCAACCCTGGCAGCTAGCCCCGCAGCTCCCCGAGAGAGCGCAGGAAGTTGGCGCCGAGGGCCTTGCGGATTCGCTCTTCGGTCCAGGAGCGGTCGAGCAGGGCCTGCACCAGGCGCGGGAAGGTCTCGGCGCCGCGGAGGCCCTTGGGGGGCACGATCATGCCGTCGTAGTCGGTGCCGACGGCCACCGCGTCCTCTCCGGCGACCTCGACGACGTGCTCCATGTGCTCGACCACCATCTCGGCGTCGCCGGGGCCTCCGTCGCGGGCGAGGAAGGGGGTGTGGAACATGACGCCGACGACCCCGCCCGTGTCGGCGACGGCCTTGATCTGCTCGTCGTCGAGGTTGCGCCAGTGGGGGCACACCCCCTCGACGCCGGTGTGGGTGCAGATGAGGGGCAGGGCCTTGTCGTGGGCGTCCACCGCCTGCCAGAAGGCCGTCTTGTGGATGTGGGCGAGGTCCACGAAGATCCGCTGCTCGTCGAGCTGCTCGACGAGGCGGCGCCCCGCGTCGCTCAGGTCGGGCTTGCCGGTCCGTGACCCCCCGAGGGGGCTCGAGGTGCCGCCGTAGCAGGACGAGGTCAGGTGGACCAGGGTCACGCGGAGGAGCCAGTCGCCGGGGACCGAGGCGACGCCCTCGGGGGCCGCCTCCAGGGCGTTGCCTCCCTGGATGGCGAGCATGACCGCGTGGGCGCCGCTCGCCTTTGCCTCCCGGTACTGCGACAGGCTCGCCACGCGGGCCAGGCGCCCTCCGCTGCCGTCGACGACGGCGCCGAAGCGTTCGAGGTTCTTCTTGAAGACCTGCCACCGGCGAGACGCTCGCCGGAAGGGGTTGGTGGTGATCGACCACATGCCCCCGTCGAGGCCGCCGTCGGTGGCGCGGGGCAGGTCTAGCTGGCCCATGAAGCGCCCGCCGGTGGGGCCGCGGCCGTGGCGCTTGAGGGGGTCGTAGCCGAAGATGCGCAGGGGGATGAAGGTGTCGACGTGGAGGTCGATGAAGTCGGAGTCGTGGGCCAGCTCCACGGCCGCCTCGGACACCCCCAGCTCCCGCGCGATGGTCGCGGGATCGCGTCTGACTTGTGCTCCCATGAGGGGAGCCTTATCAGATCCCCGCGCCCTCCGAGAAGACGTCGCGGCGAGCCCTGGCCTGGGTGACCTTGCTGCCCGCCGGCACGCTCTCGGTCAGCCACACGTTGCCGCCGATGACCGATCCCTCGCCGATGGTGACGCGCCCGAGGATCGTCGCCCCGCCGTAGATGATGACGTCGTCTTCTACGATCGGGTGCCGGGCGATGCCCTTGACCGGGTTTCCGTGCTCGTCTTTCGGGAAGCTGCGCGCGCCCAGGGTGACGCCCTGGTAGATGCGCACCCGGTCGCCGATGACGGTGGTCTCGCCGATGACGACGCCGGTGCCGTGGTCGATGAAGAAGGACTCGCCGATGGTGGCGCCGGGGTGGATGTCGATGCCCGTCGTGCTGTGGGCGCGCTCCGAGATCATGCGCGGGAGCACCGGCACGTCGAGCTTGTATAGCTCGTGCGCGATCCGGTGGCTCGCGGTCGCGAGCACCCCCGGGTAGCAGAAGATCGTCTCCTCGGCGCTTCGTGCCGCGGGGTCGCCGATGTACGCCGCCTGGACGTCGGTGGCGAGCATGTGCCGCAGCTCCGGGAGCTTGTTCAGCAGGGAGTCGGTCATGTCCCGGGCTTCCTGCTCGCACTCCTCGCAATTCGGCATGTCGCGCCGGCAGACGAAGCAGAGACCACGTCTCACCTGCTCGTAGATCAGGTACCGGACGTGGTCGAGCGTGGCGCCGACGTGATAGCGCAGCCCCTCCCGGGAGAGCTCGGAGGCTCCGAAGTAGCCCGGGAAGAGCACCGCCCGCAGGCAGTCCACGATCTCGACCACGGCGGCGCGCGAGGGCAGGACGCAGCGACCGTCCACCTTTCGGCACCACCGTACGAGGCCCTCGTCCGACTCGCAGAGGCGGTCGACCACGTCGGCGAGGATCTCTCGGTTCCAGCCCGGGAGGAAGGCCTCCGCTTTGCCTGATGGGCTGTCAGCCATGGCTGCGACCTCAGCTCGTCTCGTCGAAGAGCCAGGTGCTCAGGTAGCGGTCGCCGGTGTCGGGCAGCACCACGACGATGAGCTTGCCCTCGGACTCGGGGCGCTGCGCGACCTGGACGCCCGCCCACAAGGCGGCGCCCGACGATATGCCCGCCACGATGCCCTCCCAGCGGGCGAGGCTCCGGGCCATCTTGCCGGCGTCGTCGTCCGTCACCGTGATCACCTCGTCGACGAGGTCTCTTCTGAGCACGTCCGGGATGATGCCGGCGCCGATGCCCTGGATCTTGTGCGGGCCGGGCTTGCCTCCCGTGAGGACCGGCGACTCCGCCGGCTCGACCGCGATGGCTCGGAAGCCGGGCTTGCGCGCCTTCAAGACCTCGGCGACGCCGGTGATCGTGCCGCCGGTGCCGACACCGGAGACGATCATGTCCACCTTGCCGTCGGTGTCCTCCCAGATCTCGTTGGCCGTCGTGCGTTTGTGCACCTCGGGGTTGGCCGGGTTCCGGAACTGCTGGAGCATCAGGTAGTTGGAGTCAGAGGCGGCGAGCTCGGCGGCTCTGGTGATGGCGCCGGGCATGCCCTCCGCGCCGGGGGTGAGAACCAGCTCGGCGCCGAGGGCCGCGAGCAGCTTGCGGCGCTCCATGCTCATGGTGTCCGGCATGGTGAGCACTATCCTGTAGCCCCGCGAGGCCGCCACGAAGGCGAGCGCGATGCCGGTGTTGCCGCTGGTGGGCTCGACGAGGATGGTGTCCTCGGTGATCAGGCCGTCGCGCTCGGCGGCCTCGATCATGCTGAGCCCGATGCGGTCCTTGACGCTCGAGCAGGGGTTGAAGCTCTCGAGCTTGACGACGATGTCGCCCGGGAGCCCCTCGGTGATGCGCCGCACTCGGACGAGCGGTGTTCGCCCGATCAGCGCCGTGATGTCGTATGCGATGTTCGCCATTCCTCTCCCCGATGGAAACAGCTGCGGTGGATTGCCGCGGTGGATTCTCGTTAACACATGGCGCTGAGCTATAGTCCTTTCGTGTTCGCCGCCACCCTCCAACTCCAGGTCCCCCGAGCCGAGGGGTCGGGCAGCCGCCGGAATCACCACGATGGCACCTTCTGAAGACCAGCGCGAGCGCCGGCTCGAAGAGCTCGCCCGGCACCTCGACGCCCGCGGCGTCGAAGCGGAGGCCTTGCGCATCCTCCAGCAGGAGCTCGACGCGGTCGAGGGTGCTCCTCCCCCTTCGCTCCAAGACCGCATGGCGCGGGTCGCGAAGCAGCAGTGGGAGCGGGTGATGGCCGAGTACGAGGAGAGCAAGGAGCTCGCCCAGCTCCTCAAGCGCCGCGTGCAGGACGGGGAGGAGCTGAACGCCGAGGAGTCGGCGAAGGTGCGCGAGCAGATGCTCGACCTGATGCGCATGGTGCCGGCCAGCCTCCTCGCGGTCGGCAGCCTCTCTATCCCGGTGCCAGGCGTCGCGGTGGTCACGCCCTGGATGCTCGCACGCCTCGGCCTGATGCCGTCTCGGTGGCGGGAGGCCCACATGCTCGAGCGGCTCGGCAAGGAGGCGGCCGCGCTGCGGGAGCGCGGGCACGTCGTGGAGGCGGGCATGGTGGAGAAGCTCAGCGCCGTGCTCGCCGACGAGGCGGACGCGCGCGAGCGTGCCGCGCACCGCGCCGAGCTGCTGAGCCACTGGGACGCGAACCAGGACGGCAAGTGGGACCGTGAGGAGCGAGTCGCCTACGCCGAGGAGCTGGTGCACGTACGAGAGCAAGCCGACCATCACGCCGGCGAGCGCCGCTGGTACGGCAGCGCGGACTACCACGTCTTCGGCCCGCTTCGCCTCACCGAGCTCATCGAGGGCAACCCCGACCACTCGGTGCTGGTCTGCTTCGACGGCAAGAGCGGCTGGGTGAGCCTCAGGGATCTCGTGGGCGAGAACTGAGGGGCGACCGCGAGCGGGCCTACTCCCCGAGCACCTCGCTCAGGTACTTGGGCTCGTCCGCGCAGAAGTGCGTCTTCGTGAAGCCGGGCAGCCCGGCGCGCTCGCCGAAGGGGCGGTCGGAGCCGGCGTCCATGAGGCAGCCCTTGCCGGGGACGGCGCTGTGGAAGGCGCCCGCCGGGCCGTAGGGCTGGGCCAGGCCGAGGGAGTGGCCGAGCTCGTGGGCAACCGTCTCGCCGATCACGCGGCCGAGGGTCAGGGCCGCGTGCTGCACCGCGGCCGAGCGGGCCGAGTCCGACTTGCCCTGAAGGTCGTCGAGGGTGGCCGGGTTGGCGCGGACCGGGTCGAAGATCTCGTCGAAGAGGGGATCGGGCTCGGGGGAGCTCTGGGGTCTCGGCCCCGAGAGGCCGGGCTCGGCGGACCACCAGAGGTAGGACTCGATGAACACGCCGCCGTAGCCCGGGTAGCCGTCCGCCTGGGTGCGGGCGTTGGTGCCGCCGATGCTGTCGAAGAGGCGGAGGTTGTTCGTGTCTTTCCCGGGGGTGTTGTCGTAGCCGAAGAGCCCCATGCCGTTGGGGTCCGGGCCGCCGATCTCGACAGTGCTGTAGGCCGCCGGCAGGAAGTCCGTGGGCGGCTCCGTGCGGATCTCCACCGCGTAGCCGGCGTAGAGCGAGCGCACGTGCTCGACGATAGCGTCTGCGACGGCGCCGGCCGCTGACGAGAGGCCGAAGCGGCGGAGGCTGTCGTAGTAGGACGGCAGCAGGCGGATCACGACCACCTGGCGCATGCCGGCGATTCGGATCTGGGTCTCGGTGGGGTTGCCCTCCACCTCGGTCTTGCCCTTGATGACCAGCGGGGTGACGGTGCCCGAGAAGACGCCCCGGCTGACGCTGAAGAAGTCCGAGACCAGGCGGCCCTTGTGGGTCTTCACCTCGATGCCCATGCGCAGCTCCTGGCCGCTCACCAGCTCGGCCACGACCTCCGCGGCGCTCAGGGGCAGGGAGGCGCCGGTGTTGGACGTGACCGCGCCCTCGAAGCGGAGCAGGGTCACCTCGTCCGGCTCCTGCGGCGTGCCTACGAAACCTCCCCCGAAGAAGCTGAGCACCTGCCCGAGGACCGGCGAGGCCGGCTCGAAGCTGAAGAGGGCCGGCGGCAGGAAGGCCAGGGAGATGGGGAGCGGCTCCGACTCGCTCCCGTGCCCCGAGCGCTGCACCGAGTGGAGGAGGATCGTGCCGTCGAAGGTTCCCGGCTCGATGCCGCCCACGGCGGTCGTGAGGCGCGCTACGCCGCGCTCCCTGCTCAGCTCCTCGGCGAGCTCCACGGGCAGCCGGACGGAGACGTCGGAGGGGGAGCCGTCGCTCCGGTCGGGCACGAAGCGGCCGCGGAGCTCGGCCTCCACCCTGCCTTCACCCTCCGCGAGCAAGCCCTCCCCGCGCAGCACGAGCAGGTCGTTGCGGTGGAAGGAACCTCCCGGCGCGTCGACGAGCTTGACGGCCAGGCGTGGCGCCACCGCGAGGCGGGTCTGGTAGGGCAGGCTCTTGCGGTCTGCCTCGTTGACAGTGAGCATGACCGCGCGCTCACCCTCGCCGAGCCTGTCCACGGCGTTTCGGCTCAGGGCGAAGCTCAGCTCCGAGGCCGCGTCCTCGGGGCTCCGGGAGAGCTCATCGAGCACCACCAGCGGGCTCTGGTCCTCGGGTTCGAGGACCTGCAGGAAGCGCCCGCCCGCCGCTGCACGGAGACCGCGCATCTCCAGCCGCAGCACCGTGCCTTCTACGACCGGGCTCGGCGCGCGCATGTCGAGGATCTGAAGCTCCGGCCCCGTCTCCTCGGGTGGGGGCTCCTCCGAGTCGCCAGAGCAGGCGGAGATGGCGAGGGCCGCGAAAAGGGCGCAGGCCAGGCATGCTGGTGTGTTCTCGAGCACGGCCCAGATCATAGCCGGATTCCCGGGCAATAGAAGAGAAGGCGCGTTGTGGCGGGTAGAGCATTCCGGCAGAATGCCCGTGGCCGGCGCCAATGGAGGTCTGATGATGGGGTGCTCTGCTGCGAGGGATTGGGGCCGGCTCGGCCGGTCTGGTGTGCTCTCTCTGATCGTGTGCATGGCGCCGCTGCTCATTCTCGGATGTGTCGACTCCGGGACCTTCCGGGCAAGCGACCCCGGGACCGTTGTCGACGAGGGCGCGGTCGCCCTCGACGGTGAGGTCCTCGACCCGGGCCCGACCCCCGACACCGGGCCCCCGACCCCCGACACCGGGCTCCCGACCCCCGACACCGGGCCCCCGA
>CAZQPP010000461.1:0-6893 GCA_964594295.1 uncultured Myxococcales bacterium | reverse complement strand
TGCTCCTCGTATCCTTCGCGTGGCCTGTCATCGAGCATGTGACGATCTACTAGATCCTTGCACAGGAGTTTCAGCGAGGGCTGGCCCAGAGCGGGGGCCCTGCCCGCAGCTTCGAGCACTACGCTCGTTGCCTGGTCCATTCGACGCCTGGCGGATTCAGCTGTCATCTCTCGGGAGGCTGGCTCCGTCCACACGTCGACCCTCAGGAGCCCGGAAGAACGGGAAAGGGAGTACGATGGCTCCTTGTCCCTCACGAAGTCCGGCAGCTGTCGCCGGGCCAGCGGCCCCTGGACAGCCCTGTTGATGCGCATGAACAGCGGGAAGATCGTGGTTATCTCCGAGTCCTTCTTGTGGACGGCCCAGACGGAGGTCAAGAGGTCGCAGCAGTCGGGGACGCTGGTCGCCCAGAGCTCGTTGAAGAGGAAGACGGACGTAGGACAGCCGGTCGCCTCGTCTTTGAGCGAGTCGGGTTTGACAAGCGTGCCGAAGGGATGCTCCACCTCCTCGTCGGTGTCCCGCAGGTGATTGAGCCTGAGCCAGAAGAGCCACTCCTCGTTGGTCGCCGCGTCGGCGTACCTGCGGACTTGGACCATGTCATCGCACATCTCGGACAACACCCTGAGCACGCTGGAAACCTGAGCCTGCTTCGGGTCGAGCAGGTTTGTGCGTTCAACACTGGCAGCGATTATCGCTGGCCCGTAGTTCTTGTCGGCGGTGACGTTTGTCTTGTCGCTGTCACGGAGCATGTACTCGGAGGCGGGATTGGCGGCGAAGGCAGTCTTCCAGAAGCTCAGCACGTCGTCGGGAACGGAGTCGGCCGGCTGTTGCCTCTCATCTGCCCTATCTCGGGTCCCGCCGGAGAGCGCTGGCTTGAAGAAGTCCAGCGCTGCCTGTCGGATCTCCCGGGTAGGTGGATGCTTTGCGCAGGAGTCCCGGAAACTGCGCAGGTTGGCCGCCAGGAAGCAGTTGAATGTGAGGTTGTTGAAGCCCAGCCGTGGCTCTGCACGATGCACGTGGACCCTGTAGATCGGCGCAGCGAGGTAGGGTGGAGCAGGGCTAGAGTCGGAGAAGTAGCGAAGAAGTCGGGCCTGGAGGTCTTGTGGAGCTATCTGCCGGTGAGCCTCCACCTGGTCCAGGCGTGTCCAGTCTCGGAGGAGACACTTGTGGAGGAAGGCGAGGCTTGTGGCGCCTGGCGCAGTGATCGAGGAGCCGGGTGCGGCGAGGACGAGGCGAATGCGGGGAATGTGCTCGCCGGCCTCTGTGGCGTTGTGATCGGAGCTGTCCGAGGAGAGCTCGTACATCGTCCTGGTCCAGGGGAGGCCGTCTGCAAAGACGACGGGCTCGTCGTGCCCCTCCACGGTGTCGGTGTAGAGGCCGTAGCGAAAGTGCTCCTTGACGAAGAGCGCGTCGAGGCGCCACTCGGTGGCGATGTCGGCGAATGACTCGGCCGGCATGAGCCATGAGTGAAGGCACCTCTTGACCTGCGGATGAGGCGTGGAAGCCCAACCGTATGCGGAACCTTCCGGATCACTGTCCGAGAACAGGTGCGCGAAGCAGTAGTAGTTGCTCAGGTGGATCGGCCCTGCGGCGTGCTCCGAAGCGTCGTCTGCACCACGGTGGCCATGGTTTGCGTCCTCCTTGTCCGGGATCTCCACGGGTGCGATCGGCGGTGACCAGGAGGATGCGACTGGGAAGAAGACGTCCTTGAAGAAGTCGTGCTCGCGAACTACGAAGGCCAGGCCGTTTTCGCCTGCGAGGTCCCGGAGCTCTCTGACGAGACCACCCTGGATTCCGTCCGTGGTGTCCTCGACGCCCTTCCAGCGATGGGAGGATTGGCGAGACGAACGACCGTCCATTGCCACGCTCCTGCTTGCATGATGTGGGGAGGTTAGCACCCTGTCATGGGACGGTACAGCAGCTGGGCGTCAGCTTGCTCTCGCATTGAGCCGGTGCTCCGGACCTCACCGGGCGGAGGCTGGGAAGGGCGCTGGCTGAAGCAGGCCGAGTTGTGCCTTGCTACAGCGGGAGCACGGTTCGCCGAGCTGCCACGCGCGCGGTGCAGTCGGCTCTTGCGGGCGCTTCCTCCATGATCCTAGTCCGGCTGTGTCTCCTCACCGGCTGGTCTCCGTCCTATGTATCCGCGGACCATGCGGTCGTAGGCGATCGGCGCGACGAAGCCGAGCACGAAGATAGCTGTCGCTACGACGACCCCCATCAGCAGCCCGTTGAGCACCTGTCCGTCCTGAAAACGATCGGCGACAAGCCCGCCGGCCGCCTCCCCGCCGAAACCGATCGCGGCACCGATGGCGGTGATCGCTGCGGTGGCCTTCCCGAGCCTCATGAATGGTAGGTAGCGCGAGCTCCGCACCTTTCCCTCGAGCTCGCAAGCGCGTGATGCGAGCAGCTGTCTTTCAACGATGCGCTCGACGTAGAGACGCATCAAGACTGAGGTCTGAAACGCGTAGAAGTGTCTTTCGTGGTGCGCTTGGTATAGATCCCCGTTGTAAAGCAGCTGTAGTGTGTCTGCCCCGATCACATCTGAGCGCTTGTCGAAGGCCAGGCGCGTCTCGTGCATGCGCTCCTGGAAATGCCCCGCAGCGTGGGCGAGGTGCGGCGGCGTGTATGAGTACAACACGACCGTGGCTCCGCTCCTGAATACGTTTGCCAGGATTTGCTCCCGCACGGTGGAGTCGTCGTGGTCCTTGACCGCTTGAAGGAGATCGCGAGGTGTAAGGACTCGCGCACGGAACTCCTCGGGCGAGACCTTCTCCTTGTCACCGTGGTACCTCTCGTACAGCTCCTTCAGCTGGGTTGCGAGCTCGTCGGTCGTGTACCCGAAGTCGATCAACACGATATCCGCTCGCACGGTGCTCTCGCGGAACAGCTCCTCAAACAGCTCGTCGCTGAAGCAGGGCCGGCCTCTCTCGTCGACTCCTACCTTGACGTGGACCGTGCCGACGGAGAGCTTCACGTCGGGATTCTCGGAGCATGCGCCTTGCACGCGGTTACGCATCTCACGGAGCACGGAGTCCTTGTCGTCGAGGATCAGGACTCGAATGTCCATGGCGCCAACCTGCTGCTCTTGGGTAACGGGCAACGTAGTCTGACTCGTCGTCCGATCGGGCGCAAGGAAGGTCTGGAGCTTGGCGCCAACAGACCGAGGTGTTTGACCCGAGGGAAACGCTGACGAGCATCGTGGTTCCGCCGTGGATGGCGGCGAGGACCGTGTCGCGGGTGTGGTCGGGATCGAGGCATCGTGTGGTTCCAACGCTCGAGTCGTCGTAGTACAAGCTGTCTGACGTCGCCTCGAGCGGAGTGCGACGCTTGGACTGTGAGGACGATGCTTTCGACAACGGCAGATTCACTGTTCAGCTGGCTTGAAGCTCTTCAGAACCCGGACGGCGGCTTTCCGGAGTCGTTTCCGGGGGGGGCGAGTGGCTGTTGGACGACTGCGGAGCTCTATGCGGCCTTGGCGGTGCATCCTTGTTCGCCCGACTGTGTCCCCGGCATGGTGGAGAGGATGGAGAGCTTCCTGTTGGGTGCGCTGGAGCGGCAAGGGGACGGAGGTTTGCCACACGTCGAGCAGCCGGGAGCTGACGAGTCGGGGAGGCGGACTTCTCTGCCAACGGTCGATGCCACGGCGGCCTTCTTGACTGGATGGCAGGCGCGGCATCCGGGGCGAACCAAGGTTGGAGATCGTGTACGTGATTGGCTCTTGCGGGCGCGTACCGGGGCCGGGTTCGGGATGCGTCCCGGGGACGCTGTGCCGAGGACCTACAGCACTGCCTACGCTCTGATGGTCTTGGAAGATGACGAGCGCTTCCAGGAGGACGCCGAGGCGCTGCTTTCGTGGCAGGACCCCGAGACCGGGGCCTGGCCTTTCCACCCCGGGGCGGCGCCTAGCCGACTGGGGACTGCGCTTGCGGTCGACGCGCTTCAGCGAAGGGGGATGTTGTCCTCGGAGCGACGTGAGCTTGCTGTGCGGTGGCTTCTCGACCAGCTCATGCTGCCGAGCTGTCTGGAGGAAGACTCCCATACCGTCCCCGAGGGGTACGAGCTCGAGTTCAGCTACGCTCCTCGGTTGGTCCCGTTGGCCTGTGTCGTCGATTGGTTTGGCTCGGCGGGTGAGGGATGCCAGCCCGCAGTGATCGCGATGGCCACTGCTCACATCGAGCGGCGGCTGCGGATCAGCGGTAGGCCGTGTCCCGAGCTGTCTGAGGTTCGACTCTGGCACTTCATCGACTTCGCGTGGGGTCACGGGGCTCTGCTTGGCGCGCTCGATGGGCTGCCGGAAGATGCGCGAGAACGTTTCGACGTGGCCTTCGCGAAGGCTCGCCAGGAGCTTGTCGTTTGGGTGGCGGCCCGCGAGCTTCCTCGACCATTGCGGCCCGAGGCGCTTCGCCTCGCTCAGGGCCTCCGATCTCCTGCTTCGACGAGCGGGGCGCTGGCATCACACTTCGAGCAGGTCTTTCACTTCATCCTTGTCCTGCACTTGGCCGGGATGCGGGCCATGGGAGGAAGAGGGCAGGAGCTGCTTGCCGACCACTTCGCCCGCAGATCCAGAGGTTGGTCCGACATCTTTCGTAGTCGAAGGAGCGTGAAGAAGGCCATGCGCACGGCCGAGCTTCCGCTGGTCGTCGCCGGAGTCGACTTGGCATTGGAGCAGGGACTCAGAGAACGTCAGAGCAAGGCCGCGCTCGAGCGCTTGGTGAGACTCCGCAACGGTACGGCGCACGGCAGGCCGGCAGCGTCGGCCCGGGTTGTTGCCGCACGCAAGGCGGACTGGCTGTTGTGGTTGGATGTGCTGCACTCCCTGCACGACGTTCAGCTGGTGACGCTGGACAGGGTCGCGCACGATGCAGTCACGGGGCGGCACGTCTACCGCTGGGTGGCTGTCGACGATCAAGAACAGGCTGGACTGGCCGTCACCTCCGACACCCATGCGGACCTTCTCAGTGTCGGAGACACAGAGCTTCGGGCGGTTTTCGCGCGCGACCGCAAGGACCCTGGGGGAACTCCTCTGAACCTCCTTCCTTTCGTTGGCATGGGGCACTGCGATGGCTGTGGTGCGGAACGGATGTGGATTTATGATCGGCACGAAGGCATGCTGGACGGAGGGGGCGTGCCTCTCCAGCTGTCCTGCGCTGAACGGTGCGAGACGGTGGTTGTTGTCGATGTGCCGGTGGGCGTCTTGACCGGACGTCGATGAAGTCGCCCGGCATGGGTGTTGTCAGATGGCCTGGATTCGGCGCGTAGTATTCCCATTCGGCACGTGGTGTGCTCGATCACGGTGAGTAGCTCGAGCTGAGGAGTTGGGAATGAAGCGGGTTCTGGCACTTGACCTCGAAGGCACGCTCGTTTCGAACGCGGTCAGCCAGTTCCCCCGGGCTGGGGTCGGGGAGTTCTTGCGCTTCGCTGTTGATCGCTTTGAGGTGGTTGTTCTGTTCACCACCGTGCGTGAGGACATCGCTCGGGGTGTTCTCGAGAACCTGGTTGGGGAGGGGATCGTCGATGGGGAGGTGGTGGAGGCGATCGGGTATGTGGAGTGGTCGGGGACGGTGAAGGATCTGGCGTTTGTGGAGGGGGCGGCGGTGGAGGAGGTGTTGTTGGTCGATGACATGGAGGTGGTTGTGCACCCGGAGCAGAAGGGGCAGTGGGTGGCGGTGGAGCCGTTTGTGGCGCCGTATGGGCAGGACGGGGAGCTGGAGAGGGTGCGGCAGGAGATCGAGGCGCGGCTGGCGGTGAGTGAGGAGGAGGAGGATGGGCCGGTGCTCTTCGGGCCCGGACGGGGGGGAGCGGGGGCGGCGTCCTCGAACTTCTATCCGAGCTCGATTGCGGGGGGGGGGCGGAGGTATGGGACGGTCGAGCACTTCTTCCAGGCCAGCAAGGCGCGGACGGAGGCTGAGCATGATGTTGTCCGGCGGGCGGGGACGCCGGGGAAGGCGAAGAAGCTGGGGAGGAAGGTGGCGTTGCGTGCGGGCTGGGAAGGCATGAAGGTGGAGGTCATGCGAAAGGGGCTGCTCGCGAAGTTTCGCCAGCACGCGGAGTTGGGTGAGCTCCTGCTCTCGACGGGGGAGCGGGAGATCCACGAGGATGCCCCGAGGGACTCGGTCTGGGGGTGGCAGGAGGGGCGGGGGCAGGATCTGCTCGGGCGTTTGCTCGTCGAGGTGCGGGAGACGCTTCGGGAAGAGGGCGAGGGCCGGGGTGGGTCGCCATGACGCTCTCTGTCGGGTGGCGTGTCGTCCTGGCGCTCCTCCTCGGGACTGGGGCGGCGGCGGTCGTGGTGAGGGGCGCGATCGCGGCGCCTGAGGCACGGCCGGGAGCTGGGGGCGACGCGTTGGGTGACGACTCCGCCTGGCTCGGGGCCGAGGCTCGGCGGGTGATCGAGTACTACCGGGGCTTGGGCTTTCGCATCGACCGGGAGCTCGAGGTGCGGTTGCCTGACGCCAAGGCCTGCAACGGCAGCCTTGACTTCAACGGGTGCGCGCAGCCGTGGACGGAGCCTGCGATCATCTGGGTCAACAACCACGTCAGGCGGAGGCGGGTGGCCAGCGTGCTCCTTCACGAGCTGACGCACGTGTGGTTCTACGAGGAGGAGGCGCGGGGAGGGACGCGGACGAAGTGGAACCGCCAGCCGCACTGGGCCTGCGACTTCGTTGCCCACGTCTTGTACTGCGAGCTCAACGGGCTGCCGCGAAGCCAGAGGCGGAACCGCGTGTGCCAGCCGCCGTGGAGCAAGGCGAGCACCCGGCGGCCGCGCTTCCCGCCGCACGCGAGGTGGTACAAGTCGTTGAAGGGGGACCTGAAGGAGCGTGCGGCTGCGCTGCGCCGCCGGGTGCTGTCGCTTCGGCGCTAGGGCTTCCTCCCTGAGGGGGGCTACTCGGTAGACAGGG
>CAZQPP010000460.1:0-6931 GCA_964594295.1 uncultured Myxococcales bacterium | reverse complement strand
GGTTGAGCCGAACGCCGACCAGTACGACCTCGACGGCGACGGTGAGGGCGACGCCTGCGACGACGACGACGACAACGACACCGTGCACGACCACGAGGACAACTGCCCGAACCACGCCAACCCGAGCCAGGACGACAGCGACGGCGACGGGCTCGGGGACCGCTGCGACGGGGACGACGACGAGGACGGCGTGCCCGACGCCGACGACAACTCCGCGCTGCCCCCGAACCCCGGCCAGGACGACCAGGACCAGAACGGCGAAGGCGACGAGTGCGACGTGGACGACGACGGCGACGGCGTGCCCGACGACGAGGACAACTGCCCCTACGAGCCCAACGCGGACCAGTCCAACTACGACGACGACGACGACGGCGACGCCTGCGACGACGACGACGACGACGACGGATACCCGGGCGACCTCGACTGCGCCGACGACGACCCGGCGGTGCACCCCGACGCCCCGGAGGCCTGCAACGGCAAGGACGACAACTGCGACGGCCATGTCGACGAGGAGGACGCCGAGGGTTGCACCGACTACGTCGCCGACCGCGACGGCGACAGCTTCGGCGCCGACCCGGACCCCGAGGGCGCGGTCGAGCTCGACTAGAAGTGCCTCTGCGCGGAGGTGTACGCATACGAGGCCGAGCAGGCCGGCGACTGCGACGACGACGCACCCGAGGTCAACCCGGACGCGGAGGAGGTCTGCAACGGCGGCGTGGACGACAACTGCGACGGTGAGGCCGACGAGGCCGGCAGCGGCGACTGCACCCTCTACTTCGCCGACGTGGACGGAGACGGCTACGGGAGCGTCAGCGCGTGCTTGTGCCCGAGCAACCTGCCCGACATCCCCGGGATGGACGACTGGGTGCTGCAGTGGGGCGACTGCAACGACGGGAACCCCGAGGCGCACCCGGCGGCGAACGAGGCCTGCAACGGGTGGGACGACGACTGCGACGGCGAGACGGACGAGGCCGGCGCCACGGGCTGCTTCTACGTCGACGCCGACTGCGACGGCTTCGGCCTCGCCGGCAGCGACTGCACCTGCATGGAGAACTGGGTGCCGACGGTGCCGCCGGAGGGCACGAAGGGAGGCCAGGAGTGTCCGCCCACGCTCTTCCACGGCGACTGTGACGACACGACCCCCATGGTGAGCCCCGGCAGCCCCGAGCGCTGGAACAACGTGGACGACGACTGCGACGGCGAGGTCGACGAGGACTTCGACGCCGACGGTGACGGCACCCCCGATCCCTTCGACGAGGACGTGGACAACGACGGCGTCGACAACGACCAGGACAACTGCCCGCTGGTCCCGAACGCGGCCCAGGCCAGCGCGTCGGGGAAACGCGGTGACGAGTGCGAAGGGGACTTCGACGGCGACGGCGTGGCTGACGTCAGCGACAACTGCCCCACCCTGCCGAACGCCGACCAGTCGAACATCGACGGGGACGCCGACGGAGACGCGTGCGAGCTCGACGGCGACGGCGACGGCGTCGTGGACGTCATCGACAACTGCCCACAGGTGGCGAACCCCGGACAGGGAGACCGCGACCAGGACCGCCTCGGCAACGCGTGCGACGACGACAGCGACAACGACGGGGTCCTCGACGGCGCCGACAACTGCACCCTCGACGCGAACGCCGACCAGGCCGACGCCGACAACGACGGGGCCGGCGACGCCTGCGACCGCGACGACGACAACGACGGCGCCGAGGAGGTGCAGTGGGAAGGGGGAGACAACTGCCCCGACACCCCGAACCCGGGCCAGGGCGACCGGGACGGCGACGGCCGCGGGAACGCCTGTGACGACGACGACGACGAGGACGGGGTGGCGGACGGCGACGACAACTGCCCCTGGATGGCGAACGACGACCAGCGGGACACGGACCAGGACGGCGTGGGCAACATCTGCCAGGGCGACCGTGACAGCGACGGCGTGCCCGACGCCTCGGACAACTGCCCCGACCTCCCGAACCCCGGCCAGGCGGAGATCTGCTCCGGCGACAGCGACGACCAGGGCGACTTCGACGACGACGGCCTCGGGAACGCCTGCGACGGCGACGACGACGGCGACGGCTACCCCGACGAGGTGGACCACTGCGGGCCCCTCGAGCCTGCCGTCTACCCGGGCGCGAAGGAGATCTGCGACAACCTCGACAACGACTGCGACGGCGAGATCGACGACCCCACCGACGAGCCGGACGGCTGCGTCGTCTACTACTACGACAACGACGGAGACGGCTTCGGCGGAGCGCAGGTCGGCCACCGCAACGGCTTCGGCGAGGACGTCGAGAAGGAGGCCGACGAGCCGCCGAAGTGGGAGGCGCCGCCTGCCGCCGACGCGCCGGGCACCTCGACGAGCGCCTGCTTCTGCGAGCCGCCGGGGGGCTCGGTGCTGACGAGCGACGGCGACTGCGACGACAGCGACCGGCGCAGCTACCCGCAGGCCGAAGAGCTCTGCGACGGCAGGGACAACGACTGCGACGGGGAGGTGGACGAGAGCGTGGCCGGCGTAGGCGACGCCTGCGCCACCGAGATGATGGGACCGTGCGCCACGGGCAAGCGGGTTTGCATGGGCCGCGTGCTCACCTGCGTCGCCGACCAGGGCCCGGCGCCGGAGATCTGCGACCAGGAGGACAACGACTGTGACGGCCAGGTCGACGAGGCCGCGGATGGGGACGGGTACTGCGCCCGGGACTGCTCCGAGGACATGTACTCGGCCCCGGAGGACTGCGACGGCGCGGTCGAGGACACCGACAACGACAACTGGCTCGACGGCGCCGACAACTGCGGGTCCACGCGGAACGAGGACCAGGCCGACACCGACGGCGACGGCATCGGCGACGCCTGCGACAACGACAACGACGCCGACAACATCGCCTACTCCGTCGACAACTGCCCCGACGTCGACAACCCGGACCAGACCGACTCCGACGGCGACGGCGTGGGAGACGCGTGCTGCGAAGACGTGCAGTGCGACAGCGGGCAGCACGCCGTGGACAACGGCGACGGCGACCCCTGCGGGGAGACCTGCGAGGACTGCCCGAGCTTCGACGAGGAGTGCCGCTACGGGAAGCCCGTAGACGAGGACGCCGACGGCTGCCCGGACGCCTGCCCGCCGCCGGGGTGCCTCTTCGACCTCGACTGCGACGAGGACGAGGATCCCTGCACGGTGGAGGTCTGCAACATCGCCAAGCTCTCCTGCGTGGCAGAGCCCGGCAACGACGGCGCGGGCTGCGACGACGGTGAGCCCTGCACCGACAACGACACCTGCAGCGACGGCTTGTGCGTCGGCGGCGCCCCGACGGTGTGCGACGACGGCGACGTCTGCACCTTCGACTACTGCACCGAGCGGCTGGGCTGCGAGTTCGACGACATCGCGACCTGCGGCACCGGCTGCACGACCGACGACCACTGCTCGGACCCCTCCAACGCCTGCGTCACCCTGTCATGTGGGACGGGCGGCAAGTGCGAGGCGGAGACGCTCGACTGCGACGACGGCGACGTCTGCACCACGGACTCATGCGACCTGGCGACCGGGTGCTCCAACGTGGCCAAGAGCTGCGACGACGGAGACATCTGCACCCACGACACCTGCGACCCGGTCCTCGGCTGCCAGAACACCCCCATGTCCTGCGACGACGGGGACGAGTGCACGAAGGACCGCTGCATGGAGCGCTTCGGCTGCTGGCACAACCACCTCGGTGCCGCTTGCGGCGCCACCTGCGCCAGCCCGGGCGCGATCTGCGACGAGTACGACGCCTGCCTCCCGCTCGTGTGCGGGGCCGACTCACATTGCCACCCGGAGCCGGTGGTCTGCGACGACGGCGACGACTGCACGGCCGACTACTGCGACCCGAAGCTCGGCTGCACGGCCGACCCCATCGAAGGCTGCGGCGGCGACTGCAGCGACGACGGGGACTGCACGAGCGACGACGCGTGCGTGACCTTCACCTGCGGGGCGGACTCCAAGTGTCACGCTGCGCCCCTCGACTGCGACGACGACGACGTCTGCACCGTGGACTGGTGCGATCCCACCTCGGGGTGCAAGCACGGCCCCGAGCACTGCGTCGACGGCGACCCCTGCACCGCCGACGTCTGCGACCCGAGCACGGGCTGCAGCCACGAGCCCGTCGCCGACTGCGTGGCCGGAGAGTACTGCTCGGAGGACGCCATGTGCAGGAACGAGGACGCCTGCCTCGTAGTCGTGTGCACGGAGGGCAGGTGCAGAGAGACGCCCCTGCAGTGCGACGACGGCGACGCCTGCAACGGCGTGGAGGACTGCGACCCCGGCGACGGCTGCTTGGAGGGCACTCCGGTCGAGTGCAGCGACGGCAACTCCTGCACCGACGACGTCTGCGACCCGGACACCGGACGGTGCAGCTACCCGCAGAAGCAGTGCGACGACGGCGACGCCTGCAACGGCGAGGAGTGGTGCGACTCCGCCTACGGCACGTGCATGCCGGGCACCCCGGTCACGTGCAACGACAGCGACCCCTGCACCGACGACGTCTGCGATCCGGACACGGGCACGTGCTCCTTCCCGCAGAGCTCCTGCGACGACAAGAACGCCTGCACCACGGACTCCTGCGACCCATCCGTCGGATGCCAGAACACCCCGAAGACATGTGACGACAGCGACCTGTGTACCGACGACTCCTGCAACACGACGACCGGGCAGTGCGTCTTCACGCCGAGGTGCAACGACCACAACGCCTGCAACGGCGTCGAGACCTGCCAGCAACCCTCCGGCACCTGCCTCCCGGGGACGCCCCCCGAGTGCGACGACGGCGACCCCTGCACCACCGACTGGTGCGACCCGACCATCGGCTGCACCTACGAGCCGGTCCCGGGCTGCTGTAACTCCGACGCAGACTGCACGCCCCCCGACACCTGCAACCAGCAGAGCAACAGCTGCGAGCCCTGCACGCCGGACTGCTCCGGGAAGCAGTGCGGCAACGACGGCTGCGACGGGAGCTGTGGCGAGTGCATGTTCCCCATGATGTGCGACGACCCCACGGGGACGTGCATGTAGGAGCTCAGAGCCCGAGGCTCGCCTTGATGCGGGCTACGTCCACCTTCAGCGCCTCGTTCTCGCCCCGGAGCAGCTCGTTGGCGCGCCTCAGCTCCGTCAGGTCCCGCTCGAGCTCCTCGACGCGCCGCTCGCTCTCGACGCCCATCTCGTAGAGCCCCTTGGCGGCAGCGAGGGCGACCCCCTCGGCGTCCACCGCCGTGATGTGCCTGTCGCTGTCGCCGAGCCCGAAGGCCTCGAAGAAGTCCTGGGCCATGGGGCCCATGTGAAGCACCCCTTCGGCCTCGTTCTTGTAGGCCCAGGTGGAGATCTCGAGGCTCATGAGCTTCTCCAGGACATCGGCCGGGTCCACCGGGGTGATGTCGCGCTTGTGGTTGCGGTCGCTGAAGGAGGACCACGAGCCGTTGTTGGAGGACAGGAGCGCGCCGGCGGTGCCCGCCGAGTCGGTGAAGAAGAAGAACCCGCCCGCCGCCCGCGCCTTGAAGCGGTTGGCGGTGTTGCAGGTGACGCCGCTGGCCGCGTCGCTGTAGTCGCTCCAGACGAAGCAGCCGTTTGCGTTGGCGGCCGACTTGTTGCCCGCGGCGAAGCTCAGCATGCCGCTCGCCGAGTTCTCGAGCCCCCCCGGGATCGTCGACTCCGCACCCATGGCCGAGTTTCCGTAGCCGCCCCCGACCGTCGCATAGGCTTCGCTTGCGGTGTTGGCGGCCCCACCGGCGACGGCGGCGGAGAGCCCGGAGGCGGCGTTCGACGCGCCTCCTCCTACGACCGAGTTGACCCCGGAGGCGCTGTTCCCGTTCCCCCCGCCGACCGTCGCGTAGGTCTCGCTGGCCTTGTTGCTCGCCCCGCCGTCGACGGTCGAGCCGAAGCCCGTAGCGTCGTTCGAGCGCCCACCCCCCGCCGTCGCGTAGGTTGCGGTCGCGGTGATGTCATAGCCCCCGGCGACGGTCGTGTACTTCGAAGACTCGATGTCGCCGTCGGAGCTGCCGGCCTTGTTGGCAAAGCCGCCGCTGACGGTCCCGTAGCTGTCGTAAACGGAGTTGGTGTTGAGGGCGGAGCCGCCGCCGCCGGCGATGACCGAGCCCACGGCCCCCGAGCCGACCGCGTTGGACGCGTACCCGGCGATGACGTTCGGGTAGGTGTCCGGCTCGAGGCGCAGCACTCGAACGCCGTTCACCTTGATCTCGAAGGGCTCGTCGTCGGTGGTGCCGATGAAGTCGGTGCCGGCCGTGGTGCCCGAGTTCCCGGTGCGGCTCCAGTAGCGACCGTCGGTGTGGCTCGTGTCCAGCGAGAAGGTCGTACCCGACAGGCTGAGGCCGGTGCCGGCCGAGTAGGCCGTGCCGTTGTCCTCGTCGGTCCCGCACGCCCACGCCCCGCTGGCTCGCTTCAACACCTTCCCGTCGTCGCAGACCACGCCGATCTTCGACGCCGTCACCGCGCCGGCGGCGATCTTCGCCTCGGCGACGGCCCCGTCGGCGAGCATGGTCTCGCTCACAGCGCCGGTCTGCCCCTCGTCCACGTAGCTCTGGGACAACGACGTCGCGTCCACCGAGAAGGTCGTGTCGCTCAGCAGCAGCCCCGTCCCCGCCGTGTAGGTCGTGTTGGCGTCCGCGTCCGCCCCGCAGCCCCACGCGCCGCCGACACGCTTCAGCACCTTCCCGTCCTCGCAGACCACGCCGATCTTCGCACCCGTCACCGCCCCGTCCGCCAGCATGGCCGTGCTCACCGCCGAGGCCTGCCCTTCGTCCACGTAGCTCTGCGACAGCGCCGTCGAGTCCACCGAGAAGGCCGTGCCGCTCAGCAGCAGCCCCGTCCCGGCCGCGTAGGTCGTGTCGTCGTCCGCGTCCGTTCCGCAGCCCCACGCGCCGCCGACACGCTTCAGCACCTTCCCGTCCTCGCAGACCA
>CAZQPP010000459.1:0-6932 GCA_964594295.1 uncultured Myxococcales bacterium | reverse complement strand
CAACATGGCGCCCGAGTACGGGGCGACCATGGGCTACTTCCCGCCCGACGCCGAGACCATGCGCTACCTGCGGCAGACCGGGCGCGACGAGCAGCACACGGACCTCGTCGAGCGGGTGCTCAGGGCGACGGGCCTCTTCCGCGAAGAGGGAGGCGAGGAGCCCGCGTTCTCGTCGCTCCTGGAGCTGGACCTCTCGACCGTGCTCCCCTCCCTCGCCGGCCCCAAGCGCCCGCAGGACCTGGTGGCCCTCAGCGATCTCCCGTCGAGCTTCCGCGGCGCCCTCGAGCAGCCCGTGGTGAAGCGCGGCTTCGGCCTCGCACCGGAGGCGGTCGGCGCCAGCGCCCGCTTCGAGAGGGGCGGGGAGCCCATCGAGCTGCGCCACGGCTCGGTGACCATCGCCGCCATCACCTCCTGCACCAACACCTCGAACCCCTCGGTCATGGTCGGCGCCGGCCTGCTCGCGAGGAAGGCCGTCGAGGCCGGCCTGCGGACCCGACCGTGGGTGAAGACCTCGCTGGCGCCCGGCTCGAAGGTAGTCACGCGCTACCTGGAGCAGGCAGGCCTCATGCCCTTCTTGGAGGCCCTGCGCTTCCACGTGGTCGGCTACGGCTGCACGACATGCATCGGCAACTCGGGCCCCCTGCCGATTGAGATCGAAGACGCGATCGACGAGCACGGCCTCGTGGTGGCGTCGGTCCTGTCCGGCAACCGCAACTTCGAAGGACGCATCCACCCCAAGGTGCGCGCGAGCTACCTGGCCTCGCCCATGCTCGTGGTGGCCTACGCCCTCGCGGGGCGGATGGACCTCGACTTCGACAACGAGCCCATCGGCCACGATCCCAACGGCGAGCCGGTCTTCCTGAGGGAGATCTGGCCCTCTCCGGCGGAGATCTCCGACCTCGTGGCGACCTCTCTCAGCTCCGACTCCTTCCGCGCCGAGTACGGCAACGCCTTCGAGGGTGACGAGATCTGGCAGGCCATGGAGGCGCCGGCGAGCGCTCTGTTCTCGTGGGACGGCGAGTCCACCTACGTGAGGGAGCCACCTTTCTTCGCTGACGTGGGCGACGAGCCCGCGCCCATCACGGACATCGCCGGCGCCCGGGCCCTGCTCATGCTCGGCGACTCGACCACCACCGATCACATCTCCCCCGCCGGCGCCATCGCCGAGGACGGCCCCGCCGGCCGCTACCTGCGAGAGCACGGCATCGAGCGCCGAGACTTCAACTCCTTCGGCTCGCGGCGCGGCAACCACGAGGTCATGATGCGCGGCACCTTCGCCAACGTGCGCATCCGCAACCTCATGCTCGACGGCGTCGAGGGGGGCTTCACCCTCAAGCTCCCCGAGGCGGAGCAGGTGTCGGTCTTCGACGCCGCCGCCGCCTACCGCGAAGAAGGCGTGCCCCTCGTGGTGCTCGCCGGCCACCAGTACGGCATGGGCTCCAGCAGAGACTGGGCGGCCAAGGGCACCGCCCTGCTCGGCGTGCGCGCGGTGGTCGCGGACTCCTTCGAGCGCATCCACCGCAGCAACCTCGTCGGCATGGGCGTCCTGCCGCTCCAGAGCCGCGAGGGCAGCTCCTGGCGCGACCACGGCCTGACGGGCCGCGAGCGTTTCGACATCCGCGGCCTCGAAGACGGCCTCGAGCCCGGCAAGGAGCTGACCCTCGTGGTGCACCGCGAGGACAGCTCGACCCTCGAGCTGCCGGTGATCTGCCGGGCCGACATCGCAGAGGAGGTGGAGTCGCTGCGCAACGGAGGCATCCTCCAGTCGGTCCTGCGGCGGATGTTGAGCCTATAGCTTCGATGGTCTTGTGCCGAAGACATTGGCTGCCATAATGGCGGCCCTCTAGGAGTTCCCGTGCGCACCGCCCTAGTCCTCTTCTCCGGTGGAATCGACTCCACCTACATCACCACCAAGACCGCCGAGCAGTTCGACAAGCTCATCCTCATGACCTACCGGGTGCCGGGCATGTTGGGGGTCGAGCGCTCGCGCAAGATGGTGGAGCAGCTCGACCGCATCTTCCCGGGCAAGCTCGAGCACCGCATCATCGACATCCGCGACTTCGTCAACGACAGGCGCGGCGGCGTGCTCGACTGCATCAAGGACAACGTCCAGTACAAGTTCTTCTACTCGTGGTGCATGGGCTGCAAGGTCTCGATGCACCTCTTCACCATGGACTACTGCCAGGAGCACGGCATCGGCGTGGTGATGGACGGCTCCAACTTCTACGACGCCCACGCCCTCGAGCAGCACAAGTCGGTCAAGGACCTGCTCAGCGAGGTCTACAGGAGCCGCGGCGTGGAGTTCGTGACGCCGCACTACTTCGAGGCCGGGGTGAGCTCCGACCAGCGCCCGGACCTCGAGTTCCTGCGCGCCCTCACCCTCCACAAGGACTCGACCGAGCACCGCGCCGCCCACCTGAGGAAGCTCAAGATAGATCTCGGCTTCTCGGTGGGCAGCCAGTACCGCAGCAACCAGCCTTCGTGCGTGACCTCGGTGTTCTTCAACGCCGCCCGCATCCCCCTCAAGGCCGTCTTCGGCGAGGAGGAGGGGTGCTGCTTCATGAGCCACGGCTACCTCAACTACATCGCCGACAAGATCTACGGGCGCGAGATGTCGAAGGAGGGGTCCTCCCTCGCGTGCCCTGTCGAGCGAGGCGAGGACGTCTACTTCGACTCCGCGTCCACGAGCCAGATAGCCAGGGAGGTGGCCGACGTCATCTACCGCGTGCACACCGAGATGACGGGCAACGCCTCGGCCCTGCACGACCTCGGCGTCAAGGCTGCCGAGCAGGTTGACGCCGCGAGGTCGCTCATAGCCAAGCGCCTCGGAGCCAAGGCCGAGGAGATCGTGTTCACGAGCGGCGGCACCGAGGCGAACAACCTGGCCATCCTGGGATCCTGCGTCCCGCCCAAGCCCGGCAAGGACCAGATCATCACGACCCCCATAGAGCACCCCAGCGTGGCCGAGACGGTCGGCTCGCTAGGAGCGTCCGGCTACGAGGTCATCACGCTCCCGGTGGACCGGGCGGGCCGGGTGGACCCGGATGCGCTCGAGGAGGCCATCTCCGACAGAACGCGCCTGGTGAGCATCATCCACGGCAACCACGAGATCGGGGTCGTGCAGCCGCTGGCCAAGCTCGGCGCCGTCTGCCGCAAGCACGACGTGCTCTTCCACGCGGACGCCTGCCAGAGCTTCACCAAGACCGACATCAACGTGAAGCG
This sequence comes from uncultured Myxococcales bacterium, assembly GCA_964594295.1. Taxonomy (GTDB): domain Bacteria; phylum Myxococcota_A; class UBA9042; order UBA3505; family UBA3505; genus CAZQPP01. The sequence goes on along the minus strand of CAZQPP010000459.1, from coordinate 3,710 downwards.
CGACCGCGTCGACCTGCTGAGCATCAACGGCCACAAGATCCACGGGCCCACCGGCATCGGCGCGCTCTACGTCAAGCGCGGCACGGAGCTGACGCCGCACATGAAAGGAGGCGGCCAGGAAGGGGGAACACGGTCCGGAACGATGAACACGGCCTCCATCGCGGGCTTCGCCAAGGCGGTGGAGCTGGCCACGCCCGAGCACGCCACGGCCATGGCCGCCCTGCGGGATCGCCTGCTCGACAAGCTGCGCTCTCGCCTCGACGGCCTCGAGCTCAACGGCCCCGCGCAGGGCAGGCTCTGCAACCACCTGAGCCTGACCGTCGCAGGGGTGGCCGGCAAGACGATGCTCGCGCGCATGAACTCGTTGGGCTTCTACCTGTCGACGCGATCGGCCTGCTCGTCGCGGGTGCTCACCCCGAGCCCGGTCCTGCTGGCCATCGGGCTCACGGAGGAGCAGGCCCTGTCCACCGCGCGCATAAGCCTCTCGCGCTACAACACCGAAGAGGAGATCGACCGCTTCGCCGACGCCTTCGAGCAGATCGTGTCCGCAGAGCGCTCGTCGTCCCGATCTGCCGCCTGAGGCGACGATGCGACGCGCGAGCTGGATCGTCCGCTTCCTGCTCATCTCGTGTCTGGGCGCCACCCCGGCTGCGGCCCAGGACCTCTTCGAGCAGGCCTTGGAGGAGGCCGACGAGGAGGAGCCGGCCGAGAGCGGTGGCTCCACGAGCACCGGCACCACCCTCGAGTGGGGCGGCTTCCTGCGCGGCTCCGTCTTCGCGGGCAAGGTGCCCGACAGGGACCACGCGGAGCTCAAGAGCGGCTACGGCGAGGCGGCCCTGAAGCTGCGGGCGCGTACGGGGAGCCTCGGAGACGGCTTCGCGGAGATGCGCTTCCGCGGCGGCACCGTGTCGGGCGCCGGGGAGACCTCGGTGGACCTCCGAGAGGCCTACGTGAACCTCTGGCTGGGGCCGTTGGACCTGCGCTTCGGCCGGCAGATAGTGGTCTGGGGGCGCGCCGACGCCTACAACCCCACCGACAACGTCACCCCGCGCGACATGGCGGTGCGCTCGGCCGTCGAGGACGACCGGCGGCGGGCGAACCTCGCCCTCCGCACGACCTGGAACGTCCACCCCTGCCGGCTCGAGCTCATCTGGGTGCCCCTCTTCGCGCCCACGCGCCTGCCCGACTTCAGCCTGCCGGGGCCTATCACCTTCGCGGAGCCCGACTACCCGGACGCCGGCCTCGACAACGGCACCGGAGCGGCTCGCCTGCACGTCGAGACCTCGGCCTTCGAAGGCTCGGTCTCCTACCTGATAGGCACCTCGACCGTGCCGGGCGTCGTGCTCGACGGCTTCGTGCTCGAAGGAGGCAGCCCCGGTCCGCGGGTGCGCTTCACCTCCTACCGCCACCACGTTGTGGGCTTCGACTTCGCCGTGCCGGTCTCCGACTGGTTCGGGCTGCGCGGCGAGGCCGCCTGGCGACAGGTCTTCGGCTACACAAACGATCGCTGGAAGCCGCGCCCCGACGTCCAGGCCGTGGTGGGCTTCGACCGGGAGGTCTCGGACTTCATGATCGTCGTGCAGTACGTCTTCCGGCACGTGCTGGACCCGGACGAGCCGCCCCACGGGACGCTCGACCTCGAGACCGCGGCCGAGAAGATCCCCGCCGGCCTCACCGAGGTGCCGGCGGCGATCCAGAGCATCGTCGCCGACGAGATCGCCTGGAAGAACCGCGTCATCGCCGGCCAGACTCACGATCAGAGCCACCAGCTGCTCGGCCGCGTGGAGTGGAAGCTGCTCTACGAGACCCTGTCACTCGCGCTGCTGGGCTCGGTCAACGTGGTCACCGAGGAGTGGTTCGTGCGCCCGACGCTGGTCTACCAGGTAGATGACGCGCTCGCGGTCACAGCCGGCGCCGAGGTCTACGGCGGCCCGGACGAGACCCTCTTCGGAATGATCGACGAGACGATGAGCGCCGGCTTCGTGGAGCTCAAGGCGAGCTTCTAGGGCACCGGCCGGCACACAAGGAGACCCGATGACGACCAGGATCGCCGCACACGTCGTTCGTTACCCCTGGTTGTACATCCTGCTCTTCGTCGGCACCGCCGCGGCCTTCGGCTCCCAGATCCCGCGCGCCGAGATCGAGCCCGAGGTCAAGGAGATGCTGCCGAAGGACTTCCCGGCGCGCGTGAACCTCGACCGCATCGAGGAGCTCTTCGGCGGGTCGGAGATGATCCTCGTGGCCTTCAGCGCGCCCGAAGGCGACGACATCCTGAGCCCGGAGACCCTGAAGCGCGTCAAGGCAGTCTCCAAGGCTATGGAGAGGGACAAGCGCTTCGAGAAGGTAGTGAGCCTCTTCACGGCGAAGGAGATCAAGGGCGAGGACGGCACGATGATCGTGGACCCCGCCGTCAGGCGTCTGCCGACGACGACGAAACGCCGCGAGGCCCTGCGAGAGAGCCTGCGCGACAACGACATGGTCTGGGGCTCGATCCTCTCGAAGGACTACAAGCACACCGCCATCATCGGCATGTTCTCCTTCTCCGCCGGTGACGAGGCGATGGTCGAGAAGGTGAAGGAGATCGTCGCCACGCACCCGGGGGCGGAGCACGTCGAGATCGCCGGCATGCCGGTGGCGCGAATCCACGTCAGCCGGGACATCCCGGGGGACATGCGCAAGTTCCTGCCCTTCGGGCTGCTGCTCATGTTCATCTTCCTGCTCGTGGCCTTCCGGCAGGCCCGCGGGGTGCTCCTCCCCTTCTTCGTCACCATCATGGCCATCGTCGTGGCCATGGGCCTCATCCCCGTGCTCGGCTGGAAGATCCACATGGTGAGCGTGATCCTCCCGGTGGTGCTGCTGGCGGTGGCCAACGACTACGGCATCCACGTGTTCGCCCGCTACCAGGAGGTGAACACCCCCGGCACCACGCTCGACTCGCGGGCCCTTGCTCAAGACGGGATCGAGCACCTCTCGAAGCCCGTGATGGCCACGGCCGTGACGACCGCCGCGGGGCTCTTGTGCCTGCTCAGCCACCTCATCGTGCCGGCCAAGCAGATGGGGATCCTGGCGAGCGCCGGGGTGATCTTCGCGCTGGCGGCGAGCCTGCTCTTCATCCCGGCGGTCCTGGCCGTGCTCCCGCGAGCGAAGCCCGTGCTCGGCCGCGAGGGCAAGCGCCGCGCCCTGCTCGACCGCATGCTCCACCGCACCGCCCGGTGGGTGTCGCTCCACCCGCGGGGCGTGATCGTGGGCATCGTCATAGTCGTCGCCGTCGTCGCGACCGGCATCCGCCTCGTCGTCGTGGACACGAACCCGGTGAACTACTACCCGCCCGGCGCCCCCGTCCCGAAGGCCATGAACGTGGCCAACGACAACTTCGGCGGCGCCCTCGGCCTGTCGGTAGTGGCGGCCGGCGGCGAGGACGACTTCGTCAAGCGCCCGGAGGTGATGAGGGCCATCGACGAGCTCCAGACCCACATGGAGGAGCACCCCAACATCGACATCACGAGCTCCATCGCGACCGTGATGAAGCAGATGAACGAGGTGATGCACGACGGGGACGAGGCCTACGACAAGGTCCCCGACACGAAGGAGCTCATCGCCCAGTACTTCCTGCTCTACTCGGCCAGCGGCGACCCCGACGACTTCGACCGCCTCGTGGACTTCCCCTACCGCCACGCCCAGGTCATGCTGCGCGTGAACAGCTCGAGCAC
>CAZQPP010000458.1:0-6941 GCA_964594295.1 uncultured Myxococcales bacterium | reverse complement strand
CCTCCCGAAGGCGCAGCTTCCCCTCCACCGCCCCTCGCAGGCCGGCGTCCGCGTTCACCGCGAAGACCCCGGCGAGGCGGGCAGAGGTCGCCCCGGTGACGATGCGCTCGCGGAGGGCGGCCTCGAGCACCGGCGCCTCGCGCGTCTCCCCCTCGCTGCGGACGTTGACCACGGCAAAGAGCGGCGTGCCTTCTCCCAGGTGATCGAGGGGAGCGAGGCCTGCCTTCGCGTCCACGCTCGCCGCGTTCAGGCAGAGGATCGCACAGCTCGCCCTGCCCGCCTCCTCGGCCACGAGCGCCTCGCCGCTCCCGTCGGGCGCCGCCAGGCCCGGCAGGTCCACGATCGTCAGCCCCGGGGCGAGGTCGTGACGCTGAGCGGCGTCGGTCGTCGGCGTCGGCCCGCTGCGATACAGATCGGCGCCGGCGAGGGCGTTCAGGAGGGTCGTCTTCCCGGCGTTGTAGTCCCCGAGCAGGGCGACCACCCAGGGCTCCTCCTCCAGCTGCCTGCGGAGCTTCGAGATCTCCGCCTCGGCGCCCGCGACAAGCCCTTCCTCGGTGCACCGCTCGACCAACCGGTGCAGGCGTACCAACGGCTCCATGCGCGACTCCTCCGAGGGTTCCGGCCCGGTCAGCCCTGGTCGGGGACGGCTCCGGAAGCTGGAGGACGATACCGGGAGAGCCTGACGCCGGCCAGCGCCCCCTGCCTCATTCGACGGCCGCGCCGGTGAGGTTGGGCTCGACGGCGGTGTTCGTCGGATCGGCCGCCTCGGCGGGGGCCCACACCTCGGTGTCCTCGGCGTTGACGTCGAAGACCTTCATCGAGACCAGAGCCTGGTAGCTGCCCGAGCCCTCTTCATTGCCGCTCGCGTCGGCGGGGGGCGCGAATCGGACCTGCATGGACACGAGCTCGCCGGGCTTGATGAGCGCCGGCAGAGGCGGGTCTGTGGCCTGGAAGCGCTGCGAGGTCTGGGAGGTCGTACCCGCGCCGCGCGTGCAAACGCCCCCTGGGCTCGCGGAGCCCGGGTTGGCGGCCGCGCAGTCGTCCACGCGCAGCCGATCGGGGTCCTCGAGGTCCGGGATCCGGCAGTCACCACTGCCGAAGTTGATGAGCATGAGCTCCATGGTCTTGCTCGAGCCGGGAGCCACGTCGCCGAATCGGAGCACCCTCGGCGAGAAGCCCACCTTGCACTCCCCGGCAGCGGGCCTTCGCGCGCTCAGCTCGAGCTCGTAGGTCGGCCGAGCCCCGTCGTTGCTCTCGATCCTCAAGAGCGCCTCGGCGAAACCTCCGCTCCCCGTCTTGTTCTCGTAGGTCACCACGAGCTCGCTGGCTCGCGAGGTGGCGATGACCAGGGGGAAGCTGGGGTCGTCGTCGCCGTCTATCCGGGCGACGCCGAACTCTCCTGCCGGGTCATCCTCTATGGTGATGCGGCCGATCTCGAGCGCCGCCTCGCCGCCGTTGAAGAGGACGACCGTGCGCTCGGTGACCTGAGCGTAAGCCGTGAACCCGAAGTCCACTCCGTCAGCCGGCGTCACGACGAGCAGCGGCTCCCTCCCACTCGCGTAGACCGGGACCGTCAGCTCCCCCACGCCCGTCCGGACAACGACGCCGCCCACGCTCTGAGGGCCCGCGCCGAAGGACCTGAGCGGGTCGAACACGACCTCGAAGGCGAGGCCGTCCTCGGGCGCGATCTGGACAGGCAAGCGCTCGGGGAGGTCTCTGAGGCCGAGCTTCTCGTGAGATCCGCTCGAGAGCTTCACCTCCTCGAGATCGAGGGCGTCGTTCCCCTTGTTCAGAATCCGAACGGCGGCCTCGGCGTGCTCGCCGGTGCCCACGAAGCCGAGGTCGACGACGGGGGGAAGGACAGCCATCTCGGCGCCCACGCCGTGGCCGAGGAGCTTGACCTCGGTCACGGGCCGCGCGGGGTCGTCGCTCTCGACGACGAGGGTGCCCACGTCATCTCCGGGGCCCGCCGGCGTGTACGTGGCTCGGACAAAGAGCTCCTCCGCGGGGGCGAGCGTGCTCGGGAGAGTGACGGGGTGACCGCCGGCGCCGACCGCGCCGGAGACCGCGAAGCCCTCGCTGCTGTCGCTCCGGAGCTCGACTTCGTGGATCGTCAGGTTGCCAGCGCCCGCGTTGACCAGCTCGATCCTCATCTGGTCGGTCTGCCCGGAGGGGACCGCGCCGAAGGAGGCCGGGTTCGGGATGACCATCAGGCTCCCCCGCAGGCGGAGCGTGCGCACCGGCACCTCGAGCGCTTCGGGGCCGGGCTTGGGTGCGTTGTGGGCGATGCGCAGCACCCCGGAGTCGGGCTCGTGGTCCGTGGGCTGGTACCTCACGGCGATCTCGGCCGAAGCGCCCGCGTCGAGCTCCGTCCTGGTGGGCGGAACCAGGGTGAGGTCTGTGGACTCCGTCACCAGGGTCACCTTCGTGATCTCGATCACTCCCTCGCTGCCCGCGTGCCGCACGGTCACGACCTGCTGTGCGCTGCTGCCGACGGGCACCGCGCCGAAGGTCAGCTCGGCCGGCTCCACGCGGATGACGACCCCCGGCTCGGGCGGCACGTCGATCGCGACCTCCGGAGCGCCCCCGTCAGCGGCATCGGTCGCTCCCGTGCCGCCCGCCTCGCCACCGGCGCCATCGCTCGCCACGCCGGCGGCGGCGCCGTCGTCCCCGACGACCCGGACGGCGATGTCCGGCAGGCCGCGCAGCTCCCCGGGCTCATCGCAGCCCGCGACGCCGACCGGCAGCACGAGCGCGGCCCACAACGCGCCAGCCCTCATCCGAGCGCCGAGGCGCCGCAACAAAAGGCTGCCCGTGGTCCGAAGCATCGGCAACACCATCACCCCGCAAGCGCCAACGATTCCGCAGCGCGGAACGAGCTCGCGCCGACCAGGTGCCTGTCAACAGGGAGCCGGATGGTATCCAGCGGGAGCACGGGCGGCAATAGCCACCGGGGCCCGAGCTTGCCGCCCCCGCGACGGCGGTGTTACAGGCTTGGCCATGAACGTCTTGGACTGGGTCGTCGTCGTCGTCTACATGGCGGGGCTAATCGGGATGGGTGCGTTCCTGGGCAAGTCCCAGGGCGACATGAAGGACTACTACCTCGCCGGCGGGAAGGTGAAGTGGTGGCAGTCGGGGTTGTCGACCCTGGCTACACAGCTGAGCGCCATCAGCTTCGTGTCGGCGCCCGCCTTCGTGGCGATGAAGGAAGGGGGCGGCCTGAAGTGGCTCGCCTACGAGCTTGGGGTGCCGCTGGGGCTGATCATCGTAATGGCCTTCATCATCCCCACGCTGCACCGCGCGAAGGTCATCAGCATCTACGAGTACCTCGAGCGCCGCTACGACGAGCAGACAAGGGCGCTCGTGAGCGTGCTCTTCCAGGTCGGCCGCGGGCTCGGGACGGCGGTGGGGGTGCTCGCCGGCGGCATCATCGTGTCGGCGGCGCTCGGCGTCGAGACCACCACGGCGATCCTGGGCATCGGGCTCGTGACCATCGTCTACGACATGCTCGGCGGCATGGAGGGGGTCATCCTCTCCGACGTCATCCAGATGGGCTTCATCGTCGTGGGCATCGTGCTCCTCGGCGCGGTCGCCATGTCCATGGTGGGCTGGAGCGGAGCGTGGGAGCTCTTCCCGGCCGAGAGGATGCAGGTGCTCCGCTTCGACCAATTCGGCGGGAGCAAGGAGACCGAGTTCGGGTTCTGGCCCATGACCCTGGGCGGCATCTTCCTCTACGCCTCCTACTACGGCTGCGACCAAAGCCAGGTGCAGCGCGAGCTATCCGTCGGGGACGTGCCGGGCATCCGCAAGTCCCTGCTGCTCAACGCCTACGGCCGCTTCCCAATCGTGCTCTGCTACTGCGTCATGGGCGTGATGATCGGCGCGGTGGCGGCGCGCCCCGAGTTCTTCACCGAGATCGGCGGCATCCTCGGGACCAACGCCGAGGAGGCGAGGGCCACGCTGCAGAATGAGCCCGATCGCCTGGTGCCGCTCTTCATCCTCTCCTACCTGCCCCACGGGGTCATCGGCTTCATCTTCGTCGCCATCGTGTCGGCCCTGATGTCGAGCCTGGACTCGGCGCTGAACTCGCTCTCCGCGGTGACCGTGCAAGACGTCTACAAACGCTACATCAAGAAGGACGCCGACGACCGCCACTACCTGATCGCGAGCAAGCTCCTCACGGCTGTTTGGGGAGCCTTCGCCGTCGGCATGGCGCTCGTCTTCCACAGCGCCGGAGAGGGGAACAAGACCACCTTGGAGCTCATCAACGCCGTCGGGAGCGTGCTCTACGGGCCGATCCTGGCGGTCTTCCTCGTGGGCATCGTCTCGAAGAACATGAGCGCCCTCGGGGTGAAGGTCGGTGTCGCGGCAGGTGTCGTCCTGAACCTGGCCCTCTGGCTGACCAGCAGCGTCTCGTGGCTGTGGTGGAACGTCACCGGCTTCGTGGCGGCGGTCGCGGTGGCCGCGGCGGTGAGCTCCTGGGACCGCTCCGAGAGGCGCCACCCCGAGCTCGAGCCCCTCGACGAGGGCACCACCAACTGGAATCTGGTCTACGCCTGCGTGGGCATCTACTTCGTGCTGCTCGTGGGCGTGCTCGCCTGGCTCGGCGGGGCGTAGGCGGCATCTACGCAGAGGGCGCGATCGCGGTAGGCCTGCACCGGCACCTCGACGGTCAGGAGCTTCCGCCCGGCCAGCTCGACGAGCTGCTCGAGGGTCTCCCCGCCGCGGGCCACCGTAGGCTCCCAGACCGGCTCCCCGTCGAGCAGGAAGCGCACCTTCACGCCGGCCTTGCGCGCGCTGTCGTCCATGGCCGCCGAGAGCAGGAGGTGCCCCTCCGACTCGGGCAGGTCCACCTCGAGGCGGCGCGCCGCGCGGCCCGGGTTGGGGTGCGCCCAGAAGCCCGGGCCCGGCTCGCCGTCAACGCGGCACTGCTCACCGATGGCCTCGCCCCACATGGACCAGCCGCCCTGCTCCTTCCGGGCACACTCCCACTTGTGGTGGTAGGCGTTGAAGTAGTCGCAGGGGAGCGTGCCGAGGTAGACCTTCGCGCCCTCGACCGCTTCGCTGAGGCGCCAGGCGCGCCCCGGCGCGTGCCTCACAAGGGCCGCGGCGAGGAGCGCGAGCAGGCAGACCAGGGCGAGGGCGACCGGAGCCGAGGCCAGCCAGGCTGCGCGGCCGCGAGCAGCCCTCGCGGCGAGACCGCCCGCCCGGGCCGAGAGCTTCAGCAAGCCCGAGATAAGCGAGCCCACCCACCACGCGACGAGCCCTGCCCAGACAACACCCAGCAGCGCGACGACCGAGAAGAAGCGGGCGTGCACGTACTCGTAGCCGCTCAGGAAGAGCAGGTGAAGCACGGAGGCCACGAGGAAGGCGGCCCTCGCGCCGAGGCACGGCCCCAGGGAGCGAGCCGGGACGAGCGCCCCGGCCGCAACCAGCGGCAGCAACGGAGCGTAGGCCTCTATGCCGCGCACCGGGAAGGTCCAGAGCCGCACGATTCCCGCCACCGACGGCCACGCGAAGCGGGCGGCGTTGTCCGCCACGACGGCCTCCCCGCCCGTGCGCGCCAGGATGCGGTTGTAGGGAGTGGTCAGCGGGCTGCCGAACCATGCCCAGTTCAGCACGAGGAGCGCCAGGACCGGCACGGCGCCGGCGGCGATCATCTTCAGCCGCGCCTTCGGCTCCTCGCTCAGCTCGGGCCGGAGCAGGAGCCAGACACCCAGCGGCGCCACGATGAGCAGGTTCGTCACCTTCGCGAAGACGGCCAGGCCCAGCAAGAAGCCAGCGGCCCTAGGGCGGCGCGCGAGCGCGCACTCGCAGCCCCATACGATGAAGGCGGCGTAGAGCAGGTCGTTGGAGACGGAGTAGACCTGGTCGAGGAAGAGCGGCCACGGCAGGACGAGCGCGAGCCCCGCGACGAAGGCCGCCGGCGGCGCCCGGGGAAGGATGCGGCGGGCGAGGCGATATCCCCCGAAGAGGCCCAGCGTGGCGCTGAGCAGGTTGAAGACGAGCAGACCGACCGCGCCCATGGCGGCGAAGAAGGGCAACGCCAGCAGGGGCAGCAGGATCGGGTGCTTGGGCCTCCACGAGCCGTCGCTCCCGACCGCGATGTTGCTCCAGTCGAGGGTCATCTCCCGGTTCCAGCCCAGGTCCTGCTCGTACCAGGAGCGCGGGTGCACCTCCTCCATACGCAGCGTGCCCTTCTCCAGGAGAGCCCGGCACATGGTGAAGTACATGGCCCCGTCCCCGTGCAGGTAGGAGTGGGGCGCATAGCGGAACCACACCACCACCGACAGCAGGATCAGAAGGGCCGCGAAGACGGCCACGTCGCCGCGCTCGGGTGGGGCCGGGTCGGCGTCTGGCGGAGGTGTGAGCATCGCGGGCGATTCTCACCGCACCGGGAGAGTTGGGCAAGCGGTGGCCGGACTTGAGATCCGACCGCCCATTCTGGTCTGCTCCTGCGGCAGCCAGGGCGTTTCGCTCGGGAAGCGCCCCGTGGTTGCAGCGTCTCGGCTACAAACCACCTGCCCAGCCAAACACCTAGAGAGGAGGTGCTCAGTGAAGGCCTTTCCGCACACGCCGGGTATTAGCTTTGCTGTTCTGATCATGGTCTCGGTCGCGGCCGCAGCGGGCTGCGCCGTGGGGGACGGCGGCGGCGCTGCCCCCTCTGAAGACGCGCCCATCCAGCCGCCGGCAGGCGACGTGAAGGAGACGAGTGACGAGGCCGACGCCCCTGTTCCTCGGGAGGATGCTCCGACCAAGACGGGCTGCGACGAGGGCTACTACGGAGAGGCGTGTGTCGCCTGCACGGTCTGCTCCGACACCGAGTACGAGACCGCCGCTTGCACCGACACCACAGACCGCGAGTGCACGGCGTGCACCGTCTGCGCCGACACCGAGTACGAGACCGCCGCTTGCACCGACACCACAGACCGCGAGTGCAC
>CAZQPP010000457.1:0-6946 GCA_964594295.1 uncultured Myxococcales bacterium | reverse complement strand
CCGAGGCCATGACCGTGGGCCTCACGTCGGCGAGGTTGTCCAGCAGGCGCTCGATGCTCTCGGCGTAGTAGATCTTCGAGCCGACGTAGGTGGCTACGAAGTGCCCGGCCATGCGCTCGAATGAGTGAGACAGGGGCAGGAAGCTCAAGAAGATGTCTTCGGGCCCGACGTAGACCTCGGCCCCGGTGGCCGACGCGTTCGAGCAGATGTTTCCGTGGGTGAGCATGACCCCCTTGGGCTCTCCGGTCGTGCCGCTCGTGTAGATGAGCGTGAGCAGGTCGTCGTGCCCCAGGCGGCTCAGCCTGCGCTCGACCTCGTTGCTGTCCGCCGCGTCGCCGCGGACCCAGAGCTCCTCCAGGGTGATGACCTCGGCGTTGCCCACCTTCTCGAGGTCCGTCGGCTCGAAGCTGACGACGAGCTCGAGGTCGGGCATCTGCTCGGCGGCGTCTTGGAGCTTCTGCAGGAGGTCGGGCTTCGACACGAAGCACACGCGCGCGCCCGAGTCGCGGACGACGTAGGCACACTGGGCGGGCGTGTTGGTCGTGTAGATGGGAGCGTTGGCGGCGCCGGCGAACTGGGTGCCGAAGTCCGCGATCAGCCACTCGGGCCTGTTCTCGGACAAGATGGCGGCCCGCTCGCTGAACTCGAGGCCGAAGCGGATGAGCCCGAGGGCGGTGCGCCTGACCCGGTCCTCCACCTCCCGCCAGGTCAGGGCCTCCCAGCGGCCGTTTCGCATGGCGTGTAGGAAGGGGGCGTCACCGAAGCGCTCCACGTTCTGCAGCAGCATGGCGGCCGCCGACGGCGGCACCTCGACGGGAGGGTTCTGCACGGTCATCTGGCGCTCCCTTTGGTGTTCCCGGGGGCCCGGAAGTGCCCGGATCGGGGTGTTCCTGTCAAGGGGCGGGGAGCGCCGCTTCAGAGCTTCGTGAAGTCCGTGTAGTAGACGTAGAGCACGATGTCGTCGAGGCCCGTCAGGTTGATGTCCTCGTTGACCGACTCCGTGCGCTGGTTCAACACGATCTGCCAGTTCGAGTTCACGAAGGGCCGGTCGCGGAAGCGGTAGCTCCGGTAGATGCTGCTCGTCGGGCCCGTGACCTCGCCGCCGGCGGGGCCGAAGGTGCGCTCGTCGCCGTTGAAGGCGAGGTTGAGGACTGCGGTGCGGGGCGGGAAGGCGTAGAAGCGGCGGCGCCCGTCGGTGCCGTCGACGCTGCCGGTGCCGGCCTGTCGCACGTAGACCCGGCCCACCGAGTCGCCCGCGTCGCCGAAGATCTCGGCCTCGATGAAGAGCACCTTGTGGGCGACGGTCAGGGGCGAGAGCATGCCGAAGTTGGTGTTGAAGTTGACGACCACCCAGCCGTGCTCGTCCAAGAGCTTCGGGTCGGTGAGCTGGCGGCGGAACTTCGCCACGCGCTCCTCGTGCGCGAGCACCCGCGGGCTGCCGTCGTTGGAGTAGCGCGGGATCTTGAAGACGTCGTCGCGCACCGAGATGACCTGCACGCGGGCGTCGGGGTTCCCGAACTGCTCCTCGAAGACGTAGAAGGCCTCCTGAAGCTCGAGCAGGTACTGCTGCAGGTTGACGTCGCCGGCGCCCACCATTCGGACTAAGAAGAGCTTCTCGGCGTCGGCGTAGCTCTGGCTCGTGTAATACTCGAAGACCTTGGTGGCCCGGTAGACCTCCCTCAAGGCCCGCTCGAAGCTGCGGTCGGCGTTGATGATGGCGTCGTTCTTGTAGATGCGGATGTTCGGGTCGTTGGCCGCCGCCGCGACGTCGATGACGAGCTGCTCGGCCTCACGCCACTGACCTTCGAGGCGCTTGCGGTTGTTGTCGAGCTGCTGGATCTCGCTCATCACGACCTGCGTGTCCCAGATGGCGTTGAGGGCATCGAGCTCCAAGAGCTTCATGTCCAGGTGGATCTCGCGCAGGGTGTAGACGAGGTCCGCGCTGAGGTAGTCGCACTCGCGGCCGATTGTGTAGGCCTCGTAGCTCTTCTCGAGCTCGCGGATCTCGGCCTCCTTCGTGGCGATGACGATCTCCATGGACATGGTCGCCGCGAAGTGCGCGATGGAGGCGGTCATCCACACGGCGGTGGAGCTCGCCTTCATCACCGCCTCCCAGGGCTTGTCCGCCTCCGACTGGTCGGCGACCCGGGCGGTGAGCTCGGTGAAGAACTCCAGGATCTTGTCGAGCTGGCTGATGGCCACGTCGAGGCCGTCGATGGTGCGCTGCAGGCCGTCGACCGCGTTCTGCTTCTCCAAGAAGACCTCGACGTCCTCGTAGATGAGCTTGCACTGGGTCGCTACTCTCTCGGTCTCGATCCTGGCCTGCTCCTTGACGTTCTTCATCTCCTGGCGGACGCGCTGAACGTTGAGGTGTGCGACCTCGAGGTCGGAGTGCTTCAGCCAGATCTCTCCGCCGCCCACGGCACCGCAGGGGTCGTCGAGGTGGGCCACCTCGGGGTTCAGGTGGGCGTAGCGCGGGATCGCCGGGTAGACACGCCCGTCCGTGCCCACGAAGGTGCCGCAGATCTCGCCGAGCTGCTCCTCGTACTCGTGCTTGATGCCTACGAGCTCCGCCTGGAACTCGGCGGCCTCGATCTCGAAGTCCCGCCTCTTCTCGATGGCAGCCTCCTCGTGGCTTTGGGCCACGTCCAAGGCCTCGAGGGCGCGCTCGATCATCACCTCGACGGCGTTGACGTCGTCCTCGTCGAGGGCGGGGAAGGGGATGTAGTCGGGCGGGAAGCCCAGGAAGCCCGCGCCGCCCTGGATCTGGTCGTAGCGGGAGCGCATGTCCAGCATCGCCACGCGGTAGCGGCGCTGGGCTTTCTCGATCTCCACGAGCACCTGGTCGATCTCCGCCGGGCTGACGATGCGGCCGATCCCGGTCATGACCTCGGTGAGGATCAGGGACTCGAGGTAGGAGCGCGCGTAGGCCCGCTCGAGCACGCGGCGCGCCAGCTCGGGCCTGTTCAGCGCCTCGTAGCGGCGGGCGATCTCGGCGAAGGCGGCCGAGAGCTGGGTCGAGGCGCGGATCACCCGGTCGAGGTAGGAGGTGACCGTCGACTGGGTGACGTACTGCGCCGACTCGCCGGCCGCGAAGGCCCGCCACCAGCTGGGGGTCACCGTGTAGAAGCGGTCGAGGGCCAGCTCGTAGTACTGGGTCGCCTGGTAGAGCTTGTAGAGCTCGTAGCCCGCCGCTCCCGAGAGGTCCGGCCCGTAGGGCTCGAAGGCGCTGCCGTCAAAGGAGATCATGTTGGAGCTGGCCAGGTCGAAGCGGCTGGCGAAGGCCTCGGTGTAGGCGTCGTCTCCGAGCATCAGCAGGAGCTCGGAGTACATCCTCTCGAAGCCGTGCTCCACGATGGGGTCACCGTATGGGTTCTGGCGCTCGAGCACCGAGAAGTTCTTTCGCAGGTAGCCCTGCAGGGTCGTGATCGTGTCCTCGCGGCGCCCGAAGCCGGGATCATCCTGGGCCATGGGGTTGTCGAGGAAGTGGTCGTAGATGGCGACGGCACAGTCGACCCTCTCGGCGACCTCCTCGATGGCGTCGGGTGAGTAGCAGTACGGGATGGTGTCGCCGCCGCCGCGGCAGACCTCCGGGGCGAAGCCCACGTGCTTGCCCTGGTCGGTGGAGAACTGCGTCCGGTAGCGGAAGGCCTGGGCGATGTCGGTCTCGATGCGGTTCCAGAAGCTCTCCGGGTAGGGCTCGTAGAAGACCTTGCCCTTTCGCAGGTCGAAGCGGTCGTCGTCGCAGGAGGCCGCCAGCTCGTCGGCGCAGCGGTAGACGAGGTCGAAGGAGGCGCGGCTGCGCTGGTCCGCGGCGGGGAAGTGCGCCCGGGCGTGGCTCGGCAGGCGCACGGTGACCTCACCTCCGCCGACCCAGCCGTCGAGCGCGTCGAGGCAGCTCTCGGGCGAGTCGCGGTTGCAGGCGTGGTCGCTGACGTCGGCGTCGCCTCCGTGCTCCTCGTGGAGCAACGTGAAGTAGAAGACCGTCGACACCGGTGGGCAGGTGACCTGCCCGCCCCGCCCGTCGTCGCCGTTGAACACCGAGCGCTGGACCTTCACCTGGCGGTCCACCCCGGTGCTGCTCTGCTCGACCCTGTCCTCGGTCCACAAGCAGACGTAGTTGACCTGCTCGACCTCCGGGTCGATGGGCTCGGGATCCTCGCCGGCGGCCGAGGTGTCTCCGCGCACGACCGCGCGGGCGAGGTCGTCGAGCTGGCGGTCCTCGAGGTGCTCGATGGAGTCCACGTCCACCCTCTTGGTCACCTCGTGCACGAGGCGAGGCGCGCATTGAAGGTCGAGCAGGCCTTCGGGCCTGTCCCGCGTGTCGGTGGGCAGGTTCCCCTCGTACTCCTCCGCCTCCGGCTCCACCTGGTCGTGCTCGAGCACGACGTAGGCGTAGGCCGAGAGCTCGGTGCCGCCGTGGAAGCCGTCGAGGGTCTCGCGCAGGATCAGGAGCATGACGTTCTGCTCCACCACG
The DNA here is from genome assembly GCA_964594295.1 of uncultured Myxococcales bacterium. Lineage (GTDB taxonomy): Bacteria > Myxococcota_A > UBA9042 > UBA3505 > UBA3505 > CAZQPP01. The sequence continues at coordinate 2,469 of CAZQPP010000457.1, read as the reverse complement.
AGGCCGTCTATCAGCTCGAGGCGGCGCAGCCGGGTGCGCCCGTCGGGGACCGGGTTGGCGCCAGCGAAGGCCATGTTGGCGGCCGCCGGGCTCGATCCCTGAGAGAAGGGCACCACGGTGTCGCGGCACTCCGCGCGCTCCTCGCGACCGCCCGGCGCTTCGATCCCGGGCGGAAGCCAGGGCACCTCCTGGCGGGAGAGCCCCTCGCCAGCCTGGCAGCCGGGCTCGTCCTTGCCCGGGATGTAGCGGCCGCCCACCTCGATCCTCGAGATCAACGACGCGATCCCCACGGCGCACCCGGCACGGCCGCTCAGGGCCTCGTCGCAGGAGAAGGGGTCCGACGGGAGGGTGAGCGCGATGGCTGGGTCGCCCGCGTACTGCATGGAGTCGCCGCTGACGATGCGGCCGACGTAGCAGTGCTCGGCGTCGTCGCAGAGGTCGGGGTCCGCGGCCTCGTGCTCGAGGGCCTGCCGCAGGTTCAGCGAGAGGTTGAGCTCCACCACGCCGGTCGGGATTCGGTCGACGTAGCGGTCGCTCGTGTAGGCGATTACGGACTCGCTGCCCGCACCGGCTGTCGGAGCGCACGCCGCGTTGACGCCGAAGCCGGCCTCTCCGCAGAGCTCCTCGACCCGGTCGTACTTCCACGACCCCGTCAGGGTCGCGTCCACGATGGCGCCGAGGTGGGTCAGCGAGAAGCCGCCGTTGCGGAAGCGCGCCCAGGCCTTCAAGAAAGCGTTGGGCACCGGGTCGAGCAGGGCGACGTTGGTCCGGTTCTCCCGCCACGCGTTGAGGGGTGTGACGCCGCTCACCGGATCCCTGCCGTCGGGGAAGACCCCGAAGTAGTGGACCTTGCCGCGCCAGCTCCCCTTCAGGCCCTCGCCGTAGGACAAGGCGATGCGGTGCACGCCCCAGAGCTTGTGGTTCACCTCGATGGCGCCGGTCCAGCGGGGCAGCGTCTCGTTGCGCGCGTGGCTGAGCTGGATGGTGGCTGAGCGTCCGCCGGGGATCGTCACCGGGAACTCCTGCACGGGGTTCGCGCCGCCGACCCCCATGCGCAGCCAGAGCAGCGGCGTCTCGCCGTTCTCGGCGAGGCGCACGTCCTCGATGCCGTCCGACACCGTCGTCTGAGAGATCTTGCGGATCACGAAGGTCTGCTCGCCGGCCCCCGTGTTGACGATGGTGAATTCCCGCTCCTGGACGTTGCGCGTGAACGCGATGCGTGTCACGCGGACCTCGAAGTCCCCTTCTGGTCGCGCCACCGGCGGCACCTCGGTGTCGACGAGCACGAGGCAGTAGCCGTCGTCCCCGCAGACCTCCTCCTCCTCGGGGCAGGGCTCGGTGCGGCTGCAGGCCTCACGGCAGGCGTGGCGGATGCAGTCCTGGCCCTCGGGGCAGTCGGAGTCCCGCTCGCAGTTGGAGTAGCAGCCGCCGCGGATGCAGCGCTGGTGCTCGGGGCAACCGGTCTCCGAGAGGCAGCAGCGCGGGTCCTCCTCACACTCGGCCTCCGTGAGCGCGACCTGCAGCGAGCAGAAGCCGCCCTCGCAGTCGGCGCTCAGCGCGCCTTCGACCTGCCCGGCCGCGAAGGTCACGCAGGAGCCGCGGTCGCAGACAGCATCCCCGAGGCAGCCTTCCATGAGCCCCTCGGCGGAGCACACGCGGACCGTGCCGTCGTCGGCCGTCAGGTCCCCCGAGCAGGGGGTCCAACACCTGGGGTGGATGGGTGCGCACTGGCCGTTCTCGCAGAGAGCGCGCGCCACGACGCAGGCGCCCTCCTGGCAGGCCAGCTCGGGCAGGCGGCAGCGGTCACCCTCGAGACAGGGGCCGCCCTCGGCGCCCGGCGCGCCCTTGAGCTCCGACTCGGCGCACGCAGGGAGGAAGAGCAAGGACGCAAGAAGGGTCCAGGCCAGCAGGCTCTGCACTTTGATAAGGCGCTTCATGGCGTCCTCCTATCGGCACGGATCGGTGGGAGCGGACGGTGCCACGCAGGTGTTGTTGCAGCCGGTCTGATCCGGCGCGCACCTCAACATCTTCTCCTCCTGGCCCACCGAGGCTGAGGCTCCCGTGGATATGCCCGGCGCGCCGCCGGTGCCGTTCTCGAAGACCGTGTCCTCGCTCACGTTTGGGAGGCCCTCCTCGGCGCCTCCGATGAAGAGCGCGACGGAAGGCCCGCCGGGGCCGGGGCCACCGTCGCCGCCCGCCGAGCCGTCGCCGCCGTCGCCGCCGCGCGCGCCGTTGCTCCCGTCATCTTGCTCGCTGGAGCCGCCGTAGCTGTGTCCGCGGCCCGAGTTCGTTCCGTTCTCGTAGCCATTGCCGCCCTTGCCGCCGGGCTGCCCGGTGCCACCGTCACCGCCGCCGCCGCCGCCCCGCGTCCGGAACAGGCACGCTTCGACCTTGATGGGAGAGCTCCAGAGGTAGCCGCCGAAGGAGCCGCCTCCGCCCCCTCCTCCTCCTCCGCCCTTGCCGCCGCAA
>CAZQPP010000456.1:0-6954 GCA_964594295.1 uncultured Myxococcales bacterium | reverse complement strand
CTGGGAGCGAAGTCGCATGAGTCTGTGGCCTCGTTGCACGAGTCCGAGGTGCAGGCGACGCCGTCGTCGCACGTCACCGCGGCGCCGGCCTGGCACCCGGCCGTGGCGTCGCAGGTCTCCGCGCCGTTGCAGTGCTCGCCGTCGTCGCAGGCAGGATCGCTCGGGACGTGGTCGCACGAGTCGGTGGCCTCGTTGCAGAGGTCGAGGGTGCAGGGGACGCCGTCGTCGCAGCCCTCCGCGGCGCCGGCCTGGCATCCGGCGGCGGCGTCGCAGGTCTCGTCGCCGTTGCAGAACTGACCGTCCGCACAGAGCGCGTCGTTGGGGGTAGCGGCGCACGCGTCCGCTGCCTCGTCACAGTAGTCGGCGGTGCACGCGACCCCGTCGTCGCAGGAGACGGCGGCGCCGGCCTGGCACCCGGCGGCGGCGTCGCAGGTCTCGACCCCGTTGCAGTGCTCGCCGTCGTCGCAGGCGGCGTCGCTCGGGCTGAAGTCGCAGGAGTCGGTAGCCTCGTTGCAGGAGTCGAGGGTGCACGGGACCCCGTCGTCGCAGGAGACGGCGGTGCCGGCCTGGCACCCGGCGACGGCGTCGCAGGTCTCGCCCCCGTTGCAGTACCAGGCGTCGTCGCAGGCGGCGTCGCTGGGGCTGTAGTCGCACCAGTCGAAGGTCTCGTTGCAGGCGTCCACGGTGCAGGCGACGCCGTCGTCGCACTCGACCGCGGCTCCCGCTACGCAGCCGCTCGCCGGATCGCAGACCTCGTCGCCGTTGCAGAACTGGCCGTCCGCGCAGGGCGCGTCGTCGGGGGTGAAGACGCACACGTCCGAGGCCTCGTCGCAGGAGTCCCCCGTGCAGGCGATGCCGTCGTCGCAGGCGCGTGCCGACCCACCGACGCAGGTCCCGGAGTCACAGGTCTCGCCCGTGGTGCAGAAGAGGCCGTCCTCACACGGGGTGCCGTCGGCGACCGGCGTCGTCTCGCAGGAGTCCGCGTCCTCGTCGCACACGCCGTCGTTGCAGGCGTCGCCCACGGAGGAGCAGTCCGTCGTCGAGCCTCCCCCGCAGGCGCCCGACGTGCAGGTCTCGTCCGTGGTGCAGAAGAGGCCGTCGTCGCAGGAAGCGCCGTCGCTCACAGGCTGGGTCGTGCAGGCGTCGCTCGCCTCGTCGCAGACTCCCTCGTTGCACTGGTCTCCGAGGCCGGAGCAGTCCGCCGCCGAGCCGGGCTGGCACGCGCCCTCGGCGTCGCAGGTCTCCGTACCGTTGCAGTAGAGGCCGTCGTCGCAGTCCGCGTCCACGGAGCACGTCGTCACCTCGACGTGCAGCTTGCCGGCCCCGTACACGTAGTCAGCGCCGGCGTCGCCGACGTCCTCGGCCATGGCGCTCAGGGCGGCCGCGACGTCGTCGGCGGTGCGGCTCGGGTTCTCGGCGATCAGCAGCGCCGCCGCACCGGCGGTGGTCGGCGAGCTGAAGGACGTGCCGAAAGAGCCCTGCTCGCCGTAGGTGTAGGACGTGGTGCCGTCGGGCGCGGCGATGTCCGGCTTGAGCCGCCCGTCGGTGGTCGGGCCCCGGCTCGAGAAGGGCTCCGGGGGCGGGGGCACCAGGTCCCAGTAGCCGAAGTAGACCGCCGCCACCGTGTAGGCGCCGTGCGCGTCCGCGGGCTCCATCAGGCTCGACGCCGCAACGGGGTGCTCGAAGTCGTGGTAGAAGCTGAACATGCTCATGTCGAGGTCCGCCGTGGGCCCCGAGTAGTGCAGCACCCGGACGCTGTAGGGCGCGTAGTCGGGGTCGACGTCGAAGGAGACCGCCTCGGCCGGGCTCTGGCTGCCGTCCTGCCAGCCCTCGCTGCTGGCGACGACGGTCCCCCCGCTGTCCACCGCGTACATGTCGAGGTCGGTGACCGAGCTCCCGTACTGGTCCCAGTTGAGGAACACGACGGCCAGGGAGTTGTTGCCCTCGATGGCCATCAGCTCGTCGTCGCCGGAGAACTCCAGCAGGCTGTCCCCGTCGTCGTCCGACCACCCGCCGCGCCAGTGGGACTCGGCGTCGTTCCCGGCCGCCACCGCCCAGAACACGCCGTCCACGTCGCGCGACTCGTTGATGATCCCGGTGAGGGGGCCCGTGTCGTCGTAGTAGCTCGCGTTTACCCAGCCGACCGAGTGGTTCGCGACCCGGATGCCGTTGTCCCGGATGTAGGCGGCGGCGTTCTCGAGGTCCACCTCGTCCTGCACGTAGATGCAGTAGAGCTCTACCCCCGGCGCCATGTCGAGCACGTGCTCGGCCACGCCGGTGCCGTGTGGCGTGTCGACCTCGATGTCCGCGCCTTCCACGTTGCCCTGCACGCGGACCGTGTCGGCCGGCAGCTCGCCGGCCGCGATGGCGTCGTCGAGCCCGATGAAGCCGAGGTCCACCACCGCCACCTTCACGCCGGAGCCGTCGATGCCCTCGCCTTGCATGTCCGAAGCGCCGGTCAGGGCGACGCTCTCCGACAGCAGGGGCCCGTAGCCGGCGTCGAGGGCCTTGGCCTGGGTCGGGGCGCGCACCTGCATGATGTCCGGGTGCATGGAGAGCAGCCTGAGGTACCTGAAGGGCACCAGCACCCGCATGTATGAATTGGAGACGGCGTCCACCTTGCCGCCGAGGGCGACCACCATCTCCTCGTCGATGGCGTAGGCGCCGTCGCCCGCGCCGGGCTCGAGGATCACGCCGACGAGCGCCCGCCGGTTGGCCTTGCGCAGCTTGACCCTCCACCTCCTGGCCTCTCTCTCGGCGCCTCTCTCGCCCTGGGCCTGGTGCTTGTCCGCGATCCTCTGCATCAGGGGGCCCAGCTTGCCCCTGGCGTGTACGTCGGGAGCCCCGAACGCCGCGACAAGGCACACAGATAGAACCAGGATCAGAGGGCGTGGCTGCATCGAGGCCTCCTCGAAGGGAGCTGATCGGATGTGCGCGAGACCCGACTCCCGGAGAGCTCGGCTACTTCTCTTCCTGCCGGGATGCCGTGAAAACTCGAGGCGTTATTGGACCATTTTGTACCAGGCCGGGTCAACGCTCAGGAGCCTCCCCGCGCCCCAGCCCGGCCCCGATGAGCCGGGGAATTGGCCTTTGATTGTAGGCGCTTGGCTTGTTGCCGGGCTTCACCTCGCCGCCGAGCCGGTCAGCGCCAGGGGCAGGCCGAGAACGTATAGCAGGTCGAGGTGGGCCATGTGCTCGGCCGCTTCGGCCCGGGCGCGGGCCAGCTCGATGCGCCGGGCGGCGTTCTTGGCGTCGAAGAGGCCGAGGTAGTCGAGGAGCCCGCCGTCGAAGAGCTTGGTAGCGGCGTCGAGGCTCTCGCTGGCGAGCCCGGCGAGCTCCTCCGCCTCTGCGCGGCGGGCACGGGCGTCGCGCAGCGCCTGGAGGGCCTGCGTTATCTCGAGGCGCAGGCTCCGGTGGGCCGCGTCCACGTTCGCCCGTGCCTCGGCGAGGGCCGCCCTCTTCTCGTCGAGGTCGCCGTAGCGGCCGAGCTCGAACAGGGACCAGCGGGCCACGGCCATCAGGTTCCAGTTGGTGTCGTCTCCCGAGAAGCCGCTGGCGTTCGACCAGTTGTAGTTGGCGGCTCCGACGACGGTGGGCAGGAAGTGGCGCCAGACCGCCAGCTTGTCGCGCTCGGCCATGTCGGTGCGCAGCCGGGCGGCCTTCAGGTCCTCGCGCTGCGTCGCGGCGCGCTCGAGCAGGGCGGCGACCGAGCTCTCGGTGGGCAGGGGAGCGAGGCCGTATCCGCCAGCGATGGTGAGCTCCGCGTCGGGCCGGTCCATGACCACGGCGAGGGTCTCCTTGGCGAAGCGCACCCCCCTCCTCCGCTCGTCCCGGGTGTGCCGCGCCGAGGTCAGCTCCTGCCGAGCCCGGAGCGTGCCGAGCTTGCTGGTGCTTCCCTGCTCGGCCCGCGCCCTCGCCGCCTTCAGGTGCCTCTCGTAGAAGGCGAGATCGCTCTCGGCGATGCCTAAGATCTTCTCGCTCACCACGATCTGCACGAAGGCGACCGCGGCCTGCCGCGCCACGGCCCGCCGCGCCAGGTGGTTCATCAGGGCCTGCACCCGCTTTGCGTCGTAGGCGTTCTTGAGCTGCGGGAAGGCGAAGTCGAAGAGGGTCATCTCCACGGTGCCGGTGGCGTTGAATTGGTCCTGCTTCTGGATGACGAGATCTCTGAGGCCGCCGTCGCCGGGGACCGAGAAGCTGATCTCCTGGTCGAAGTGCGTCCACTTGAAGCTGCCCTGCGCGCGGGGGAAGAAGACCGCCCAGGCGCGGCGGATGCGGGCCTTGGAGGCCCGGAGACGGGCCGCCGCCGCCTGCAGCGTCGGAGCGTTTCGCTCGGACTCCAGGATGGCCCCGGGGAGGTCCACGATGGCGCCGGCCGCTTCGGCCGTGGCGGGGGCGAGCAGGAGGAGGGAGGCGAGGATGAAGGCACGCACGCTCAAACCCCCTTCGTCGCGGCTATCATGGTGACCACCACCGTGTAGGCGAGCTGTGCGAGGACGAGGATCACGAAGGCGACAACGGCCGCGCGCAGCCTCGGATGGCGCTCGAAGAAGCCGAGCAGCGTGCCCTTCCCACGCTCGAACATGTAGTAGAGCGTGGGCACCACGCCGAGGGTCAGGACCGTGGCGACCGCGAGGCCGAAGATCACGGCGATGGCCATGGGGCTCCAGAACTCGGCCGACTGCCCGCCGAGCTGCAGCTTCATGTCGATGAAGTCGAAGCCCACGCCGGTGGCCATGGGGAGCAGGCCGAGGATGGTCGTGACGGCCGTGAGCAGCACGGGCCGGAGCCGCGTGGCCCCCGCCTCGATGACCGCTCCGGCGAGGGGCTCGCCGCGGCGCCTCAGGATGTTCGTGTAGTCGATGAGGATGATGGCGTTGTTCACCACGACCCCTGCGAGGCTTATGACTCCGATGCCGGTCATGATGACGCCGAAGGGAGTGCCCGTGATGATCAAGCCCCAGAGCACGCCCACCATGGAGAGCAGCACGCTGAGCATGATGATGCCCGGCTGCAGGACCGAGTTGAACTGGGTGACGAGGACGAGCACGATGAGCAGCAGGGCGGCCATCAGGGCCTTGCTCAGGAAGGCCTGGGCCTTGTCCTGCTCCTCGTTCTCCCCCGTGAACGAGAGCTTCACCCCCGGCAGGTCCACCTTCGAGAGGATCTCCTGCGCGTCGGCGAGGGCCTCGTTGGCGTTCCGGCCCTCGACCTCGGCGCTGACGGTGACGACCCGCTTCTGATCCTTGTGACGGATCGAGCCCGAGCCGGTGGCCGTGTCGATCTCGGCCACGAGCCTCAGCGGGATCCTCACCCCGTGCTCGCCGTAGACCTCGAGGTTGCGGATGTCGGTGAGCGAGTCGCGGTAGGGCTCGGCGAGGCGCACGCGGATGTCGTGCTCGTCGTCGTAGACCCGGAACTTGCTGGCCACCTCTCCGTTGACCGCTGTGCGGACCGCCCAGGCAACGTCGCGCGTGTTCTTGAGGCCCAGCTGACGCGCCTTGTCCCGGTTCACTCGGATCTGCAGCTCTGGGCGCGCCTCGGGGGCGTTGTCGCGGAGGTTGGCGAGCCCGAGCACGTCGCGGATGGCGCGTTTCACGGTGGCCGCGCGGCGGGTGAGCAGATCGTAGTCCTCGCCCGAGATCTCGATGTTGACGGGCGGCCCGGCGGGCGGGCCCATGTCTTCCTGCTTGATCTCCACGTCCGCGCCCGCGACGACCCGGTCGATGCCCTTTCGCAAGGTGGCGATGGTGTCCCAGGGGCTCTCGGTTCGCTCCTCCTTCTCCTGGAAGTCGACCGTGATGCGGCTCTTGTTGGGGGTCGTGGCCGAAGCGCCGAAGTCCTGGCCTCCGCCGACGCCGACGTCCGCCGCGTATTGGTCCACGTTGTCGAGGGGCTCGAGCAGGTGCTCCACGCGGCGCACGATGGCGTCGCTGGCGTCGAGGTGGGTGCCGGCGGGGGCGTTGACGTTGACGAAGACCTTCTCCGGGGTGGTCTCGGGGAAGAACTCCGTGCCGTGGCCCCACCGGCCGTAGAGCCAGATGGTCGCCGCGAGGAAGGAGAAGGCCCCCAGGACCACGAGCCAGCGCAGCTTCAAGCCGAGGCCGAGGGCGGCGCGGTAGCCCCGGATCACCCACGAGCGCTCGTCGCCCTCGCGGCGCCGCGCCCCCTTGCTCAGGAAGGTGGCGCAGATGACCGGGTTGGCGACCAGGGCCACGAAGAGGGAGGCCGAGAGCGTGATGATGAGGGTCAGGGGCAGGTAGCCCATGAACTCGCCCATGATGCCTTCCCAGAACAGCAGGGGCAGGAAGGCGCAGAGCGTGGTGACCGTCGAGGTGATCACGGGCCAGGCCACCTCCATGGTCCCGTCGAGGGCGGCCGTGGGCAGCTCCTTGCCCATCTCGCTGTGGCGGTAGATGTTCTCCACCACCACGATGGCGTTGTCGACGAGCATGCCGAGGGCGAGGATCAGGCTGAAGAGCACGATCATGTTGAGGGTGATGCTCATGGCCGAGAGCACCAGGAAGGCGATGAGCATGCTGAGCGGGATGGCCAGGGCCACGAAGAAGCTGTTGCGGACCCCGAGGAACAAGAAGAGCACCAGCAGGACGAGCACCAGGCCGCTGGCGATGCTGTTCTCGAGCTCGCGCACCATGCGGCGCACGTGCACGCTCTGATCGGCCAGGTAGGTGATGTGCGTGCCCTTCGGGAAGTCCGGCCGCAGCTCCTCGATGATGGCCTTCGCCCGGTCGACTATCTCCACCATGTTGCCGCCTGCGCGCTTCATGATGGAGACGGACACGGAGGGGCGTCCGCGGAGCCGCGAGTAGCCCGCGAGCTCCTCGTAGGCGTCGCTCACCGTCGCCACGTTGGCGAGCCGGATTGCCTGGCCGTCGACGGTCTTGACCGTGATCTTCGCGAGGCTGTCGGCGCCCTCGAACTCCGCCGGAACGC
>CAZQPP010000455.1:0-6969 GCA_964594295.1 uncultured Myxococcales bacterium | reverse complement strand
GATGCACGTTGCCGAGATCGGCGCCGGCTCCGGTGTGCTGACCTTCCGCACGGCGTTGCTCGTCAAACCCGGGGGCCGCGTCTACGCTACCGACATCGATCCGAGCGTGGTGCGCCGCCTGCGGGAGAAGCTTCGCGAGGTGGAGCTGGACAACGTCGACGTGCGCCTCGTGCGCGCCGAGCGTGACACCGGCCTGGAGGACGTCGCACCCGGCACCGTCGACCGCGTGCTCATCACGGACTCCCTCATGTTCGAGCACGGCCGAGACCGCCACGAAGACGTCGCCTATCTGCGCAGCCTGGGCGAGCTCCTGCGCAAAGAGGGCGAGCTACTCTACCACATCGACTGGGTGGAGGTCGGCAGGCACCTGGATCGCGAAGAGATCATCGCCCTCTTCAGGGACGCCGGCTTCTCGGCCACCGTGCGCGAGATCCCGAAGCCGAAGCACATCCCGGAGACGGCGACGCTCTACCATTCCGCCGGCGACAAGATAATTCGACTCCCCCTGAAGAGAGGCTTCATCCTGCTCTTCCACAGGGACTGAGGTCCGTGCGGTTTCTTGGGGTCTTCTGCCCTTTCCGTGGGTGGCCGGTGCGGCCCAGGGAAAGTGCAGGAGCGGCGCAGAAAAACCCTGCTCCTCCATCCCTACCATGATGAGACACAGGTGCTTCGCGCTCGCTGGGGCAGCCCGGAGCTTCAGGTGACTGCCGCCGTCGCTGACAGAGCCTTCCTGATGGGCGCAGCCCCGGCATCGTGCAAGCAGCGAGCGAGCAGAAGCGCCCATCGAGCTTCGTGAGGATCCAACGAAAAGGCAACAAGATGACCGGGACCATCCAGGCGTGAGACGCCCATGCGTGACGGGAAGAAGAACGTCCCCATGCACGACGCTATGCGCGACGCGGCACTCCTCCTGTCCCTCCTCCTGGCCGACGACGGTCAGATCGTGCGCTACGAGCCCTCGGACAGCTCCCTCTCCGTGGTCGCAGACCTCAACGCCGAGGTGAGAGACCCTGGAAGTAGCTCTCAACGGCGCCTTCTTCACGATCGTGGGCACCGACAGGCAGGGTAGCGGCGCCGCCTGGCGGGCCGCCGTGGACGAGGAGGGTCGGGGACCAAGAGGGAGCGGTGGAGGCAGCCCGACGAGAAGACGCCGAAGGACCTGGTCATGTGGAAGCGCGGAGGGGGCACAAGAGCCGAGGGCTGCGGCGACGCCTCGGGGGAGGAGTGGAGCTGTCAGGCCGTCGTGGCCGTACGAGCGCGAGGAGGCGGGCAGGAGAAGCTGAGCGGAGCCGGTGGGCCGAGGGCCGGTGGGACGACGACGGCGAGGTAGAGGCCGGTACCGGAGCCTCCGCGGTGAGACGCTCCGAGCCACTACTTGACCCCCATCTCGCCGGGCCGGACAATCCCGGCCCATGAACACCTCGGCGCGCCTGCCTGCAACCCTATTCGCCCTGCTCCTTTGCGCTCTGCTCATGCCCAACTCGGCGGGCGCGATCGAGTACTTCGCGACCGCTCCCGGCCATGAGAAGCTGGTAGCGGAGATCCTGGGACAGGGCGCCGAGCTGCCCGGTGGGTGTGTCTTCGAAAGCGCGCGCATCGGGCGCAGGCGCATCGAGGCCAGCTACCGTTGCTCCGGGGCGGATGCGCCCGCCGGCCTCGCGCTCGTCCACCCGAGCAGCGCCGGCGAGGCGGCAGCGGCCAGCGCCAAGTTCAAGATCCTGGAGAAAGGCAGCGTGCCGAGCGGCCTCGCCGCGGAGATCGCCAAGCGAGCCGCCGCCCGGGAGCAGGGCTGGCAGTGGATACGTGTCTGGCACTCCGATCCGAAGAAGAGCGACACGAACCCGACCGCTCCGAGGGCCGACGCAGCGGCGATCGCAGGAGCCGGAGAGGACCTGCACAAGCAGTACCAGAAGGTCGTGGACCTCTACTTCCTCGGCAAGCACGCCGAGGCCCTCGAGGGGGCCCTCGCCGTGGCTCGCAAGAACCCGCGTGTCGGGGGAATCCTCGGGTACGTGGTGTCGAACCTCGCCCCGACCTCGCCGGATGACGAGCGCACCCGCGCTTACGCGGAGGTGGCCGACAAGGCTCCCGACGACCCGCTCGCCCAGTTCGTCGCCGGGGTCGCCGCGCACTACAACGCACACAACGTCGCCAGCAGCGTCGAGCGCAAGAAGGAGCTCTACGAGCAGGCCATCCACTACCTCACCAGAGCCAGGCCCGCCTTCGACTTCGCCCCCCGGGTCTTCATCTACCTGGCCGTGAGCAACTACCGGCTCGGCCGCCAGGAGCAGGCCGAGGAGATGATCGACAAGGCCATAGGGCTCAGCGAGAAGGACCCGGACGCCTTCTACTGTCGCGCCGAGATCCATCACCGCAAGGACGTGGCGGCGGCGCTGCGCGACCTCGACCGCTACCTGAAGATGGTGGCGAAGGACACCGGCGAAAGGAAACGGCGCGGCCCGAGCGGCAAGCTGGACCGGGTCAAGGCCATGAAGGCCTACCTCGAGATGGTTCAGAAGGGAGAGCGTGAGCTCGTGGAGCTCTTCGACCCCATCAACGAGACCGCTTCGGCCGTGGCCCTCGCGGAGGTCAGCGAGCCGGCGCTGCCCGCCGGCGGCCTGCTCGGCGAGGACATGACCGCGCCCAAGGGCTACGCGCGCCTGTTTCTCATCGTGCTCGCGTTGATGGCGCTGGGCGGTGCGGCCTTCTGGGCACTCCGAACCCTCGCCCGCCGCCGGAAGAGCTAGTAGTGGTGTCTAGCCCTCTGCCACGGGAGCCGGGCGGGAGCGATGAGCTTGACGGCGAGTGAGCTGGACACGGCTCAGGCCTTGATCAGCGCAGTTTTGCTGGCGGCTTCGGTCTTCTTCCTGCCGCTGGCCTACCTGCGAGCCTGGCAACAGCTCGCGGGGGCCCGGCACGGTGCGCTTGCGTGCGCCTGGGCCGCCGCCGCCGCCGCGCGGTGGCTCGCGCCCGCGACGCTGGCGATGGTCTTCATCGGCTATCGCCTGACGACCCAGGCCGCTTCCCTGCTGCCGCTCGCGCACTACGGAGCCTCGGCCTCCGCCTTCTACCACCTGCTCTTCGCCGTGGCGCCGGTGGACCACGCCACCATCATGGCCGCCAACGCCACCGTGGGCGCGCTCACCCTCCCCCTGGCCGCCGCGTTCGCGGCCCGCTGGAACGGGGACCATCGCGCCGGGACCATCGCCGCCTGGATGTTCGCGTTGCTGCCCCTGTTCCTGCGCAACGACTGCTCGGAGGCCAACAACGTCCCGGTCCTGTGGTGGCTCTTCGGTGGGTTGGCCCTGGCCGGGGCGTGGGCGGACGGCGGGCGCGGCCGCGACCTCGTGGGCGCGGTCCTGCTCCTTGCGCTCGCCTGCACGGCTCGACCCGAGGTGCTCTTCTTCGCTCTGCCCCTGGCCGGCGCCTACGTCGGGCTGGCGCGAGGTGAGGGTTCGCGCTTCCGTGACTACCGGCTGTGGGTCGGGGTGCTCGCCCTGGTGGCGATCGTCACCCCGCACCTGCTGCACGTGACTCGTCAGGCGGCGGATCTCCTCCTGGACTACCGGCTCCCCGGATACGATCTCTGGGAGATCTCGAGGCTGCCGCACAAGCTCGTCTGGCGGAACGCCTTGTTGCGCTGGGATCTCTACCCCGTGGCCGCCGTAGCCTGCGCCGGCGCGGCGCTGGCCCTGCCCTCACGCGCCGGGAGGAGGCGGGCGTGGCTCCTCGCGTCGCTCGTCGTGTTGGCCGCGGCCGTCTACATGGTGGACCTCGACGAGGCGAACCTGGTCCGCGCCCACACGCCCGCGGCGGCTCTCGCCACGATTCTGGCGGCGGGCGGCCTCGCGACGATGTCGCGGCGGCGACGAGGCAAGATCTGGTTGATCGCCGGCGCGGCGGCAATCGCAGCGAGCGCGGCTCCGACGGCCGGCCGGCTCTTCGCTCCCACGAACGAGGCCACCGAGGAGAGCCTGATCCGCGAGACGATTCGCGCCCTCCCGGAGGGCCCCTTCATCTACGTCCGCCCTCACTATGCCGACCGGCGCGAGCGCCCCGACTCGGCCGGCGGGTACACCCACTACCACTTCCCCGACTACCTGCTCCTCCCGCCCGCGCGCCTCGGCAGCCCCCGCTCCCTCACCGACTTCCTCGCCAACCCGAGCTTCGAGCCCCCGGCCTTCTTCTTCAGGAGCACGCGCTGCTACGCCGTCCTGCGGGGTGGCGGCGCACCTCCGCCTCCGGGGCGGGACGAACACCCCCTGTGCGTGCAGATGAGCGAGCGCTTCGAGCTCGAGCCCGTGTTCGAGCGGGAGGTGGAGAACCACGGGGACGTGTGGATCCCCTACTACCCCGCGAGCCCCACGCTGAAGGTAGGCTTCTACAGGGTCCGCGGGCCGAAGGGGCGGTAGCAGAGGCTCCCAGGGAAGATCACCTTCAGCGCTCCCGCCCGTGGTCCGCGAATACTCCATCCGCACGGAATGAGGGAACGCCAGGGCGCCTCGGACCTGCCGAGGATCGGCCCGCCCGGCCTTTGCGCGGAGACGACGACCATCATGGACGGCGACCGCATGAGGTGAAACGTCGAGAGCGTGTGGGCGCGCTTCGGCACGCACCAGGCCGTGGAGCGCAGGCTCAGGACCTGTGGGAAGGCAAACCTTCGTGGCTGGTGGCCGCCTGCGCGCCAAGCCTCGAGCCAGCCGAGGCCGACAAGCTCCGCGAGACCCTCTACGTGCCCCGCGAACAGAAGCACGAGCGGCAGGTTGCCTGGCTGCGCGCCACCATCGAGAGCTCCGGCGCTCCATCCGCAGGCCTCGAGGAGCTCGAGCGCCTTCGGGGGCTCATATGCGCCGGCTCCGACTCACTAGGCCCAAAGGTGCGAGAGATCGTCGAGCGGATCCTCTCGTGGTTCTACCGGCCGCTGAGCGATGTCGAACAACGTGCTAAAGCCGAGCACTCACTGAATGGCAGAACCGGGGAGCATCGATGAACGACGAAGAGAGAGAGCAGATCCCGGAGGACGCAGAGGCGAGCAGCCCCGAGCGGGGCGTGCTGGCCAGGTCGATCAAGGAGATCACAGATCCTTTCGTCGCTCTGGCCACAGCCCCCCGCGCCCTATGGGGAATCTACATCCCCTACGTCCTGGAGGGATTGGTCTACTTCGGAATCCTGACCATCCTGGGGAAATACCTCTCTGAAAACGTCGGGCTGAAGGACCTTCACGCGGGCTGGGTATACAGCGCAACCACGGGAGGCATCACCCTGGCGATGCTCTTCCTAGGGGGCGTCACCGACAAGATCGGGGTGCGGGCCTCGTTGATCCTCTCCCTGGGGGTGATGGTCATCGGCCGCTTCTTCCTCGGAGCCTCCGGCTCCTTCTTCACCCATGGGCTCGGAGCCGGGTCACCCATGTTCTTCATGGTCATGACGGGCCTGCTCTTCGTCGTGGTCGGCTACGGCCTCTACCAGCCCGCAGCCTACGCCGGCGTGAAGCGCTTCACCGACGAGAAGACGGCCACCATGGCCTACGCGATGCTCTACGGGCTCATGAACCTTGGAGCCTTCTTCTCGGGGATACTGTCGCCGTCAGTGCGCCAGTCCTCGGGGATCGTCTCGGTGTACTGGGTCTACGTGGTGCTGACCGCCGTTGCCTTCGTCGCGAGCATCCTGATCCTCACCCGCGCAACGGTGAAGCGTGACACTCTGACCAACATCGACGTAGAGCGTAGCGACGACAACGGCAAGTCGGGCGCCGAGGAGAAGAAGGAAGGGAAGAAAAAGCCCGCGGAGCCACTGCTCACGCCAACCTTCGCGGCGTTGGTGGCAGGGGCGATCGCGGCCCTCGTGACGGTGGCCTATCTGGCCATGAATGCCGCCGGCACCCCAGCAGAAGAGGGCTTCGATACCCTGTCCGAGGGCTACAAGGCCGCGCTCAAGGCCATCCCTGACGAGCCCGCGCTTGGAGACTCGGAGGCGAAGCCGGTCGACTACGCAGCGGTAGCCTCGAAGCTTCGCCCACACGCGGAGGCCGCCGCCGCGGCGGCGGCGACCGTAGTCGCTCCGGCGGCGAGCTCGCTCCCTGACGGCTCCGAGGTCGACGACGACACGATGGCATTGCTGAGGCGCATCGCCGTGCGCCGCGCGGCGTGGCTGCAGAGCACGGTCGCGGACGAGGCCGCCCTGTCGGAGAAGCTCACGCCCGGAGACAAGGTAGCCAAGAGCATACGTGCAGAGGCCAGGGCGCTCGGCATCCTCCACATGGCCGTGGCCTACGCCCTGGTGAGCGACGTCAACACGGAGGTCGTGGAATCGCTCCAGCTTCGAATGAAGCTACCGGAGGAGGACAGGATCCCGCTCTCCGCCGGCCGGCTCGAGGAGATCGTAGCGATCGCCTCGCAGAAGGGCCCGCAGATGCTGCGCAAGGCATCCAGGGCCACCCGCGACGCCGTCGCCGCAATCGAGAAGACAGCGCAAGGTGAGGCGTCATTGCTGGCGCGCTGGATCAGGCTCGGGGCGGAGGATCTCGAGGACTCGGCCAAGGTTCTTGCGTCAAGCGAGGAAGAGACGCTGCCGGCCGCCGTCAAGGCACACTCCCTGGCGTCTTCCGTCTTCCTGATCAAGACGCTGGCTCCCGCCCTGGCGGCGGAGGAGGGCGACGAAGAGGTGCGCAAGCTGAGCGGCCTGGCATTCGCGGGTCTGGCTCTCTCCGCCGAGCAGCACTCCTCGGTCGAGGCGGCCGAACTGTCGAGAGCGGCGGTACGCGTACCCTTCGCGAAGGGTTTCGCGAAGTGGTTCTGGCGCTACGGCCTCCTTCTCCTCGCGGCGCTGGTCCTCGTTCTCATGATCGGAGGCAGCCTGCTCTCAAAGCGCCCGGAGCACCCCTTCCACGACGCGCGCTTTGTCTTCTTCATCTTCGTCCTCATCCCGGTCCAGACCCTATTCGCCCACAACTGGCTCACCCTGCCCTAC
>CAZQPP010000454.1:0-6984 GCA_964594295.1 uncultured Myxococcales bacterium | reverse complement strand
CCGCTCCAAGGTCGTCTTCGGGGTCGGCAACCCCGAGGCCCGCGTCATGTTCGTCGGCGAGGCGCCGGGCCGCGACGAGGACCGCCTCGGCGAGCCTTTCGTCGGCGCGGCCGGCAACCTCCTCACCCGGATCATCGAGCGCGGCATGGGCATGCGCCGGCAGGACGTCTACATCGCCAACGTCATCAAGTGCCGCCCGCCCAACAACCGCGACCCCGCACCGATGGAGGTCGCCACCTGCCGCCCCTTCGTGCTGGAGCAGATCTCCATCATCAAGCCCAAGGTGGTCGTCACCCTCGGACGGATCGCCGCCCAGGCCCTGCTCGGGGTCCGCACGTCGATCACCCGCATGCGGGGGCGCTGGCAGGAGATCGAGGGCATCCCCGTCATGCCGACCTTCCACCCGGCCTACCTGCTGCGCAACCCCTCGGGGAAGCGCCCGGTCTGGGAGGACGTCCAGGCGGTGATGAAGAGGGTCGGTGAGGAGTCAGGGGAGGTCTAGCGCCTCAGCGGCGGCCTCACATATTTCGGGTCCAGGGCCAGCAGGTCGTCGAGGTGCTGGAGGATGACCGGGGAGGTCGGCCTGTCCTTTGCGTCCTTGCCGACGTGGCGCCAGTGGATGCGGTGGTCCTTGCCCACGATGAAGACGGCCGGGAGCGCCACCTGGTCGTCGAGCCGCCTCGCCCCGTAGGACGCGGCCACCTCGGCGTCCGGGTCGGTGAGGAGGCGGAAGGAGACGGCGTGTGCCTTCGCCAGCTCCACGGAACGCTCAGGCGCGTCGGCGCTGATGCCGACGAGCGCTGCTCCGCGGCGCGCGAAGAGCTTCGTGTCCCTCGCCAGCTCGGCGATCTGGGCGCGGCAGTGCGAGGACCAGATGCCGCGGTAGAAGACCAGGACCGCCGGCCCCCTCGTCAGGAGCATGTCCAGGGTGTAGGTGCGCCCGGACTGGTCCTCGAGCTCGAAGGGCGGCGCCGTCTCGATGTCTCCCGCGGGCACCTTCGGAGCGACCGTCGCGCAGGCGCCGGTGAGCAGCAACGACAAGACCACGAGCGCGCGCAGCAGCATGGTCTAGCCCCCGTAGCGCTCCGCGAGAGCCGCGGCGAGGTTGTGGAAGATCATCGTGGCCATGACGGGGTCGGCCTCGAGGCGGTCCCGAAGCTGGGTCGTGCGGATGCTCATGACCTTCGAGAGGGTCGTCGCCTCCACGGTGCTCGTCCGGCGGTAGTTGACTATGAGCGCCGTCTCGCCGACCACCGCGGCCGGCTCCAGCTTCCGCACGATGCGCCCGCCGATGCTCTCCTTCAGGCGCCCGGCGGTGAGGACGTAGAGGCGCTCGGCGCCCTCACCTTCGGCGAAAAGCGGCTCCCCGGGGTGCACCGTCAGCGGCACCATGAGGGACTCGAGGACCTCGAGCCGGGCCTCGTTCAGGCCGGTGAGGAGAGGGATCTGCTGCCACCGCGGCGCGCCGCTTTGGATGATGGGAGCCGAGTGGGCCCGCCCCGGTGGTGCAGCGGCCTGCTGGTCCTGAGCCGGCTGCACCCCCGTTGGGCGCGCGTGGGTGCCCGTCTCGTCGACCGAGGCCCGCAGCTTGTCGACCATGGCGGGCTTGAAGAAGAAGGTCTCCCTGTGCGGCCCGGCCTTGGTGATCTCCATTGGCCCTTCGGTGCCCACGGCCTGGAGGTCGTGCATGGTCGTCTCGGAGGTCGCGCGCGCCTCCGTGCGGCGCTCGATGGTGGTCGAGACCACGCAGGCCACGTCCCCCTGGCCGCATTTCGAGCCGAACTGCTCCACGATGGCGTCGGCGTAGTCCTCGGGCTCCGTGTACAGGCTGGAGATCTCGTGGATCTCGCGACCCGACGTGGCCTGCGCCATGGCGGCGGAGACCAGGACCATGCGATCGTGGCGCGGGATGCGGAAGGCGATGGCCTCCACCTCGAGGGGATCGGACTGTCCGAGCAGGGAGATGGCCGCGCTTCTCATCTTGGGCGCGACCGCTTCCTTGGTGATGTGGCGGCGAGGCCTGCCGGCGGCCGCCTGGTTCGCCTTGCGGCTGTCGTCCGCCTGGGTCGGGGTGAGGCGGATGACCTGGTCCTTCCTGAGCAGGTATCCGCGCGTCGACCCGACGTGGCCCACGACGACGTGCTCCCCCCGCACGAGCAGCAGGGTGAGCGACGCGACGGGCGTGGAATCGTCGCCGTGACGTGCGAGGCGTCGCACCGCACCGGAGAGGGTCTGGAGCTCTCCTTGCAGGATCTCCTTGAAACGGGCGGCGGGGATCCTGCCGGCGGACATGCCCGCGAGCACGCGCTGCAGCTCTCCGGCGCGCTCGACGAGCGCGTCCGCGACGAGGTCGGCGGCCCGATGCCCCAGCTCGGTGCGCGGCCAGGCGGATACTACGGCGAAGAGGCCCCTGGCGTCGTCGGCCACGGCCCGGTCATGGTGCCCGGATTGCCCCAGCCCCGCCCGGTGCCGGGCGGCGGAGTGAGTGTTCAGCGCAGGGTCCACACGGAGAGGGTAAACCGAAAGCGCGACAAGGGAAAGTCATGGAGACCCCGGCAGCCCTGTAGACGAGGTCGAGGCCGTTGACTTGCGGCCTGCCAGTCTGCTTCACTGCGTACTTGAGGATGTCCACTCAGAGGTCCCGATGAAGCGCCTGTTCGCGACGATCTTTGCCGCTCTCTTCCTCCTGCCCGCGTGCGGCGACGAAGGTGGGAACCTACCCCCGGGCGAAGGCCAACCAGGCAGCGGCGAGCAGGCCGCGGCGGATCTCCCAGAGGGCTACGGGCAGATCGCCATCGCCATCGAGGGTGAGAACCTCCCGGAGGCCCCGGTCGTGGCTACCGTGGTTGTCTACAAGATCCAGGCAGACGGTACCGACGGTGACGTGGAGGAGGAGGTGACGGTGCCGATCCACGGCACGCGGGCGGTCACCACGGTGGCGGTGCCTGCCGGAAAGTACAACGTGGAGCTGACGCTGACCCGCGCCGAGCAGGACGAGGCGTACATGGCCGGTAGGCGGACCGGTGTGGACGTGCTCGCCGGGGTCAGCACGCAGGTGTCGATCAAGCTCTCGCCCACCAGCGGTGAGGTCCAGGTGGTCGCCGAGATCACGCGGCGCGGCCACAGCTTCTCGTGCGTGGAAGACAGTGGGACCTTCAACAACGAGCTGATGAGCGCACAGCGCCTCGTAGAGGTCTGCACGGGCACAACCAACCCCGCGTGCACCTACAAGATGCAGTACCACCTGTGGGACGTGGACAGCACCGAGCTAAGGATGAACACCTCCGCGGATCCGACCGCCTGGGACCCCCAGACCTGGAAGAAGGCGGACCCCGGTGAAGGGGGGGGCATGCACGGCGGGGGGATGGCTGCTGTCGGCGATGGTTTCCTGCACGCAGAGTCCAAGTTCGACTTCATCAAGCTCCGCAGAAGCGACGACGGCCTCAAGTGGCTTGACGCGGGACAGGTGAAGCTTGAGAAGAGCTTCCCGCCGACTTCCGTCCCGGGCTCCTTGGATCAAGTCGAGGGGCTTGGGGACTGCCGCCTGCTCGCGGACAGCCGGCTGCACGCGTACTGCGCGCTCTACGACCCCTACCTGGTCAACGGGAAGGGACGCTACATGTGGGGCGTCGCGGCCACCTCGTCCAACGAGGGCGACTTCTGGTCCAGCATCCCCAAGTCTGCGATGCCGCCCGAGGAGAACCCCAAGGGTGAGCAGGCGGACGTCGCCTTCACAGTCGACAGCGTCGGGCTCAGCTACCCGCTCGGGCCAATCGCCGGAGGAATATCGGTGATGGCCGTGGAGAATCACAACAGTGTGCACCGCCTCTGGTATGCCGAGAACGCCGGCACAAAGAAGCTCGGGAGCCCGCCCTGGCCGTACCGGCTGTGGCGCTTCTGGCTGGTCGAGTCCCTCGACGGCGAGAACTGGACCTCTCCGGTTCGGGTGCCGATGACCGGCTGCGCCGACGAGACGCACACCTCCTCGGGAACGCTCAACCTGGTGACCGGCACTGGGAACTACGGGCCGGAGATCGCGACCTACTTCCCACCGGATCTGAACAAGCCGATGGTCGCCTACGTGAAGGCCATTGAGGTGAGCACCGGTTTCAAGGTGACTCTCCGGCTGACGAGCACGGACTGAGCCCCGCGGCCTCTCAGCCTCGCAGCGCGTAGACGAAGGCGACCTTCACCTTGCGGTCGTGCCAGTCGAGCTCCGCGGGCGGCGGAGGCACGGCCGCGACCTGCTCGACGGACTCGACGGCGGCGCGGTCGAGCAGGCGGTGACCTGAGGAGCTGAGCACGCGCACGTCGTGGATGCGACCGCCTTTGTCCACGCGGAACTCGAGCACGACCTCGCCCTGGAGGCGCGCGCGCCGAGCGGGCCGCGGGTAGCGGTAACGGCGCTGCACGGCCGCGTTGACGGCGGCGACGTACGAACGGAGCAGGGCGTCCCTGTCCATGCCGGCGCCAGCGCCGGCGGTGTAGCCGGGCTCTCCTTCCGCTCCGCCTGCGCCGGTCTCCGCAGACCCACTGGCCGCGGGCTCTCCACCGTCGCCGTCTTCGGAGCTTCCCTTTTGCGCCAGCTCAGCCACGCCGGCCGAGGCCGGCACCTGTACCGGCTTCGGCTCCCGCTTCGCTTGCACTTTCTCCGCCGACGGCGGGGCAGGGCGGCGGCGGCGCTTGACCCTGCGCCGCGGCCTCTTCGAGACCCTCTTCCCTTTCACCTCGGCCGGTGGCTCGAAGCCCCCGGACGCCACCTTTTGAGCCTCCGGAGCGGGCGCGGGCGCCGAGAGATCGAGGCGAAAAGCCCCGCTCACCCCGGCGGTGCGTCCTGCTCCCGACTTCCCGACGGCGGCCTGCACCATGCGCGAGACCTCTGCGCGCCGGGCCTCGCGCGCGCGCTGGACGTCCAGGCTTCGAGCGCCCATGATCACGACCAAGGTCATGGCAACGTGGATCAGGAGAGACGCGACGTAGGACTCACCGAGCAGGGCGTCAAAGAGCGGACGCCGCACCGGGCGCAGCATCGTCCCGGTGGTTTGGGGTCCCTGGGCCATGGTGCCCGATTAGCATTTCTTCGTTGACAGATCCCTCCCGAGTCACTAGCTTGCGAAATGAGGGACCGAAAAGGTCCTGTTTACTCCGAGGCCAACTCCCATGCTGCGCGTCCAGAAGCTCACCGACCACGGAATCCACCTCATGGTTTACCTGGCGCGAAGCCAGGAGGTTCGAAACGCGCGGCAGGCCTCGGAGGCAACGCGCGTACCCCCGCCCACTGCCGAGAAGGTCTTGAAGCGCCTGGCGCGCGGCGGCCTCCTGGTCTCGCACCGTGGTGTCTCCGGGGGCTACTCCCTCGCCCGGCCCCCCGAGCAGGTGAGCGTCGCCGACGTGATCGAGGCCGTGGAGGGCCCCTTCGGGCTGACCCAGTGCTCAAACCCCTCGTCAGCGCCCTGCGAGTCCGAGGAGGACTGCCCGATCCGGCCCCACTGGGCGCTCATCAACCAGGCAGTGCACTTCTCGCTCAGCACGGTGACCCTCGAGCACATCGCCGGAAGCATCGGCGAGGACGATCCATACGCACCCCCCGGCGAGAAGACGCCGCAAGGTAGTTGATCGATGCTAGACGTCTCCATCGATTCCCTCGCCGCCCGCGCCTACAAGCACGGCTTCGTCACCGACGTGGACGAGGAGTCCGCGCCGCCGGGGCTCGGCGAGGACACAATCCGCCTGATCTCTTCGAAGAAGGGCGAGCCCGAGTGGCTCCTCGAGCGGCGCCTCAAGGCCTACCGCCGCTGGACCGGGATGACGGAGCCGACCTGGTCGAAGCTGCGCTACGAGCCCGTCGACTACCAGGACATCGTCTACTACTCGGCCCCGAAGAGCCTCAGCGATGGCCCGAAGAGCTTGGACGAGGTCGATCCCAAGCTCTTGGAGACCTACGACAAGCTCGGCATCCCCCTCGGCGAGCAGAAGGCGCTCGCGGGCGTGGCCGTAGACGCGGTCTTCGACAGCGTGTCCGTGGCGACGACCTACAAGGAAGAGCTCTCGAAGCTCGGCATCATCTTCTGCTCCATGAGCGAGGCGGTCAGAGAGCACCCCGAGCTCGTCAGGCGCTACCTCGGGTCGGTCGTCCCCGCCTCCGACAACTTCTTCGCGGCCCTGAACTCGGCCGTCTTCACCGACGGCTCCTTCTGCTACATCCCCAAAGGGGTCCGCTGCCCGATGGACCTCTCCACCTACTTCCGGATCAACGCCGCCAAGACCGGGCAGTTCGAGCGCACGCTCATCGTCGCCGAGGAGGGAGCCTACGTCAGCTACCTCGAGGGCTGCACCGCCCCCATGCGCGACGAGAACCAGCTCCACGCCGCCATCGTGGAGCTCGTGGCGATGGACGACGCCGAGATCAAGTACTCGACCGTCCAGAACTGGTACCCCGGCGACGAGAACGGCAAGGGCGGCATCTACAACTTCGTGACCAAGCGCGGCGCCTGCCGCGGCCGCCGCTCGAAGATCTCCTGGACCCAGGTGGAGACCGGCTCGGCCATCACCTGGAAGTACCCCAGCGTGTACCTCATCGGGGACAACTCGGTGGGCGAGTTTTACTCGGTTGCCCTCGTGAACAACTTCCAGCAGGCCGACACGGGTACGAAAATGATCCACGTCGGCAAGAACTCCAAGAGCACCATCGTATCCAAGGGCATCTCGGCCGGACACGGCAGCAACACATACCGCGGGCAGGTCAAGATCATGCCCTCCGCCGCCAACGCTAAGAACTTCACCCAGTGCGACTCCCTGCTTATTGGAGATGAGTGCGGAGCGCACACGGTCCCCTACATCGAGGTGCGGAATCCCACGGCCAAGATGGGCCACGAGGCCACGACCTCGAAGGTCAACGATAACGAGCTCTTCTACCTCCAGCAGAGAGGAATCTCGCTGGAGGAGGCCAACTATATGATCATCAACGGTTTTTGCAGGGGCATC
>CAZQPP010000453.1:0-7033 GCA_964594295.1 uncultured Myxococcales bacterium | reverse complement strand
CATCGCCCGCGAGGAGCTCTGCAAGCTGCTCGAGGGGCATGGCTACGTCGCCGAGGGGGTTGCCGACGGGAACGCGGCCCTCGAGGCTGCGCGGGCCGAGCGGCCGGACTGCGTCATTACCGACCTGCTCATCCCGGGCTTGCACGGCTTCGAGGTGTTGCAGCGTTTCGGGGACAACCTGAGGACCCGCCGGGTGCCGGTGATCATCGTGTCCGCGAAGGCCTACCCAGCGGACATCCGCGCGGCCACCGAGCTCGGGGCGAGGGCCTTCTTGAGGAAGCCCTACAACGCCGAGGAGCTGCTCTCGACCATCGACCGGCTGGTCTGGGGCACGAGGGTCACCTTCTGGGGCGTGCGGGGCTCCATCGCCACGCCCGGGGCCGAGACGGTTCGCTACGGGGGCAACACGCCGTGTGTGACCGTCGAGCACGGCGACGACATGCTGGTCCTCGACGCGGGCACGGGGCTGCGGAAGCTCGGGGTGGCGCTCGAGGCGGAGTCCAACGCCCAGCCGATCCGGCTCTTCATGCTCATCACCCACACCCACTGGGACCACATCCAGGGCTTCCCCTTCTTCACCCTCGCCTACGCGGCGGGAAACCACCTCACGGTCTATGGGCCGCCGTCGGTGGACAAGCCCCTCGAGCGGGTGCTCCGCGGGCAGATGGACCCCTCCTACTTCCCGGTCGGCTTGGGAGATATGGCGGCCACCATCGACGTGCACGAGATCCGCAAGTCGGTCATCGAGGTCGGCCCCTTCAAGGTGAAGGCCTGCTACGTGAACCACCCCGGCGTCGCGATGGGCTACCGCGTTGAGGCTGGAGGTCACTCGGTCACCTACGCCACCGACACCGAGCCCTTCGGCGCCTACCTCGGAGACGCCAACGCGACGGCCGAGGCCGCCGCCTACGGCCAGCTCCGGGACGCCGACCTGGCCGAGCTGGCGCGGGACGTCGATCTCTACATCGCCGACAGCCAGTACAGCCCCGAGGAGTACGAGCAGAAGCGCGGCTGGGGGCACAGCAGCTACTTGGACGCCCTCGAGCTCGCCATCCGTGCCGGCGCGCGCCGGCTGGCGCTCTTCTCCCACGACCCCATGCACGACGACGAGGCCATAGATCGCAAGCTCGAGCACTGCCGCCGGAGCGTCGCCGAGCGAGGCCTGGGGCTCGAGATCTTCGCGGCTCGGGAGGGGCGGGAGGTCGATCTCGGAGAGTCGGTGGCGGAGGCGGCGGAGGTCTGAGGGGCCGGCGCAGGGGGTGGCTCGTTGTTCGCGCTTTCCAAGTTGCTGTGGTTCCTCCTGAGACCCAGCAGTCTCCTGTTGATTGCGCTCTGTGCCGGCGTGGTGGTCATGAGGAGGCGGGAGCCCCTCGGTCGGCGCATGGTCGTCGCGTCGGCCGCCCTGTTCGTCCTCGCATCCTTCGTGCCCTTGTGGGCATGGCTCACCGACCCTCTCGAGCAGCGCTTCCCGAGGCCGGACCCGATGCCTGACAACGTGGCCGGCGTGGTGATCCTCGGCGGAGCCGTCGAAGCCGAGGTCTCCCAGGTCCACGGTCGGCCCGCCCTGGTCGGCGCGGCCGAGCGCGTGGTGGCCATGGGCGACCTCGGGCGACGCTACCCCTTCGCGCGGCTCCTCTACACGGGCGGATCGGGCAGCCTGCGCACGCCCGGTCTGCGCGGGGCCCATCACGTACCGGAGCTGGCTCGCCAGCTGGGGCTCAGGCCCTCGCGCGTGGAGCTCGAGGCGGAGGCGAGGAACACCTACGAGAACGCAAAACGAGCGCTGGAGGTCGCGGAGCCGGCGCCGGGCGAGATCTGGCTGCTGGTCACCTCAGCGAGCCACATGCCGCGCGCGGTGGGGTGCTTTCGCGAGGTGGGCTTCAAGGTGTTGCCCTACCCGGTCGACTACACCGTCGGGACCTACGGGGAGAGGCTCCACTTCGACCTGAGCTTCAACCTCTCGCGGCTCGACGGCGCCGCCCGCGAGTGGCTGGGGCTGCTGGGCTACTACCTGATGGGTCGCACCGACGATCTGCTGCCGGGGCCGTAGCAGGCCTATTTGGCCCTCGATCCCCTACTCGACCGCCACGTCCCCGCACTCGGGCCCGAAGGTCGCCGTGGTGGTCCCTTCGCCCGCGGTGACGGCGCCTGCGACGGCGGTGTTGTTGACGACGATGGTCCCGCTCGTGGCGCAGGGCGGCGTGCCGCTGAGCTGGACGTCGAAGGTGGCCTTCATCGTCTGGGTCATCTCGCTCGGGATGGTGCTCACCCCGGCGACGCTGGTGGGCGCGCCGGTGGCCTCGGCCACGGCCTCCTTGTCGACGGTCATCTTGATGTCCACGTCCACGACGCCGTCGACGTCGGTCTGGGTGATGGTCATGTCACCCACCTCGTGCACCGACACCGCAGAGAAGAGGTTCGCGATCGCGGCGAGCTCGCTGCCTTCGGGGAGGCTGTAGGCGTCCGGGTCCACCGTCAGGGTCAGGTCGAAGGTGATGTGGTTCTCGTCGAGGGTGATGGTCCCGCTCAGGGTCAGCCCGGTCAGCGCGCACTCCGTGTACGTGACCGTCTTGTCCTGGATCTTGACGCAGTCCGGGCTCAGCTCCTCGCTCAGGGCCGCCGTGAGGGCACCAATGCCGGTACCGGCGAGGCCGCCCTTCTTCGAGGCGGCGTTGGCGATGGCGATCTTCTGGAGGTGGGTGTACATGCCAGCGACGTTGCCGAGCGCCGCCTGGTCCTCGGCGCTGCCCTTGATGTTCTTCAGGGAACGCGCGGAGTCCACCGCGTTCGTCGCGCCTCTGCGCGCCGTCTCCTTGTTGACCCCGCCGCCGCCGTCCTCGTCCGTGCCGCAGCCCAGGGAGAGCGAAAGCACGGCGCCGACAATGATCACGCCAAGGGTGCGTAGCAGGTTCTTCGAGCTCATGATCCACCTCACCTGTGTTCCGTTCACTTGGCCTCCGAGCCGGAGACGACGCTAGCCCAGGCCCGGGAGGCGGGCAAGCAAACAGGCGCCAGTGAGAGGGCTCAGGGCAGACCCACGCTGAGGCGCAGCGTGTAGCCCCCGGCCTCGATCTCTTCACCGCTGCCGCCGTCGACCACGACCAAGACCTCGTCACCGGCCTCGAGAGAGAGCGACAGGCGCTCCTTCTCGCCGTCACCGTTGAGGTCGGCGCCGCCGAGGCAGGTCGACTGCTCGCCGCAGGCGTCGAGCACGTAGAGCGCGCCGTCGAAGCCCGGCTCCGGCTCGAGGGTGAAGGTGTGCAGGTCAGTGGCGTTGGCCTTGACCCTGTAGACGTGATCTGGCGCCCCGTCGCCCATGGGCCAGCCCACTCCGGGGCACGCCCCGGCCGCTGCCTCGTGGTCGTCCGAGGCGGCCGCGGTGCTGCTCGTGCTCGTCCACGGAATCGCGGCGACGAAGGGAGACGCGCAGGTCTCGCCGGGAGCCGTGTCTTCGCAGGTGAAGGTGTCGCTGCACCGCTTGCCGACAGGACAGGTGTCGCAAACCCCTCCGCAGCCGTCGTCGCCGCACTCCTTCTGGCTGCAGTCCGGCTGGCACGGGCGGTGGACCTCGAGCTTGTAAGCGCCGAAGCCCGGCTCCTCGATGCAGCAGCCGTCCACGATGATGCGGATCTCGTCGCCCACCGCCAGCTCGACCTCGAGCTCCTCGGGACCGACACCCACGGTGTCCACGCCGCCGAGGCAGCTCCCCGCGAGGTCGTTGCAGTCGCTGACGACATAGAGGGCAGGATCGAAGTCCCCCTCGGGGGTCACCACGACGCGGTGCACGCCGTCGGCCGTCGACTCGAAGGACCACGCCTGGTCCGAGCCGCCGAGGCCCAGCTCTCGGCTGCCCCCGCCGGGGCACGCTCCGATGGCCGCGTGGTGGCGGTCGGCGGCGCTCGTGTTGTCGCCGTGGTTCGCCAGGGGCGCCTCCATGGCCTGGAGAGGAACCCCGCAGGCGTCTCCCATGGGCGGGGTCAGGCACTGCCCTTCATCGCAGTAAGTCGGGGCCGCGCAGGTGCCGCAGCTCCCCCCACACCCGTCGTCGCCGCACGCCCGTGGGCCGCAGGAGGGCACGCAGGGGAGACCCTCGGTGACGGACAGGCCGTAGCCGCCGGCCGCGCCCAGCTTCGCTCCGTCGACGATCACCGTGTAGGTCTCTCCTTGTGTGAGCTCGAGCCCGAGCTCGAAGGGGCTCGGCGAGGTGGCGTGCGCAGCGCCGAGGCAGGTCGACGCGACCTGGTCGCAGTCGCTCACCACGTAGATCGCGGCCTCGAAGCCGCCAAGGGTGTCGAGCCCGAAGGTGTAGGGCCCGCTCGCCGGCGCGGCGAAGGTGTAGACGTGGTCAGGAGCCGAGGCTCCGAGGTCGTAGCCGGGGGCGTCCGCGCAGACGCCTGCGGGCGCGAAGACGCTGTCGCTCGACTCCTCGGTGGTGGCGCTGATGCCCGACGGCACGGCGGCCGGAAGCGCGATAGCGCCGTCGCAGGAGTCACCGTCGGGGCAGCCGGGGTGCTCTCGGCACATGGGCCTGGAGCAGTCGAGCTCCGCGACACAGGAGCCCTCGTCGCAGTGATCGAAGATCGTGCAGGAGTCGCCGTCGCTGCAGCTCTGCCCGTTGAGGGCCGCCGCGTCGTGCAGGCAGTCTCCGCCCTCACCGCTGCAGACGTCGAGGGTGCACTGGTCGCCGTCGTCGCAGTCCTTCGGCTCGCCCTCGCAGGCACCCTGGTTGCAGCTGTCCTCGAGCGTGCAGGGGTCGCCGTCGTCACAGCCCGTCTCGCCGCCCGCGAAGCCGATGGTCGTGCAGCCCACGCCGTCCTCGCAGCCGTCGAGGGTGCAGGGGTCGCCGTCGTCGCACTCACGCCCGGGGCCCGTGCAGACACCGCCCTGGCAGGTGTCGGAGAGGGTGCAGTATCGCCCGTCGTCGCAGGCCTCGCCGTGGCGCGCCTCCGTGTCCCCGGCGCACTCCCCCTCCTCGTCGCAGTAGCCGACGACGCAGGGATCGGAGGAGCTGCAGTCGCGCGGGATGCCCTCGCATCGCCCACCGGAGCAGGTGCTCGCGAGGGTGCAGAGGTCTCCGTCGTCGCAGAGCTCTCCGTCGGCGGCGTCCACGACGTAGGCGCACTGGTTGGTAGAGGGATCGCATGAGTCGGCCGTGCAGGGGTAGCCGTCGTCGCAGTCCCGCGCGTCGCCCGTGCACTCGCCGGCCTCGCACCGGTCTCCGATGGTGCAGAAGCTGCCGTCGTCGCAGCCGTGCCCCTCCCGCGCGGCCGCGTCGTGGGTGCACCGCCCCGTGTCCGGGTCTGTGCTGTCGACCGTGCACGGGTCGCCGTCGTCGCAGGCGACCTCGGTGCCGCGGCACACGCCCGCCCGGCACACGTCGCCCTCGGTCGCGGGATCGAGGTCGTTGCAGGGTTGTCCCTCGAGGGCGGTGGAGTGGTGGGTGCAGGTCCCGTTCGAGGGAACGCAGGCGTCGAGTGTGCAGGGGTTGAGGTCGTCGCAGTCGCGCTCGTTGCCCTGGCACTTGCCGGCCTGGCAGGCGTCCTCGATGGTGCAAAGGCGCCCGTCTTCGCAGGGCCTTCGGTTCGCGGCGACCTCGTCGTAGACGCATCCGGTCCCCGGGCTGCAGAAGTCCACGCTGCACATGTTGCCGTCGTCACAGACGGTCTCGGAGCCGCCGGTGCACTTCCCGCCTACACAGACGTCCCCCTCCGTGCAGGGCTCACCGTCGTCGCAGAAGAGCCCGTCGGTCCCGGAGCCCTCGTGCTCGCAGCGTCCGCTCAGCGGATCGCAGGAGTCGGTCGTGCACGGGTCCTTGTCGTTGCAGTCTACGCGCTCGCCCTCGCAGGAGCCGCCCTGGCAGGTCTCGCCGGTAGTGCAGGCGTCGCCGTCCTCGCAGGGCGTGTTGTCCGACCAGGGGGCGTCGTGCAGGCACTCGCCGGTCTTGGGATGGCAGTGGTCCGGGGTGCAGGGCTCCCCGTCGCCGCAGTCCTTGTCCGTGCCTTCGCAGAGCCCCTCCGCGCAGGCGTCCGCCTCGGTGCAGGGGTCCTCGTCGTCGCAGAGCTCCCCGTCGGCTCTCGGCTCGAAGTAACACGAGCCGTCGGCGGAGAGGCAGGTCCCGACCGTGCAGGGGTTCAGGTCGTCGCAGCCCTTGGGCTCGCCCGCGCAGACTCCCACGTTGCAGAAGTCGCCGTTCGTGCAGGGATCTCCGTCGTCGCAAGATGCTCCGCTGCCGGCCGCGGCGTCATGCCTGCAGCTCCCGGTGCTCGGGTCGCATGAGTCCGCGGTGCAGGGGTCTTCGTCGTCGCAGCTCTTCGCCGCCCCGGCCTTGCAGCTGCCTCCCTCGCACGCCTCGCCGTCAGTGCACGCGTCACCGTCGTCGCAGGGCTCGCCGTCGGTGCCCTCCGGATCGTGGCTGCACCCGCTCTCGGGATCACAGCGGTCGACCGTGCACGGGTCCTCGTCGTCGCACTTGACGATCTCACCGCCGTCGCACTTGCCTCCCTGGCAGGTCCCAAGCCCCGTGCAGGCGTTTCCGTCCTCGCAGCTCGCGCCTTCGTCCGCGGCCTCGTGCCCGCAGCTGCCGTGCTCGCAGGTCCAACGCCTGCAGTCGCCGGGCTCGCCACGGTTCGCGAGACAGTCGCTCGCCATCTCGCACTCGGCCACCACGACACCGCCGCCGCCGTCGGGCGCGGCCTCGGCGCCGCTGTCAGTCGGGGGCAGGTCTGCCGTGCCCGCGGAGGCGTCTGCCTTCGTGCCGCCCGCTCCCTCCCCGCCGGGGTCGGTCGAGCAACCCGCGAAGACAAGGAGGGTCGCGACGAGCAGGTGAATGGGGCGTGGTCGTGCCGTTACAGCAGCCATCGGGTTGTCCTGGGGGTAAGAATGAGCACGGTACTCCGGAGGCCGGCGCGAGAGCTGCGGGCCCTTCGCTCCTACGTCAGGGTCAGGCCGTAGCGGTTGGCCAGGTAGCGTACCAAGCTGTCGCGCTCGGCGGTGCTGAGGGAGCGGTTGTAGACGATGAGCTCGGTTATCTGGC
>CAZQPP010000452.1:0-7037 GCA_964594295.1 uncultured Myxococcales bacterium | reverse complement strand
TCGCCCTCGTCACAGGACGAGGGCTGGGCGTAACGATAGACGCGACCCGTCCAGAAGTCGGCCACGTAGAGTGAGCCGTCCGGAGCGACGGAGAGGTCGAGCGGGGCATTGGCAAACCCGCTTACCGAGGGCACGAAGACGTCGAGAAATGCGCCGCTGACGGCGTCGAAGCGGAACACCCCGTCGTCGTCGCCGCTACCGACGTGCAAGACCCCATCGTCACCGAATGCAAACCCGTCGATGTCGCTGATGCCGCCCGCGCCGCTCTCGACGAAGACGTCGAGGAAGGCTCCTGTTCGACCGTCGTAACGAAGGAGGGAGTCGTTCCGGCTGCTGGAGACGTACAGCGCCCCGTCCGGCCCAAAGGCAATCCTGGCCGGGCAGTCGAGCCCGCCGGAGCCGGTAGGAACGAAGACGTCGACCAGCTCGCCGCTTCGTCCGTCGAACCTGACGACGCTGTCCGAAAAGCACGCCGCGACATAGAGGTTCTCGTCATGGCCGAAGGTCATGCCCATGGGCCAGTCGAGGCCGTCGACGCCGGGGCGCGCGAAGACGTCTACGAAAGCCCCCGTCCGCCCGTCGTAGCGGAGCACACTGTCGGTGCCGCTGCTGCTCACGTAGAGGTCATGGTCGGGCCCGAAGGCGAGACCGTTCGCCTTCTCGAGGCCGCCCGAGCCGGCGCTGACGAAGACCTCGCCCAGCCCCCCGCCGTCAACGTCGAAACGGACGACGTTGTGGCTGTCGAAGCCGGCGACATACACGCGCCGGTCGGGCCCGAAGGCCAGCGCGCTCGGCTCGCCGAGGGGCACGAGGTCGGCGCCGGCGACCTTGGCTGCCACGTCGCCGGTCCGCCGGTCGAGCCGCACGATGGCGCCGGCGTGGTGATCGTTTGCGTAGAGCGAGCCGGCAGCGTCGAAGGCGATGCCTCCCGGGTGCACGATGCCTTCTCCGGCGTAGACGAAGGTGCTGTCGTGCGCGCCGGTGTGCGCGTCGAAACGCAAGACGCTGCTCCCCCACATGTTGCCCACGTAGAGCCCACCCTCCGGGCCGAAGCGGAGCAGGGAAGCACCGTACAGCCCCGCGGAGCCGGAGGCGACGAAGGCATCGAGGAAGGCGCCGCTCCGCCCGTCGAAGCGGAGAACGCTGCTGGTGTACAAGCTGCTGACGTAGAGGTGCTCGTCTGGCCCGAAGGCGAGGCCGCGCGGGCGTTCGAGGCCACCCGACCCGCTGGAGACGAACACGTCCAGGAAGGAGCCGCTCCGCCCGTCGAAGCGGTGCACCTTGTGGACGCAGTAGCTGCTGACATAGAGGGCGCCGTCCGGCCCGAAGACCAGGTCCACGGGACAGTCGAGCCCCCCGTCGCGCGACGCCACGAAGGCCCCGAGGAAGGCCCCCGTGCCCGCCTCGTAGCGCAGGACGCTGTCGTTCTCGTAACTGCAGACGTAGAGCGCCCCGTCGGGTCCGAAGACCACGCCCATCGGCCCGTCGAGACCTCCCCGGCCGCGGGAGACGAAGACGCCGAGCCGGCTTCCGTCTTCTACGTCGTAGCGCCAGATGCGGTCTCCGTCGTAGCTGGCCACGTAGAGCAAGCCGTCGGCGCCGAAGGCCATGCCCGTCGCCTCGTCCAGGCCCGGCGACGACCGAGGCTCGACATCGCCGAGCACCTCGAGCAGCTCGGCAGGTCGAAGCGGCGCACGGTGGAGGCAGCCGGCGAGTCGATCACAGGTGTCCTCGGTGCAGTCGACTCCGTCGTCGGGGCAGACCAGCGGCAAGCCCGCCGCGCAGGCTCCGGCCTGACAGGTCTCGGTTCCGTTGCAGAGGTCCTCGTCCGGGCACGCGCCGGGCTGTCCGTCGGGCACCGGGGTGAACACGCACCCCCCCCCTTCGCAGGAGTCGCTCGTGCACGGGTCCTCATCAGCGCAGATCATCGCCTCGTTGGAGCAGGTGCCGCCCTCGCAGGCGTCGACGGTGCACGGGTCGCCATCGTCGCAGATCGGCTCCGGCCCCGGCACGCACGCACCGCCGGAGCAAGCGTCGATGCCGCTGCACGGGTCGCCGTCGAGGCAGGCTGTCTCCGCCGGGGCGTGGGTGCATCCGGCGCCCGGCTCGCAGAGGTCGACGGTGCAGCGCTCGCCGTCGTCACACCCCGACTCCCACGGCACGTATCGGCAACCCTTGGAACCGAGACAGACGTCTATGGTGCAAGGGTCGCCGTCATCGCAGGCCGAGGGCTCGGCGAAGCGGAGGATGCCGTCGTTCGCCTTCGATGCAACGTAGAGGGAGCCGTCAGGCGCGAACAGGAGCGAGGACGGATGGTCGAGCCCACCCAGGCCGGCGGACACCGGCACGTCGAAGAAGTCGCCGGTCTGTCCGCCGTAGCGGTGGATCTCGTCGGTGCAGTCATCGGACAGGTAGAGGGCGCCCAACGGGTCAAAGGCCATGTCGCTGACACAGATGCGGCCGACAATCGCGTAGAAGCCCACGAATGCGGCTGTCTCGGGGTCGTAGCGGAGCACTGTGTCGCTGTGCTGATCGGCGACGTAGAGCACCTCGTCGGGGCCGACGGCGATGGCCGCCGGGGAGAAGCTCTCCACACCGCCGGGAGGGGCCAGGGATCCCAGAGCTTCCCCGGTGTCGCCGTCATAACGCAGCACGAGCGGGCTCCCGTCGATGCCGATGACGTAGAGCGTGCCGTCGGGAGCGAAGACAAGATCCAGGGGACCGTTGAGACCTCCCGCTCCCGACGCGACCAAGGCGTCGACGAATTCGCCGCTGACGCCGTCATAGCGCAACACGCTGTCGCTCTCATGGCTGGTGACGTAGAGGGATCCGTCCGGACCGAAAGCGAGGCCCTGCGGCGAGTCGAGGCCTCCGGCCCCGGAGTCCACGAAGAGGCCGGCGAAGGCGTCGGCGTCGAGATCGAAACGCAAGACCGAGTCCCCGGTCGAGCTGCTCGCGTAGAGCAAACCGTCCGGACCCAACGCGAGGCCGCTCGGGGCATCCGGCCGTTCTTCGTACACGACGCTGTCGCCGATGCGCCCGAGAGGCTTGGCGGTGGAGCCCTCGAAGCGGAGGACCGAGCCCCCGGACGCCACGTAGAGCACACCGTCGGAGTCGAGGGCCAGGCTACCGACGCCGGCGAGACCTCCGACACCCGGCGCGAGGAGGACTTCGAGGGAGCCGCCCTGCCCGTCGGTCCGGAGGACACGGCCCTTGCAGCTGTCGGCCACGAAGATCTCGCCCTCTTCGCCGAAGAGGAGCCTGGCGGCGCAGACAGTCCCCCCGAAAGAGCCGAGGACGACGCCTCGGTGCTCCCCCGTGCTGCCGTCGTAGCGGTGCACCTGCCCCCTGGTATAGCTCGACACGTAGAGGTCGCCGTCGGGACCGAAGAGCAGGCTCGTAATACCGAGCAGGTCTCCCCGCTCCTGGGGCACGAAGGTGCCTGTGAAGGCACCGCTCTTCCCGTCGTAGCGCAGCACGCTGTGTGTGCCCCGGGACGCTACGTACAGCGCGCCGTCAGGACCGAAGGTTAGGGCGCCGGGGACCTTCAGGCCGCCACTCGGCGAACTGACGAAGGCGCCGCGAAAAGCGCCGCTCCGGCCCTCGTAGCGCAGCACGCTCTCGCTGGGGTAGCTCGAGACGTAGAGATCGCCGCCCGGCCCGAATGCCATCCCTTCCGGGTAGCCCAGACCGCCCAGTCCGGAGGGCACGAAGTCTCCCAGGATCTCCCCAGTCGTCATGTCGTAGCGGGAGACGCGCTGACCGCTGCCGCTGCTCACGTAGAGGTCGCCGTCCGGCCCGAAGAGGAGCTGCTCGGGATCGTACGGGTCGGGCGGCAGCGGCGGGACGACGGCACCGGCGAAGAGGGCCTGGCGACCCGGGCGCTCACAGCCGCGAAGGGCATGGCAGACGTCGGGAGTGCAGTTGATGCCGTCGCCACACTCGAGCGGCGTGCCTGCGGTGCAGGTCCCGCCATGGCAGGTCTCGGCCCCGTTGCAGACGTCACCGTCCTCGCAGGGCTCGCCGTCGGCGATTGGCTCGTGCGTGCAGCCGGAGGCCGGGTCGCAGGCATCGGCGGTGCAGGGATCTCCGTCCGAGCAAGCGCCCGAACGTGCCTCGTGGAGGCAACCCTTGCTGCCGCCGGGGGCCGCCGTTGGCTCGCATACGTCGTCGGTACAGGCCACACCGTCATCGCAGCCGCTGTCGAAGCGCACGCGCAACACTGCGCCAGAGGCGGCGGTGGCAACGTAGAGGGCGCCGTCCGGACCGAAGAGCAGGGCGTCGGGCGCCTCGAGGGAAGCATCGGCACCACCCAGCTCGTCAACGAAGCTCCCCTCAGGGTGCTCGTAGCGAAGGACACGGCCGGTGCTGCTGCTCACGTAGAGGAAGTCGCCGGGCCCAAAGGCCAAGCCTCGCGGTCCGTCGAGGCCCCCGGAGCCCTCCTCGACGAATTCACCCAGGGGCCTGCCGGTGACGCCGTTGTAGCGGTGGACGCTGCCGGTCGCATGGCTGCTGACGTACAACGCTCCGTCGGGACCGAAGGTCAGGTCGCTCGGCTCTTCGAGGCCGGCCAGCCAACGCCAGACGAAGGTATCGAGGAACGCACCGGAGACGCGATCGAAACGCAGGATCGCGTCTCCGTCGAAGCTGCTGACGTACATGTCCCCGTCAGGTCCGAAGACGATCCTGTGCGCCCCTTTGAGCCCGCCGCGCCCGCTGGCCACGACCGTGTCGACGTAGGCTCCGGAGCGGCCGTCGTAGCGCAGGACGCTGCTCGTCGGGTAGGCGGCCACGTAGAGCATGCCGGCAGGCCCGAATGCCAGGCCGACGGGCCCGTCGAGGCCTCCGGAGCCGGGGCTGACGAATTCCCCCTCGAGGGCAGCGGTCGCGGCGTTGTATCGAAGGACGCTGTCGGTGTCGTAGCTGCTGACGTAGAGCGCCCCGTCGGGACCGAAGGCCATGCCTCGCGGTGTTTCGAGCCGCGAGTCGACCGGGGCGACGAAGCGTTCCGGGATGCCGGTGGGTTCGCGCGGATCGTTCCTGCAGCCGGCTACCGGGTCGCAGGAGTCGGCAGTGCACGGGAATCCGTCGTCGCAGTCGAGGGCCGCGGCGGGAGCACAGCTGCCTCCATGGCAGAGCTCCTCGCCGTTGCACACGTCGTCGTCAACGCACGAGGTGCCGTCGAGCAAGGCCTCGAAGACGCAGTCGCCGGCGGCGTCGCAGCGCTCCTCGGTGCAGGGGTTGGAGTCATCGCAGACGACCGGGTCATGGGTGCAGGTCCCCGGTACGGTGACGAAGCGGAGGCTCAGGTTGGGCGACAGGCCGGCGCTCTCGCACAAGAACTGGATGCCGGCGGAGCCGTCGCTGCTCTCGACACCCACGGTGGCGCTCGAGCCTGTCATGCCTCCAAGGTCGGCGTAGCGGATCTCGATGACGCCGTTCTCGAAGAGCACCACCTGCATCGTGAGCCCCGAGGTCCCGCCCTGACCCTTGGCGCCGGTCCATTGGACCACGAGGTACTCGCCGTCCTCGGACTCGAAGTTCCGGTAGACCACGCAGGGGTAGGAGTAGCACCACAGGTAGTCCCAGTACGGAGCGATGAAGCCGTTCTGGCCGGCGCTCTCCGGGATGCAGGTGTTCCGGTTGCTCGAGGGCTTCTCTCCGAAGCTGAGCATCCCGCTCAAAGAGGCGAAGAAGCGGGACTTGGGCGCCTCGTCGAAGAAAGGGAACGAGAAGCCAATCGGGTAGGGGCCGCCGGAGCCGCGCATCTCCCACAGACCGGCATTTGTGCCGGTCTTCCAGATGTCCTCGAAGCCGCTGTCGACCACCGTCACGCTGGGCTCGGCGTGGCACACGTCGACGGTGCAGGGGTCGGCGTCGTCGCACCGGAAGCTGTGAGTGACCGCCCCCGTGATGGGGTCGCAGAGGGTCTCGGTGCACGGATCACCGTCGTCGCTCTCGACAGGGCACATGGCGAGGCAGGCGCCTGCCTTGCAGGTCCCACTCTCCGGCCCGTCGCCTGCGTCGCAAGGGCCCCGGTTGTTTGCGTAGGTGCAGCCTATCGCAGGCGCGCAGCCGTCATCTGTGCATGGGTTCTTGTCATCGCAGTCGATGGGCGTGCCCGCAGCGCAATCCCCATGGCTGCACAGCTCCTCGCCGTTGCAGGCGTCTCCGTCCGGGCAGGGGAGCGCGTGGTAGTGGACCAGGCAGCCGGACACGGGGTGGCAGTCGTTGACGGTGCAGACGTTGCCGTCGTCGCACTCGAGCGGCGTGCCCGCCTCGCAGTGGCCGCTGTTGCAGACCTCGTCTCCGTTGCACACGTCGCCGTCCGGACAGAAGGGCTCGGCGCTCGGTGTGTGCTGGCACCCGACGATCGGGTGACAGGAGTCGTCCGTGCAGGCGTTGCCGTCATCGCAGTCCAGCGGCGTGCCGGCGGTGCACTCGCCGCCGCTGCAGACCTCGACGCCGTCGCAGAGGTCTCCGTCCGGGCATGGCAGCTCGTTTGCGACGTGCAGGCACCCCTCCACCGGGTGACAGGAGTCGGTCGTGCAGGTGTTGCCGTCGTCGCAGTCGATCGGCGTGCCGGCGGTGCACTCTCCTCCGATGCAGACGTCGTCACCGTTGCAGATGTCGCCGTCCGAGCAGTAGAGCTCGGGGTTGGGGGGGTGTGGGCCGCCGTCGACCGGATCGCAGGCGCTCCCGTCGGGCAGCGGCGCGGCCTCGCACAGGCCCGACGCGGCCTCGCAGACCGTCTCCATACAGGCCGAAGCGACCAGCTCCGGGCAGTCGCTGTCGCGCTCGCAGCCCTCGAACTGCGACTTGGACATGCACAGGGCCAGCGCCGTCTCGGCGTCACCCTGCGCCACGCAGAACTCGTCCCCCTCGCAGTCCATGGGGAACTCACAGGTGCGATAGCACTGCTGGTCCCAGCACACGCCCCCACCGCACTCGGAGTCATCGATACAAGAGTTGGGGGAGACCTTGTTGTCGTCGGCCTCGCAGGCGAGCGTGAAGGTGAGCAGTGCGCCGCAGATCAG
>CAZQPP010000451.1:0-7044 GCA_964594295.1 uncultured Myxococcales bacterium | reverse complement strand
CGGCCCCGAGCCAGCCGAGGTGGTGCGCTTCTTCCGCGAAGACGGCAACGCGATCGCGATCCTCGGAAACCACGAGGACAGGCACGTGAGGATCGTGGACGGAGAGCTGCCCCCCGCCCGCTCTCAGTTCCTCACCTGGCACCTGATGGGTGGTGAGTACCCGGCGGCGGTGGACTGGTTCCGTGGGCTCCCCCTCTACCTCGAACGCCACGGCGCCTGCATCGTCCACGCCGGCCTTCGACCCGGCGTCGCCCTGCGCGATCAGCCACGCAATGCCCTCCTCCGAGCCAAGATGCCCTGGATGAAGAGCATCTTCGACTCGAAGGCGGAGCAGTGGTGGCACCGCTACGACGGCGACGCTCCGGTCATCTACGGGCACTGCGTGCACCCCGAGGTGCTCAACGTCGGACGGACCTGGGGCGTCGACACCGGCGCCTGCGTCGGCGGCACGCTCAGCGCCATCGTCCTGCCCGAGTGGCGGATCGTCGAGGTGCGAGCCCGCGAGAACCTCTGGGCGGCCTCGCTGTGGGAGCACGACGACATGCTCCGGGGCCTGAGCGACCCGGCGCGGCGGAAGCCCCGCAAGCCGCGCCGGGCGAGGCCGCTGGTACCCCCGCACCGCACGGAGCCGATCTCCGTCGACGGGGTGACCGTCGGCGGCGCCTGGCTGCTCGACCACTACGGGCTAGACCGCCGGCACGGGGGACCATGGGTCGGGCAGCTCGTGAGGCGCGTCCGGGATGCCGTCGAGGCCGGTGAGGTGGGGTCGCTCTCGGATGTGAGCCGGCTGCTGCCGACGCACACGGACGAGGCCGGCCGCCCGCTGCTGGAGGCCCTGCCGGAGGAGAGGCCGGGGACGTGCTAGGATACGCTCCCCCCAGCACTTGCCGGCCTTCTCAAGGACCCGGACGGGCATGTGCAAGGATCGCAGATGTCTCTTAGACGGCTCACAAGCAACCGCCGCAGGCAGCTTCACGGTCTGCTCGGCGGCGGCTGGGTCCATCCGCGCGTAGCGCACCGCAGCCAGAGCTTCGTTGTAGGCGACGGCTCCGAGGACGACTTCGAGCAGGTGCTCGCGCTCTTGGAGCGCCTGCTCGCAGCGCCGACCCCGGAGAGCCTGGTCTCCATGTACGGCTTCGATCCTCAGCCCTCCCTCCTCGACAGCACCGTCTCGGCCATCGAGAGCATCCTCGACAGCCCCCGCTTCGGGGAGCTGGAGAGCTGGACGGCCTACACCAACCAGCTCCTGTTGCAGCTCGAGCCCACGATGGAGAGGGCGCTCGCGATCCTGGCGCCTTCCGGCCGGCGCCACGGTGGTATTCGAGAACATCCACCGAAACGCCGCCGGGCGACCGGCGGGGATCTTCTCCGAGTGTGTCTCCCGGCTGGTCGGCCGCGGCCACACGGTCGTAGTCGAGAGCTGGGCGGCCGACGCTCCGTGGCTCGCCCGCGTTCCCCGGCACAGCGTCGTTCGGCTCGGCCCTGATTGGCTGCCTCGCCTGGCCGAAGGCGAGATCGCGGAGTGGGGCCGCCGAATCCTCGACAGGCCCCTCACGGCGAGTGAGGCGGACGCCCTCGAGCTGTTTGCAGGCCACCCTCGCAAGCTCCGGGGCGCCCTCGAGCGTTTCCGCGTGACGCGGTCGGTGGCGGCGTCGGGGGACGACGACGTCGAGTCCGAGGTCCTCGAGGTCGCGCTGCAGTGGGAGGAGCTCGAGTCGGAGTTCGACGAGTTCGTTCACAGCCGGAGCGCAAGATCTGCGCTCTCGCCGTTGACCGAGAGCCTCTCGGTCTGGCTTGGCGCGATGCCCTGGGCCGGCATGCCCGCCGAGCTGCTGGAGCAGCCCGATCGAGAGTCGCTGCGCAGGCTCTCGCTCATTCGCATGGTCCACCAGGTGCCTGGCTCGGACACGTGGCGCGGCGGAGCCTGGGCTCGCATCTTCGCCCTCCGCCGCCTGACCGCCAAGCCGAGCCTGCCCGCAGCTCACGAGGGGCTGCTGGAGTCCCTGGTCGATCGCATCGGGACGGAGGACGTCGACCGCCAACGCCGACACCTGTGCGTGCTGGCCGCGGAGCTTGCCGACAGCCGCGAAGCCCTGCTGCACCTTGCGGACGCCCTGGAGCATCCGGCCGCGGCCGAGGAGGAGGACGGCGCTCGGACCTACTACGTCGCGCCGCCGCCTCCGGACGTGACGACGGCGATCGCCCTTCCGAGCTCTCCGGACCTGAACCTCTGGCTCGCGGAGGGAGCGGCTCGGAACCGCCAGCCTGAAGCCGTACGAAAGCTCGTGGAGCGCCTCGCCGACACGGAGCGCGACACCGTGAGCGGCCTGCTCGCCTCCGACTGGCGTGCCGTGAAGAGCCTCCACACGGCGCTGGTCCGTGTTCCTCTGAGCGACAGCGGACGGAGCGAGCTCTACGAGCTGTTGGCTCCGGCACCTCCGCGTCCTTCTCTCCTCAGCTGAAGAGGGCGAACGCGAGGCGCTGCTCGAGCGGCTCTACACGAGCCTGCTCGGCCTCGAGCCGTCGGCCGGCTGGTTCGCCGAGTACAGGCACCTGCTGACCCACCGGAGAGAGTACCCGGACGAGGTGCTCGACGTGCTCGAGGAAGCTCTGCGGGTTCAGAACGAACACCTCGCCAAGCAGAAGCCCGGCGACCTCCGACTTCGGCTCACCGGAAAGCTCCTTGCCTCGCCGGCCGACCACCTGCGACGCGCCGTGGAGGTCATGGACGAGCTGTCCAAGGAGGGTCGCCCTCTGGTCGAACCGGAGGATGTGGAGCTTGTCTCGGTGGTCCTGAGAGCCGCACGCCGGGCCCCTGACGACCTCGCGGGTCAGCGTGGCAAGCTGCGGCGGGCGGTAGAAGCGATCCTGAATCTCCTGCCGCGGGAGGCGGCCGGCGAGCTGGAGGTCGAGCGCCTCCGGCGTGAATGCCTGAGCTTCCTTGCAGGCCACATCCTGGGCGCTCATCCTGCCGAGGAAGATGTCACCGAGGCCTACCGGCGGGCGCACCTCAAGCGGGCACAGACCAAGCTTGACGGGCTGCTCCGATACAGCCTCTCGGAGTCGGCGGACCCATGGCTCTGGGACACGGCGGCGACCCTGCGAGTGCGCATCGTCAAGCGCCGGCAGAGCATCGACCGATCTCGGGCTTCTCGCGACGCAGCGGCGACGTGGGGACAGCGCTACCTTGAGGAGCTGCGGGACGAGTGCGCGGAGGGAGTATCGGGCCACCCCGTGTGCGACGCGGTCGACGCTCGCATCTCACGCTACCTGTGGGACTACGAGCGGATGGTGGCGCGTCTGCAGACGCTCCTCGGGGCGGTCGCCTCGGCCAGGCACAGGAGACGTGTCGTTCGCCTCGGGGTCGAGCTGCTGTCCGCACCGGTGCTGGAGCCGGAGTGCATCCTCTACCCGACTGCCCGGGAGCTTCTGCCCCTAAGCCGCCCGGTCTACATCTCGTGCCTCGAGGAGCACGCCGCCTTCCAAGGCCGCGAGAGGTTGCGCAGCTGGACGCTGGCGACCATCTCCGTCCTGGAGCAAGGGGACAGCTGCGAGTCGTGGGAGGCGATGCTCGGCATCGCCGAGAAGTGGCTGGGAGATCCCCGCGAGTACTGGGACCAGGTGCTGGCGCAGGCCGGCGGGCTCGGGGACGGTGAGGCAGGCGGAGAGGGGAGCGGAGACGTGGTGATGGCTCGCCTGCTGGACGATCTCACCGACGTGCCCTCGCTGGCCATGATCGGCCGGCTCCTGCGCAGGGGGTGCGGGACGCCGGGTCTCCCGGTCGAGCTGCGACGACGACTCGGGGAGATGAGCGTCGCCGTGGCGGCGGACATCGCGGCCTGGCGCCGCTCCGAGTCCCCCGGGGTGGGGTTCATCGACCGCCTGCACCAGGGCATGGCGATCGGGCTGACTCTGCTCGTGGCGCCCGACGGCCGCATCTTCGAGAGCGCGGCATCCTATGTCCGGGACAGGAGCGGCCGCCCTCTCTCGTGGAAGGAGCTCATGGATCGCTTCCTGAACGAAGCCTACTCTCTCGGGGTCGGCCGTTTCCGTGACCACCTCGGAGAGCTGAGGAGGTGGTTCGTCGAGGGGGTCAAGGAGCTGGAGAGGGGCTGACACCGGGCGGCGGCGGCGAGCGTCACGAAGACGTCGAGCAGGGAGCTGGAGCGCTGCCGTATCAACCGGTCTTGTCTTGCTTGGGGACTACCGGGCGGTCTCGGTGAGGAGCTCACCCCACCACTCCGGAAGGCTGTCCCAGGGGTTTGGCAGCTCGTCCGAGGTTACGTAGACGTGACCGACGTTGCCGGCGCGCGCGCGGGCGACCGACGCCCTCATCTGCGCCTCCGAAGCGCCGTGCACGAGGTGCCAGAAGCGCCTCGCCGGGTAGCGGAGGGTCCAGGCGGGGGGCGTCCAGGCGGCGTGGCTCTCGGCGTCGTCTTCGAACAAGAGGAGCACGTCGGCGAGATCGAGGTAGCTCTCGCAGGTGTCGGTGCCCGGGTTCATGGCGACGATCGCGGAGGGGTCGGCGGTACGGATGGCGGCGACGATCGACCGGTAGTGGCCGTAGAGGGGCTCGCAGTCGGCCGTGCCGGGGGTCTCGTCCAGGAAGATGCCGGAGACCGGGTAGAAGGCGTAGTAGCGCAGGGCCTCCGCGGTGACCTCCTCGACGGGGCGGGCGCCGTAGGCGGTGGAGACGTAGCCCAACATGGTGACGTGAGCGGCGTCGAGGTCTGCCGTCGCCTTGGCGTAGTCATCGTTGAGCTCCTCCCCGGGGCCGCTCTCGGGGTTAATGACGACGAGGCCGAGGCGGAGGGAGGCGCCGGCCACGTCGTCCCACTCGGTGCCCTCCTCCCAGGTGCGGGGGTAGACGTAGAAGGGGATGGAGACGCGCATGGGTGCAGGCGAGCAGTCGACGGCAGGAGACTCGGCGCTGACCGCGAGCCCGCAGACGTCGTAGGCGGTGGCTCGGAGCCGCTGCCCGCAGGTGGGCGCGAAGCCGGCGCCAAGGAGGCCGCTCAGCTCGGCGGCCAGGG
Organism: uncultured Myxococcales bacterium; assembly: GCA_964594295.1. Taxonomy (GTDB): domain Bacteria; phylum Myxococcota_A; class UBA9042; order UBA3505; family UBA3505; genus CAZQPP01. The sequence goes on along the minus strand of CAZQPP010000451.1, from coordinate 2,011 downwards.
TCCAGGTGCCGGTGTAGCTCGTGAAGGGCTCTGGGTCGAGGCGAAGATCAACGCCGCCGAGCGATCGATCGGGCTCGCCGGGGGCGTGGGCGGCCGAGAGGAAGTCTGAGTGGTCGAAGCCGTGCAAGCCGTCGGCGAAACGATCGGCGCCGCGCCGGTTCACGTCCTCGAAGAAGGAGAAGGAGCGGCTCGCGACGGCCTCGCCGTCGTCGACGAGCTCGACGAGCAGGCGCTCGACGTCGAGCTCCTGCCTGCCCGCGATCACCTCGCCGCGCGCGACGGTGTCGCGCTCGAGCTCCACGCTCACGCGCCACGGGCCGCCGTCCGCCGGCCTGACGGCGACCTCGTGAGCGGCCGTGTTGTGAAGCGGCAGCCAGCCGTAGGGGTTTCGGGCCCACACGCGGGAGAGCGGAGCCGGCGTGGCGACCCCATCCGGGCGGTGCCTGATCTCGAAGTGCAGGTGCTCGAAGCCGATGCTCGAGCCCGAGTCCCCGATGTGTGCGATCACGTCGCCCTGCTCGAAGGCGGGGTAGGCCGTGATGGGCGCTCCGGTCTGCCGGTGCAGGTGGCGAGGCTTGCCGCGGTTGGAGTCGTCGGTGTCGGCCCCGTCGAGGAAGAAGTAGTCGCGGAGATCCACCGGTCCGAGCTCGCCGCCGAGGCGGGCCGGGTGCTCGGCGAGGTCGACCTCGTCGAGGTGCAGGTAGAGCGAGTAGAAGGTGCCGAGGCCGAGGCCCACGTGCTCCTCGTCGTGGCGCAGGATCAGCAGGTTGCCCGAGGCCTCGGAGTAGCCGGCGACCGCGCCCGAGCCGTCGCCCGGGAGGTTGCCCACCCGCGCGATCTCGCCCGCGGCAACGGCGAAGACCGGGTCCTCGAAGCCCTCGTCACCGTCGTGCCCGGGCAGGTCTACGCCCTGGTGCCAGTCGTAGGCGCCGTCCCTGCTGTACTGCTCGCGCGGGCCGTAGGTGGAGCTCGCGAGGGTCTGCTCGGAGGTGCCGGTGGTCGGCCAGACAAGAGGAGAGCCGCAGCACCCGGGCGGGAGCCCTCTCGCGGCGCAGGCCGGACGCGGGCTGGGGTCGAGGTGCAGGGAGATGGACTCGATGCCGAGGAAGCTGACTCCCCCGCAGCCGCAGCCGGCCGGGAAACGAATCGCCAGCGCCTCGATCTGTCCGCAAACCGCGGCGTGGTCCTCGATGCGGAGCACGAGATCGTCACCGATCGGGGGTGACGAGAAGGTCTCGCCAGCCACCTCGTCGCCGGCGTGGTCGAGGGCAGAGAAGCGCACCTTCTGGCTGCTCGTCAGCTTGGTGTGCAGGCGCCCGGTGTCGAGCCTCAAGAGCTTCACCTTGAATCCGCGTACACATGGCACGGTCAGGCCGTCCGAAGGCCTGATGCGGGGCAGCTCGACGCGGATGCCGGCGACGGCGTCGGTGCTGCCGCGCAGCTCGGCGACGTTGACGAGATCAACGGGCTCGGCTCTCGCGAAGACCCCGTTCTCGAGCACGCCGGGCTGCTCGGCGACGAAGGTGAAGTCGGCCGCGAGCTCACCCTCGGGACCGACCATGGTCTGCTCGTAGCCCCTCGACTCGAGGCGGCCGACGACCAGGGAGGCGAGGCCGGCGCCCTGCCAGGTCCAGACCAGGTCGCAAGCCTCCCGCTCCGAGCAGATCGAGCAGTCCGCCTCGCTGGCACAGCCGCCGGTCGCGTCGCAGGTGTCAGCGGTGCAGGGATCCCCGTCGTCGCAGTCGCCGCAGGGATCGGCGTCCCCGGGCGGGGCGCCGTCGTCCGCCGCGGGTTCGTAGCCGTCGTCACGGTCGACACCCTCGTCCGTCGTGGCAACGTCGTCTTCGACGTGGCCCTCGTCCTCGACCGTGCCCGGGTCCTCGGCGGCACCATCGTCATCGACCGTGCCCGCGTCCTCGGCGGCACCATCGTCCTCGACCCTGCCCGGGTCCTCGGCGGCACCATCGTACTCGACCGTGCCCGCGTCCTCCGCAGCACCGTCGTCATCGAC
>CAZQPP010000450.1:0-7054 GCA_964594295.1 uncultured Myxococcales bacterium | reverse complement strand
CTCAATGGGTTGGACGTCGCCCCTTGTTTTCGGCCAGCGGCAGCCCTCGGGGATCCTGACATCGATGTCAGGATCCGGCCGCGGCGCCCTCTCCGAGACCTGTAGGACGGCGGAAGCCCAGGTGTGAAGGGGCATTCCGGGTGCAAGGGGATCGGGGAGGGGATCGGCACTGACTTGAATGTCTTAGTGGGGTTCGGGCAAGGGCAGGGGCTTGGGCAGGGGTGTGGGTGAGGGCAAGGGCATGGGCATGGGCAGGGAATGAAAGGCAGGTTATCCTCGGAGGTGATGCCAGCAGGTTCACAAGGAGGTGCGGGCCGAGCCCGGCGCCCTCCCCTGTCCGGACGCAAGGTGGCCGGAGTGCTCGCGGAGCTGCGCGGGCGTTGCCGGCCGGAGGACCTCGCCGCGGCGCTGGACCTGCCCCTCCTCGACGCGGATCGAGCGCTGAGGGCCTTCGCCCGGCGCTACCGGTGCCGCGTCGAGGTGGTCGCCGGCGGCGCGGGCCTCCAGTACACCTTCGACCTCCCCCTCCGGCGCCGCCCCGGCTACGACAGCCTCTTCGCGGCGATCGCGGATGGCGCCCGGGCGCTCGCGCGGGGCGTCTACGGCTTGGGCCTGGGTCTGGCGATCACGGTCTACGGCGGCATCTTCGTGCTCGCGGCGATCGCGGCCACGAGCGGGAACGACCCCAAGCTCCGCTCCACCCTCAGGAGGGCTGTCTGGGAGCCGGCGTGGGGTTGGGCCCGCCTGCGAGACTTCGCCCGCAGGGTGCAGGTCTTCGCCCTCGGCCCGCCCCGGCGTTCGGGCGATCCGAGCTCGATGCTCCAGGCCATCTACGCCTTCCTGGCGCACAACGCCGGGGTGCTGACGACCTCTGACGTCCAGGCCCTCTCCGGCTGCGAGCGCGGCGAGGCCGACCGCTTCCTGACCTGGCTGATGACCGTGGACAACGCGGACCTGCGCGTCGACGAGCGAGGTCACCTCCTCTACGTCTTCGGCGAGTTCCGCCGGGTCGGAGGGGTTGGAGGGGACGATCGGCCGGCGCAGCCGTGGGTCTGGGTCGACGAGCCCGAGCAGTGGGGCGCCACGCGCCTCGGAGCGGCGAACGCCGACGTCCAGCTCTTCGCCGCGGTGTCCCTGCTCGGAGCCCTGGGGTTGGAGCTCCTCGGGGTGCAGCTCGGTTGGCCGCGCGGCTTCCTGCGCGTGTTCCTCGCCGACATCCCGCTGCTGGTCTCGCTCGTGGCCCTCGCCTTCCCCTTCGCGCGCTTCGTGACCTCGGTCAGCAGGCGCAACCGCGCCGTGGAGCGCGTCTTGAGGGTGGAGATCCTCCGGGTCCTCGAGGAGCAGGGCCGCCCCTTCGACCTAGTGGAGGACATCGACGTCGTCTGCCGGCGCTACGAGGACCTCGAGCGCAAGGCGCTGCTCGACGTGCTCGGCGGCACGCTGCGCTCCCTGCCCGGCGAGCTCACCCCTGCCCCTGACGGCCACCAGGCCGTCGACTGCCCCCTCGCGCGGGCCGAGCGGCGCCTCTCCATCCTCGCGCGAGACCGCGTCCTGGCAGGGCTGGAGCCGCCGGGCACGCGCGCGGGAGCATGAAGGGCCGCTTGCTTCCCCGGCCACCCATACCCGGATATGATGTGCGCCGCGGGCAGATCCGAAGGCAGCGGTGAACGTCAGTAAGGCCAGCGCGCTGAACGCCGAGCGTGACGAAGAGCTCATGGAGCGCTTCCGTACAGGCGACATGCGTGCCTTCCGCGAGCTGCTGAGTCGACATGAGGTGCGTGTCTACAACTACTTCCTCAGGAGCTTCGGCCAGGCCGAGCTCTCCCGCGACCTCACCCAGGAGGTCTTCTTGCGGGTCGTCCGCGGTCGGGACGGGTTTCGGCGGGACGCGAGCTTCGCCACCTGGATGTGGCGCATCGTGAGAAACCTGAAGGTCGACACCTTTCGCCGGCTCCGTTTCCGCCGGCACGCCTCCCTCGACGCCCCGGCGGGGAACAACCCCGACGGGCCGAGCCGCCTGGACAACGTCGCGGATCACAAGGACCAGCCGGCGGATCGCGGCACCGCGGACCAGCGCTTCACCCGGGCCCTGCGAGAGGCGATCCCCCAGCTCGAGGAGCAGCAGCGAGAGGTCTTCCTGCTGCGCCAGACCGAGGGCCTCTCCTTCCTCGAGATCGCCGAGATCCAGGGTGTCAACGTGAACACGGTCAAGTCCCGCATGCGCTACGCGCTCGAGAAGCTGCGCGCCGCGCTCGCCGAGTTCGCGCCCGCGGAGGACGACCCGTGAGCCGGCAGCTTGACGACAGGATCCTCGCCTACCTCTGCGGCGAGCTCGGCGCCGAGGAGCATGCCGCCGTCGAGGCGGAGCTGCGGGCCGACCCGGAGCTCGCTGGCGAGGTCGAGCTCTACCGGAGCATCATGTCGGGGGCCGCGGAGCTCGAGGAGGCCCCGCTGCCCGCCGGCCTCGACGAGGCCATCTGGGAGGCGGCAGCAGCGGAGATGGCGCCCCCCACAGACCTCGAGGCCGCCGCGCCGTTGCCGGCCGCGAAGCCGGGGTGGGCGGCCTCCATGTGGGAGCACCTCGCGGGCGCCTTCCAGCAGCCGGTGTGGGCCGGAGCGCTCGCCCTCGTGCTCGTCGGCGTGGTCTCGGTGGGGCTCTGGGAGACGACCCTGGTCGACTACGAGACCAGGACGGAGATGATGGAGAAGACCCAGGCTCCGGCGGCTGCGGCCCTCCCCGAGGCGCCGGCGGAGAAGAGCGTGACGCTCAAGACCGTCGCGCTGCAGCCGGCGGCGAAGGAGCAGGCGGAGCTAGAGGAGGCCAGGTCGAGCCCCGACCCGAGCGCCGACAAGCTCGCGCCCCTCGACCCCGGTGTGCTCGGCGCGCTCTCGAAGGGCGGTGACAGCGCAGGGCAGCAGGTGGCGTCGGGAACCACCATCCAGCCCTCCGGCTCCGAGGCCAAGGGCATCGGCACCGAGGGCGAAGCAGCCGGACCCGCGGGAGGCGCTCCGGCCCGCGACGAGACCAGGGCCTACAGGGAGATGGCGCAGGTGATGAAGAAGAAGACCGCGGAGCGGCGTTCTCGCAGGCGCGGCGCGAAGAAGGCGAAGGACAAGAAGCCCGCCAAACGGGCGGCCAAGCTGCTCCTCGGCGACATGGACGGCGCCGCGACGAGCGACACGCTCCGCGGAGGCGGGGGGCTCGCCTCCGCTCCCTCCGCCTCACCGGCGCCCGGCGCCGCGGGCCGCAGCAGCAGCGCCGCCACCGGGGAGACCGCGCACAAGATCGCCAGGGTGCGCGCGAAGTCCGCCCGCTCCGCCGCGCCGAAGCCCAAACCCTCCACACGCTTCGCTCAACCTCCGCCGCCGGCGCCTGCCGAAGAGCCGGCCCCGGAGGCCGAGGTGGCAGCGGCCGCCGACGAGGCCGAGGACAGCGAGGCTGACGGGCGCCGCCGTGACGAGGCGAAGACCGAGCGGAAGCAGGCCCCGTCCTGGCAGGAGGAGGTGCGCGCCCTCGCCCGCAAGGGGCGCTGGGCCGATCTCTACACCCTGACCGGTCGCCTCCTCGCCAAGACCCCTGCCCTCGCGGGCAACCCGGACTTCGCCCTCTACCGGGCCGAGGCCGCCGTCCGCACCGGTCGCATCGCCGAGGCTCAACAGATCGCCGAGCGCTGGCTCAAGCACCCGCGCTACGAGGCCCGCGCGCGCTCGGTGCTCGGCAAGGTGCAGCGCGCCAAGGCAAAGAAGAAGGCTCCCGCCAAGAAGGCTCCCGCGGAGAAGGCGCCCGCCGCGCCGACGCAGGACTGAGGCGACCCCGGGTCAGGTGAGACATAACCGAATAAAGGGCGGTCAATTTGCGTCGCCCTCGTGCCACCCCCAGAATCCGTCAGCGTGATGTCCAGCTCTTCATTCACGCGAGCGCTCCTGCTCGCAGCCCTCCTCGCCCCGAGCTCCGCGCTCGCCAAGGCCGACGAGGACGGCCTCGCGCTCACCCCCATCAACCTGCCGCAGCCCGGCTTCCGCACGGCCGCGCTGACCACGGGCGCCTCGTGGACGCAGATCGGCGAGGACCACTACGTCGCCCTGAAGCTGGGGACGGTGCTGGACTTCGGCGCTTTCCGGATGGGGATCTGGGCGCCTCTCAACCTGCGCGCCGTCGACGAGGACCCACAAGACGAGGGGGTCGTGCGCCGCGAGGACTGGGACGAGCCCAGCGAGTGGTTCCGGATCCTGCGCTTCGTCGAGGTGGGGCACCCCCGAAAGGGGCCCCTCTACGCCCGCTTTGGCGAGCTCGTGGCCGCCACCGTGGGCCACGGCACCATCGTCGACGCCTACTACAACTCGATAGACCTCGACCACTACCAGGCCGGGCTCGCCTTCAGGCTCGATCTCGGCCCCTTCGGCGGCGAGCTGCTCGCGGACAACCTCGCCGACCCCTCGATCCTCGGTACGCGCCTCTTCGCGCGGCCCGTGCGCATCGTCACGGGAGACACGGGCCTGCTCGGCCGCCTCACGACCGGCGTCTCCGTCGTCACCGACCTCTTCGCCCCGACCCGCGCCATCCTCGACGACGACAAGGTCCAGGAGATCAGCGACACGGGCTTCCCGCAGGCCACCCGCGAGGGGACGACCCTCGTCGGCCTCGACGTCGAGCTGCCCCTGCTCGACAGCGACGAGCTCGTAGTCATGCCCTACCTCGACCTCAACAGCCACATCGGCGCAGGAGGGGGCGCCCACCTCGGCGTGCTCAACCTGTGGGAGCCCAGCGCCTCCTTCAGGCTCTCCATCCGCCTCGAGGCTCGAATGCTCGGCCCCGGCTACCTGCCCGGCTACATCAGCGCCCTCTACGAGGTCGAGCGCTTCCGCTACCGCAACAAGGCGTTTCCGGAAGGAAACGCCCCGCGTAGGGACGTTTCGGGACGAAACGTCCGCCCCGCATTCGCCGTCCCCAAGCTCGCCTACGCGCGCTCCGACGAGGCTGACGTCTTCAATGGCGGCGGCATGGCCGAGCTGGGCGCGACCATCTTCGACGCCCTCCTGGTAAAGGGCCGCTACGAAGGCTCGGGGCGCGAGTCCGACGACAGCCTCTGGCTCCAGGCCTCGCTCCCCTACCTCGGCCCCTTCCGCATGCAGGCCACCTACCTGAAGCGAAACGCGAGCAGCTTCGAGTCCCTCTTCGACCCGGACGGCGCAATGCTCGTAGCCGACGCCCGCTACAAGTTCTTCGGTCCCCTGGTCGCCCAGGCGTTGTTCAGCAGGGAGTGGCGCGTGGTCAGAGCCGGGCCGGAGCGAGGCAGCTACGAGACCACCGACACCTGGGAGGTCGGTGTGCTGGCGGAGTTCGAGTTCTAAACACCGCTTCTGGCCATTCGCGGTTGCGCAACGCCCTCACAAGGCGCAACATGTGCCCCGTCCATGGACCGCGCCGACACCAGCAGCGAGATGGGCACACCCTGGTGCCTCGGGCCCGACTCAAAGGGTCGCGTCGTGCGCATCATCGGGGACCGCATAGACGCGGTCGGCGGTCCGGATCTCATGTGCCACGCGCGCGAGAAGCCCCTCGACTGCCACCGGGCGCGCATCGAGCCGGGCCACGTCAACGCCCACACCCACCTCTACAGCGGGCTCGCGCCCCTCGGCCTGCCGCCGCCGCAGCCGAAGCCGAAGACCTTCGTGGAGATCCTCGAGCGGCTCTGGTGGCGCCTCGACCGGGCCCTCGACGCGGACAGCCTCCGGGCGGCGGCGCGGTACTACGTGTCGCGCGCGCTCCGCTCGGGCACGACGACCCTCGTCGACCACCACGAGTCGCCCGAGCTCATCGAGGGCTCGCTCGACATCATCGCCGGAGCCTGCATCAGCCTGGGCATGAGGGCCGTGCTCTGCTACGGCGCCACCGAGAGAAACGGCGGCCTCGCCGAAGGCAGGGAGGGGCTCGAGGAGTGCCGCGTCGCCGCCAAGACCGGCTACCCGGAGACGATCCGCTGCATGGTCGGCCTCCACGCCTCCTTCACGGTCTCGGACCAGCTCATCTCCGAGGCCGGCGCGCTCTGTCGCGAGCTCGGCGTCCCCCTGCACGTGCACCTCGCGGAGGCCGGGTCCGACGTGAGGGACGCCCGGGAGCGCGGCTACGAGGGCCCGCTCGAGCGCCTTGTCGCCCTCGACGCCGTCCCCGAAGGGAGCCTCCTCGTTCACGGCGTGCACCTGAGCCGGGCCCAGGTGGAGAGAGCCGCCGAGCGCGGGTGCTGGCTGGCTTGGAACCCGCGCTCGAACCAGAACAACGACGTGGGCTTCGCCTCCTCGCTCGACGCGGCCGACAAGGTAGCCCTCGGCACCGACGGCTTCCCGGCCGAGATGTACGAGGAGCTCGCCGCCGGCACCGCCCTGCTCGAAGAGCACGACCAGCCCGCGGAGCTCGGCCCCCGGCGACTCGACAACGGCCGTGCTCTCGTGTCGGAGCGCTTCGGCCTGCCGGTCGGCACACTCGAGAGCGGAGCGGCCGCCGACCTCGTCGTGCGCGACAAGAACGGCGTGCGCCACGTCATCGTCGGCGGGCGCGTGGTCGTGGGCGACGGCGCGCTCACCGGAGGCGAGATCGAGAGCATCCGGGAGGAGGCCCGCTACCAGGTCAAGGGCCTGCGGGAGCGCATGCGCTGGCTCTAGGGAGAGCTTTCAGCTATCAGCTTTCAGCTCTCGGCTTTCGGCTCCGTGGGAGGTCTTGGCTCGTCACCCGGCCGCCGGAGCCAAGCCGCTGCAGAGGAGCGAGAAAGCCATGCCAAGCCTGGGACTCGAGACCGAGATCGTCGACCGCGCCGTCTACGAGAACACCGTGCGGCGTTTTCGCGAGGCCGGAGTCCGCCTGCCGACCTTCGCGCAGCTCGCGGAGCCCGCTCGCATCCCGGACAAGGTGCGGGCGGAGCTCGGAAGCGTGGACCCCGACGCCCCGGACCCCCGCAACCTCTTCCGCGTACACTGGCACAACTCGGCCGACCGCCGCGAGGTGATCGAGATCCCCGGCCACGTTGTGCTCGACAAGAGCCTCACGGGCGTGGAGGCG
>CAZQPP010000449.1:6410-7061 GCA_964594295.1 uncultured Myxococcales bacterium | reverse complement strand
AGATCCAGGTGGAGTTCAACGCCGCCAAGGTGGCCGCCTACCGCCTGCTCGGCTACGAGAACCGGGCCATCGCCGACCACGAGTTCAGAGACGACAAGGTCGACGCTGGCGAGGTCGGCTCGGGGCACACCATCACGGCGCTCTACGAGCTCGCCTTCACCGAGGCGGCCATCCCCAAGCCCGAGGGCGCCCCCGAGGTGCTCGACGGCGATCCCACCGAGGAGGAGGCCACCACCGCTGAGGACGACCTCTGCATCGTGCGCGTGCGCTACAAGGCCGTGGGCGCCGGCGAGGAGGACCCGGCGATGGAGGTCGCCTCCACCCTCAAGTTCGCCGACGCGGGCAGTGACCTCATGGACGCCGACGCGGACTTCCGCTGGGCCGCGGCGGTGGCGGCCTTCGCCGAGATCCTCAAGGACAGCCCCTACGCCAGCGATGCCAACCTGACGACCATCGAGACCTTGATCGACGGCGCGGCCGGCGACGACCTCGAGCGCGGTGAGTTCAAGTACCTCTTCGGGGAAGCAGTGAAGCTCCTCAACGCTCCCACGGAGTAGGTTCTCCGGGGCCGCGCGGCCGGGCGGTCGCGCGGCCTCGCCTAGTGGGGTCAGGTATCCCCATTTGACACTTAGCGCCGCGGCGCTAAGTGTC
>CAZQPP010000449.1:0-6400 GCA_964594295.1 uncultured Myxococcales bacterium | reverse complement strand
TTCCCACTTCCCCCCCGGGCGCTATGTGAAAATGGGGGATACCTGACCCCCTGTTCAGGAGGCACGCCATGCGCTGGATCGTCTTGCTTGCGGTCGGAGGGATGTTGGCCTGCGTCTCGGGCTCCGGGGAGCTGAGGACGGGAGCTCTCCAGAGCGACACGGGGGCGACAGCGGACGTCGCGACAGACCTTGGAGGGCGACCGACGGCCGACGGCGGCGCCCTCCCCTCCTCGGACGAGGGTGGCGCCGGTGACGTGCAGCCGTCCACTGACCGCGGAGTGGGCGCAGACAGCGCCGGCCCGGTCGACGCGAGCCCCGCAGACCCCGGCGAGGCCCCCGACCGCGACACATCTCAGCCCGCCGACACGAAGGACACGGGCCCGGACCTCCCGACGGCGCCGGCAGGGTGCTGCGTCACGGACTCCGACTGCGACGAGCAGTCCGCCTCCACCGGCCTGGACCTCGTCTGCCGCATCAACGGCATCGGGCGCTACCCGAGCCACGGCCTGTGCATGGAGCGCCCGCCCCTCGGGCGCTGCTGGACGGGCGCGGACTGCGGAGCGGAGGAGGTGTGCGTCGGCGGCGAGTTCTGCGCCTGCGACGCGCCCTGCGAGAACATCTCCTGGGGCGTCTGCGCGCCCGAGGGCGGGGGCTGCGCCGTGTTCGACGGCGCCTGCGACGACGCGATCCCCGACACGCCGTGGTGGTACTTCGACGGCAACGCCTGCGAGGAGGAGGACTCCTGCGTCTGCGGAGGCTGCCCGGGCACCTTCATGAGCAAGGAGCAGTGCGAGGCCGCCTGCGGAATCGGAACACCGCGGGACTGCGAGCGCTTCGTGGCGGCGCCCATGGACTGCCCCTACACGCGCCCGCGGCCGGGGGGCGGGCACGGCGCCGGCCGGGCAGCCACAGCCCGCCCGGCGCCTTCAAAGCCCGCCGCCGACTGCTCGAGCAGCGATCCCACGGCCGCCGCGGGCGCCCACTGCGTCCTCGGGAGCTGCGTCGACTGCTGGAACGACGCCGGGTGTGAAGGCGATCTCGTGTGCCGCGCCGGTCGCTGCGTCGAGCGCATCATCGGCTGCCCGCGCGTGGACTGCACGGAGCCCGGCTGCAAGCTCGTGTCCAGCTCCGAGCTCCCCTGCCCGATCTGCGTCTGCGCCTCGATGTACACCCCGTCCTGCGAGAAGGACGAGGACTGCATGATCTTCAGCAGCCACCGTTACCTGCGCTGCGTCTACGGCCGCTGCACGGACTGCATGAACGACGCAGACTGCTGCGAGGACGTCGAAAGCTGCGGGGAGCTCCCGCTGACCTGCATGGCGCCCGGCCTCTGCCACAACACCATCGCGCAGCACTGGCGCATCGTGGGCACCTGGCTCGTCGGCTGGAGCGGAGCCATGAACCACTTCAGCTACTTCCGCTTCGAGGCCGACGGCACCCTGCGCCGGGGCCGCTACTCCCTCGTCGGCGTCAACGAGCCCTGGTCCGACGACATGCCCCACATGCCCTGCTACCCGGCGGGCGTCGTCCCCTCACCGCTGCTCGGGACCTGGGAGCCCCTGCTCACCGACTCCGGCTCCCTCGCCGTGAAGGTGTCGCTCAACATCTCCTGCGACCCGGGCGAGGGCTGGTCCGAGACCTGGCGCGCGGAGATCGGCCTGGAAGGCCAGGCCGCCTTCCACAGCGACGAGCAGAACCGCGCCTGGGAGGCATGGAGGGTCTCGCCCGAGGCCTGCACGCCCGACTTCTCGAGCTGCGAGGTGCCGAGCTTGCCCTGACGGTGAGCGTGCGCGGCGAGCCTGCTGGCGTGCGCCCCGGCTACTCGGCCGCCTCGCCCTCGCAGACTATCTCGCAGACCACCAGCCCACGGTCGCGCTGCCCATAGATGAGATAGGGCGGCTCGAAGGCCCTCAACGAAGAGGGCTCCAACGTGCCCAGGTCGCCCAGCTTGCGGGGGAGCTCCGCCCCCTCCAGAGCGTACAGGGCGAAGTCCCTGTCCCCGTCGTCCCTCGTGGTCACCGTGAGCAGAATGCCCCCACTCTCAAATACGCCGGCAAGACCGAGCGGCAAGCCGCCCGGCAGCACCCGCGGCTGACGCGGGTCGCCGAGATCCACCCTCTCGAGGATCGACCCGCCCGGAGCGCTCGAGTGCACGAGCAGGACGCCGTCCGCGTAGGCGACGGGCTCTCCAATCTGCCGACCGACGGCGCCCACGACGCCCGCACCTCCAGCCGCCTCACGGTCCACGATGGAGATCACGGCGTCGTCCGGATAGGGCGTCGTCGGAACGAAGACGTAGCGCCCGGCAGAGAGGATCTTCTCCGGCGGCCGCTCGTCCCAGAAGGGACCAGGCAGATCGACGTGAGCCTCCACGTCACCGTGCCCGTCGAGCAGCAGCAGGAGTCCACCCGTGGGCAAGGCCGCGTTGTCCTGTGACCAGATCGCCGAGGGGGCCGAGAAGAACCAGCGCTCGGCTGGGTCGAGGGGCCGCAGCAAGAGAGCGTCATTGTGCGCGGCTAGGGCGATGGTGTTTTGCGGTATCGGGTAACGAACGGGCGGCCCCGGTCTCCCTTCGCCGTCGAGGGGGAAGTAGAAGAGCGAGTCGGTGATCCACGCCACCGGCTCCTCGTCGAAGAGGAGCCACACACGCTCTCCGTGAGCGTGCAGGTACTTCGGTACGAAGCGACCGCCTCCCGGAGGCAGGCACGAGCCGCCGGTGACGCCGGGGTCGCGTGCGTCCAGGCGAAAGTGGGCGAGCGCGGCGCTGGTGTCGCGTGCGCCGCCCAGGGCCGGCTCGGGACAACCCAGGAAGCCGCCCTCGGACGCCCAGTAGACCGAGCTGCCGCGCACCGCCACATCGAGCCCGACGGCAGTCGGGTGGAGCACCACAAGCTCACGGAGAGCAGGTGTGCACTCGGGGCGGCAACCTGGGCCGAAGCGCCCGACGTGCTCACAGCCTCCTGCCCCACAGGAATCACGTGTGCAGGGATCGCCGTCGTCGCAGGAGGCGGCCACGCAGCCGACGTATGGCTCGCAGGTCTGCGGGCCGCAAGGCGAGTCCGCCGGGCAGGGCACGGGTTCATGCTTCACACAGGCACCGTCCAGGCAGCTCTCCACCCCGTTGCAGGGGTCGGCGTCGCCGCAGCCGATGGCCTCGGCCACGGGCTCGTGGGAGCAACCGCCGCCGCCCTCCGGCGCCGCCGGATCGCAGGCGTCGAGGGTGCAGGGATTGCCGTCGTCGCAGGGGAAGGGGTCGGGCAAGGACACCCCGGTCCCGGGGTCGCAGGTCACGGGCTCGCACGCGAAGCCCGCGGGCTCGTCCTCCTCCTCGCCACCGCACAGCTCGCTGACACGGCTTGCGTTGCAGCTGCACTGCTCCTCGGCGCACGGCCACATCCCCGACTCTGCGTTGTGGGTGCACTCTCCGTCAGCGCCGCAGAGGTCCGCCGTGCACGGATCCCCGTCATCGCAGGCCCCGGGGATGGGCTCCACGACGCAGCCGAGGCCGTCGGCACAGCGCGCGCTCATGCAGCCTCCCGGGCCGCGGCAGACCTCGGTCCCGGAGATGCAGTCGGCGCAGGAGCCCATCCGCACGATCTCGAGGCCGGCGCTGCCCGTCAGGTAGAGGAGGTCTCCTCGGCGCACCATGTCCTGGACGACCGAGGCGGTGCGGTGAAAGGAGCTCAGCCGCGCGAAGCCCGGCTGCGACGGAGACGCACCCACCGACTCGTCGAGGTCCGGCTCTTCCCGGCGCTCGGTGCCGAGGTCGAATGCCCACAGCTCCCGTCCCCCTATCAACAGCACGTCGCCCATGAGCTCCAGCGCGTTGGCTCGCGGCAGCAGGCCGACCTGGAGTCGCGCGGACCTCGGCCAGTCCGGATCGCCGAGATCGTTCACGTGCACGATCGAGTCCTTCTCCCCCACGGCAACCGAGCTCTCCCCGCCGGCCGGACGCCGCCACAGGTGCGAGGTGCCGTACTCGTCCATCACCAGGGACTCCACGAGGCGGCCGCCGGAGATCTCCCAGTCGGCGAGCCGGCTGCTCTGGTCCAGGCCGACCCAGACGGTGCCCGGGAGCCACGCCGACGTCCACCAACGGGCGACGCGAATGACCGAGCCCTCACCCTCGAAGAGCTGCGGCTTCGTCATGTAGGCCTGGCCGAACAACCTCCCCTCGATCACCCGCGCGCTCACGCGCCTGTTCTGCGAGGAGCCGCCCAGCAAGGGCGCGACCTTCTCGAGGCGCGGCTGCGCCGGCTCCCCGATGTCGAGCACCGCGACGATGCCACCGTCAGCGGGCGCATAGAGGTAGTCACCTTGTAGCCCGACGCCGTGGACCCGCACGCCAGGGTAGAGCTCGGAGAGCACGCTCGGGGCGAGCGGGTCGGCGACATCGACCACGACGACGCCGCGGTGTGCGTCGGCGCAGAAGGCGATATCACCGCGGACCTCGACGTCGCGGAGGTCGAGCTGCCCCTCGAGGCGCGCCACCTCCACGGGCCGGACCGGGTCGGCCGCGTCCACGATCTGCAGCCCGGCCGCTCCGTCGGCCGCGTAAACGGCGTCTGCTCGCACATCGAGCGCGCGCCCCATGCCGGGGCGGTGGGCGGCGGCCACTTCAACCGGGCGAGCCAAATCGCTCAGGTCGTAGACCCGCACCCCGCGGAAGCCGTCGGCGAGGAAGGCCCATCGCCCCCACGTCGCCACGGCCCTCGCGCTCCCCAGCGATCCCGCGCTGCCGAGGAAGGCCGCCGGCATGCCGCCCACCGACGAGAAGGTCGCGATGCCCCCGGCCGGTCCTCGCGCCGCGACCCACACATCTCCCGAGGGCGCGAGGTCGACGACGAAGGTGTCATGGAAGGGGACCTCCTCGAGCGATGGCTCGGCCCCGCCGACCTCGAGGCGATACACCGCTTCCCCGGTTTGGGCGGCGAGCAACACGTCTCGGGCGGCGATGAGGCGCGTCGCGCCTTTGGGCAGCAAGTCGAGGAAGCTCTCGATCTCTATCCCACCGCCCGGGACGGGAGCGGCGGCGACGAGTGAGCCGTCCCGAGCCGCGACGTAGTAGCTGCCGCCGAGATGCTCGATGTCGTACCAGTACTTGCTCTCTCTCGCGGGATTCAGGTCCGCGTGATCCACGAGCACGGGAGCGGCGGGGTCGTTCACGTCGAGCAGGTAGAGCAAGCCGCCGGAGGTCGTCGCGGCGAGGAAACCCTTCGCCCGGTCGACGGAGACATCCCGCAGGAGCCCACCGAGCTCGATCCGAGACACCAGCGCCGGCCGCTCCGGATCGGAGACGTCCATGCTCCAGAGCACGCCGACCGAGTCGCAGATGTCACCACAGCCGGACGGCGGCACTGCGTCGGGGGGCTCTCCCCAGAGGCCGCCCGCGGCGAGGAGCACGTCGCCCACCTTCTCGAGGTGTCGCACCAACCCGTGAAGGGACACACGCCCGAGGGGAGAGAGAGCTCCCGTCTCACCGACCGCGAAGACCTCGACAGCGCCCGTCCGCGCCTTCCCCCCGCTCAGGCCGGAGTACACGACACCGTCCTCGGCGAGGACCGTGCTGACGTCTCCGCGGCCGAAGGCCAGCAACGAGCCCACAGCCTCGAAGCCCTCGACGGCAAGATCGCGCCGCGGCCTGACGAAGCAGTGCCCCGTCTCCGCGTCGCAATGGCTCGACGTGCAGGGATCCTCCGCGTGGCAGTCCTTCCTCGGCCCGACACACTCCCGCCAGTAGTAGCGACACACGTCGGGGCCGGTGCACGGGTCGCCGTCGTCACAGGGCTCGCCGTCGAGCTCCTCCGGCCAAGAGCTCAGGCAGCCCCTGCCGGGTTTGCAGAAGTCATCGGTGCAGGGGTTTCCGTCGTCGCAGTCCATGGGCCCGTGCCGGCACCGGTCGGCGCCCGTGCCCGGCGCCGCGGGATCGCAGTGGTCGGCCGTACAGGCGTCGCCGTCGTCGCAGCTCACGGGGAAGGAGGTGCAGCCGGACTTCGGAAGGCAGCGCACCTCGACGCAAGGCATGTCAGGTGGATCACACTCGAGCAGCACGGCGGGAACGCACGCTCCCTCCTCGCACGTCTCCTCGGCAGTGCAGGCAATGCCGTCGTCGCAGGGAGAGCCCTCCGCCCGCTCTCTGAGCTCGCAGCCGGCGCCGAGGTCGACCGCCTCGAGGCACGGGTCCTCGGGCTGCCGGCAGGGCTCGCGTGCATCCGTGGCCGTGGCCGTGTCCGTGTCCGGGGCCGTGGCCGTGTCCGGGGCGTTGTCACTATCGGCGGCGAAGCCGCCTGTCGTCTCGACGGCAAAGCCGTCTTGGGGGGCCGTGCCGGCGTCCGCCGGTGAGTGTCCCGCGCCGGCTTTCGCAGGCCGGAGGTCAGGGTCCAGGATACGGAGCGTGACC
>CAZQPP010000448.1:0-7062 GCA_964594295.1 uncultured Myxococcales bacterium | reverse complement strand
CGTAGGCGACGAGGGTGAAGAGCTCGCCCATGGAGAGCAGGAAGTCGATGTCCCTCTGCTGGGACTCGACCGCTGCGGGGTCGGAGGCCGAGGCGAATAGGAACTCCTTGAAGACCTCGATCTGCTCCTTGAAGATGTTGGCGTTGGGGAGGTCGACGCTCGCGTAGGCGGCGTTGAAGTCATGGAACTGGATGCGGCCGAGGCCCTTGGTGGGGCCCTGGGCGAACAGGAAGGTGTCGTCGCGAGGCTCGGTCACGCGCGGGATCTCCGGGAACTGGCCCGGGTTGAAGAAGTAGTTCCGGATGAACTTGATGATGAGCGCCATGTTGACGTGCACGGTGCCCTCGAGCTTGGGCAGGGCGCGGATGTCCCGGGCGGCCATCTCGAAGTAGGTGTCGCGCTCGAAGCCCTTGGCGGCGATGACGTCCCAGAGCAGGTTGATGACCTCCTCTCCCTGGGTCGTGACCTTCATCTTCACGAGCGGGTTGTAGAGGAGGTAGCGCCGGTCGTCGGCCGAGGCCGTGCGCATGTAGTCCGAGGCGCGGCGCGCGAAGACCTTCATGGACACGAGGCGGCAGTAGGCGTCGACGAAGAGCTGCTTGATGTGGGGGAAGTCGGTGACGTGCTTGCCGTAGAGCACGCGGTTGGAGGCGTGGTTGATGGCCTCGTAGAAGGCGTGGGTGGCGATGCCGATGGAGGCCCAGCCGAGGTTGAACTTGCCCACGTTGACGGTGTTGAGCGCCGCGTCCCAGGCGTCACGCCCGACCGAGAGGATGTCTCCCTCGGTGATCGGGTAGTCGTGCAGCGCGAACTCGGCCACGTAGGACTGCACGTTCACCACGTTCTGGATCAGCTCGTACCACTTCTGCTTCGAGCCCACCGCGAAGAAGACGAAGTCCCCGCTGTCCTTCATCTTGCCGAAGGTCGAGACCAGCGCGGCCTCGTTGGCGTTGCCGATGTAGTACTTGCTCCCGTTGGCCTTGTAGGTCCCGTCGTCGTTGGGAGCCAGCGACATCTCGGTCGAGTAGAGGTCCGCCCCGTGGGCGCGCTCGGAGAGCCCGAAGGCGAAGATGCCTCCCTCGCGCAGCAGCTCTGCGGTCCTCTCCTTGATCGCCTCGTTTTCGCTCATCCAGAGCGGCCCGAGCCCCAGGATGGTGACCTGCCAGGTGTACCAGTAGTGCAGGGCGTAGAAGGCCGTGATCTCGTTGAAGGAGCAGTTGCGGAAGGTGTCCCAGCGGTAGTCCGGGTCCCCGCCCCCGTGCTCCGCCGGCGTCAGCAGCCGCGCGAAGGCCTTCTCCTCGGCCACGAAGTCCAAGAAGTCCTTGTACCAGACCCTCTCCCGGTCATCGCGCTTGAGCTGCACCTTCCCCTTGCGCTCGAAGAACGCGATGGTCCTCTCCATCAGCTCCTTCGAGCGCTCGTCGAGGCCCTTGCCGTCGTACTGCTTGGGGTTCAACAGGATCATGAGGGCCTCCGGCGAGACGTTTGGGGGGTGGGGGGGCGCCAGGGTAGCGCAGGCCTGCGCCGCTGTCCCACTCGACGACCAGGTGGTCGTGGGCTCGTAGTTGTCGAAGTCGAAGTAGGCGAAGGCCACGATGGTCTCGGGTCGTCCTTCAGGTGCCCCGACACCTCGACCGCCGCGTCACCTGTGAGGGGCGTGTGTTTCTGGATGTGTGAGACGGGGCTCTCCTGCTTGTGACAGTCGAGGGCTTCCTCGAGGTAGATCTCGAAACCTGCGGTCACTCCACATTCGCCTTCGTGGATCATGGAGGAGCCGCCGCGCTTGACGAGGCAGGGCATAGTGGCTACCCGTGCGGCCAAGGAGCGTTTACGGCGTGGACGAGATCAAGATCAGGCTACTGCGGTCGGCACCCCACGGCCTCCTCCGCGCCGCGTTGGGGGTGGTGGAGATGTACAACCGGCCGGTCCGGTGGCTGGCAAGACGCGCCTTCCATATCACGGCGCTGGAGAAGCTGGATCTGCATGCGACGAAGACGAGCAGCGCGGTCTTCATCCTCGGCAGCGGCAGCTCGCTTGGGAAGATCAGCGCGGAACGGTGGGAGCAGATCGGTGCTTGTGACAGCTTCGGCTTCAACTTCACCTCGCGACACCCCTTCGTGCCGACACACTACTTCTTCGAAGCACACCGGCCGGCGGCCTTCGACCACACCGTCCGCTTCGCGCAGATGCGCGTCGAGGACTACCGCGACGTCATCAAGATCGTGCTCCCGGGCTTCCCCCAATCCGCCTGGTACGAGTGGCGCCTCCGCCGCCTGCCGCCACAGTGGCTGAGCGATCTCTACGGCGGGGGTGTCTATCGTCTGGTCGCTCGCGACAAGGAGGAGCTGGCTCGGGAGGTCACTCGCCTGCTTCGGGCCGGTGGCTTCGCTCTCGGCCGGCCGCGCGTCGGTTCGTTGGTCAAGCACATGGGGAGCTTGTCGTCGCTGGTCTCGCTGGCCGCTTTCATGGGCTACGAGCACATCGTGCTCTGCGGATTCGACATCACCGATCCGCGCTACTTCTACGATGATCCCGAGCTCTACCCGGACATGGTCGACTACGTGCGCAAGGTCCGGCTCCCGGCCGAGCGCGCGAAGGAGCCGAGCGTCTCCAGCCAGGCCTCGGGAGACCTCGTGCTCATGGAGCTGCACCGGCAGGTTCTGGAGCCTGCCGGCATCAAGCTCTGGGTCGAGCACCCGAGCAGCGGGCTTCATCCGCGGCTGCCGGTCGCGCCGGCAGAGGTCTACGGAGGCTGACGCTCCGAGCCCGCGACCGGACGCCGTCGCAGCAGCTCGTACCACAAGAAGGGCAGGCCGAGCTGGGCGACGAGCACGATCAGCGCGGACTGGTAGAGCGCGAGAGCGCCCGCGGCGACCTCGCTCGCCCCCTGGTTTGCCAACAGGAAGACGAAGCCGAGCTCTCGGATGCCGATCCCCGCCAGCGACACCGGGACGACGATCATCAGCCACACGAGGATGGTCACGCCGGCCAGGGCGAAGAAGCCGGAGCTGATGCCGAGGCTCCCGGCTACGAGCCACACGACCAGGAACCAGGCCACGTGGATGGGCAACGAGATCGCCACCGCCAGCCAGAACCGCTTGGCGTTCCGGCGGGCGCCGCGCAGGGTCTCGAACACGCGATCGAGGAAGGAGGCGACTCGGCCGCCCAGCGCACCGAGGCGGCGCGCCCGGTCCGTGAGCCGCGTGTGCACTGCGCTCGAGGTCGCCAGGAGCGCGCAGGTCCACAGAGCGGCGAGGAGAGCCGCCACCAGCGCGAAGTACCGCCATCGCCCTTCGAGATCGCTGGCGGCGGCCAACGCGCAGAGCCCCAGCACGAGGATGGAGACGAACCCTGCGAGGCGGTCGAGCAGCACCGAGAAGGCGGCACCTCCCCTGTCATTGGTCGCCCCGCGATAGGCCCCGTAGCCTCGCAGCATGTCGGAGCCGAATATGCCGGGCAGGAGGAGGCCAACGGCCCCCGCGGCCATGCTCAGGGTGAACAGGCGCCTGAACGAGAGCTGCACGTCGGGGGGGATGAGGACCCGCCACCGTTGCACCGCGAGGAGGGTGCGCAGCAGGCTCAGCGCCAGGGCCGCCGCGGTGATCTCCAGGGGGACGGCGAGGACCGCCCTGGTCGCCGCGCGCAGGTCGACCACGAGGCTGACGAGCACCAGGCTCGCCACCAGGCCCAGGACACGCACCAGCCAGGCGAGTGGCAGGCGGCGCCTGGGCGCGGGCTCGGGGGTTGTGTCGCTCATCCCGGGGTGCTCGGCTCTTCCGCGCGCCAGTCTACGTCGTGGGCAGCGGCGTAACCAGCAACGAGGTCGTCGTGCGCCTCGACACCCGGGACGCGAGAGTTATTCTTGCACGAGCCCTCGGCCGCCACCCTGCCACCGCACTGGATGCTCCCCATGCCCGAAGCGATTCCGCCCTGGACAGCCGTCATCCCGCTGCGGGCGGGCTCGAAGGGGCTCGCGGGAAAGAACATGCGGCCGCTGGCGGGCAAGCCGCTCTATCGCTACTCGCTGGATCTGGCGCTCGACGCTGGGGCGGAGCAGGTGCTCATCAGCACCGACATCGAGGAGCTGCTCGCCGAGAGCTGGCCCGAGCCGGTCCGCGTGATCTCCCGCCCGGCCGAGCTGTGCGGCGACGCGGTGCCGGGGGAGCCGGTGCTCTTGCACCTCCTGGATGTGAGCCCGGTCGACGGGACGGTGGTCCTGCTCCAGGCCACCTCGCCCCTGCGCCGGCGGGAGGACGTGGAAGCGGCGCTGGCCCTGTTCGCTCGGGGCGAGCACGAGCTCGTGATGTCGGTCACCGAGGCGGACTCCGGCGTGCTCAAGTGGGGCCGTCTCGAAGGCGAGCGCTTCGTGCCCCTCGGCGAGCCCGGCCAGTGCTTCGCCAACCGGCAGAGCCTGCCGCAGGTGGTGCGTCCCAACGGCGCCGTCCTCGTCTTCGAGGCCGACTGGCTGCGGAGCCGGCGCAGCCTGGTCGGCGGACGCATCGGGGCGGTCTGCATGCCTCCCGAGCGCAGCCTGGACATCGACACCCTGACGGACTTCGAGGCCTGCGAGGCCGCGCTGGCAGCCGCCCCATAGGAGCCGCCGAATGAAGATCGCGCACCGCGAGATCTCCCCAGCCCACCCACCCCTGGTGATCGCCGACATAGGCATCAACCACGGTGGCAGCCTCGAGGCGGCCAAGATCATGGTCACGGTCGCGCACCGGGCCGGCTGCGAGCTCGTCAAGCACCAGACCCACATCGTGGAAGACGAGATGACCGAGGAGGCCAAGCAGATCTTCCCGCCCAACGCGGACAAGTCGATCTGGCACGTGATGGAGGAGTGCGCGCTTTCTCGCGAAGACGAGATCGAGCTGAAGCGTCACGCCGAGTCGCTCGGCATGATCTACGTTTCGACGCCCTTCTCGCGCGCGGCGGCCGACTTCTTGGACGAGATCGGGGTGCCGGCTTTCAAGATCGGCTCGGGCGAGTGCAACCACCTGCCGCTGATCCGGCACGTCGCGCGCCTCGGCAAGCCGATCATCATGAGCACCGGCATGCAGACGATCGAGGGCCTGCGGCCGTCGGTGAAGATCCTCGAAGAGGCAGGAGTCGAGTACGCGCTGCTCGAGTGCACGAACCTGTACCCTTCGCCGCCCGAGCTCGTGAGCCTGCGGGGCATCAGCGAGCTCAAGGAGGCCTTCCCGGGAGCGGTCGTGGGCTTCTCGGATCACAGCATCGGGCCGGTCATGGCGCTGTCGGCCGTGGCGCTCGGCGCGTGCATCCTGGAGCGCCACTTCAGCGACACGCGCTACCGCAAGGGGCCCGACATCTCGTGCTCCATGGACCCGGCCGAGCTGCGCTTCCTCATCGACCGCTCACGCGAGGTCCACACCGCGCTGCACAACCCGAAGGTGCGCACGGAGCCGGAGGAGCAGGTCTACAGGTTTGCCCGTGGCTCGGTGGTGGCTGACCGCGACCTGCCCGCGGGGCACGTGATCGCGGAGGGTGACATCTGGGCGCGCCGCCCCGGCTCGGGTGAGATCTCGGTGAGACACTTCGACCGCCTCGTCGGTGCGAGGCTCAAGCGCGCAGTAGGCCGCAACGAGCAGCTGAGCTGGATCGACCTCGAGGGCGTGGAGAGGGAGCCATGAGCGACACCACGGGGCCCGTGACGGGCAAGCAGCTCCTCTTCGTCACCGGCACGCGCGCAGACTACGGCAAGCTCTCGCCCCTCGCGCGCGCCGCGCAGGAGGTCGGCTTCGGGGTGAGCTTCTTCGTCACCGGCATGCACATGATGAGGCGTTACGGGGAGACGCGCCTCGAGGTGCGGCGCTTTGCCGGGGCGGAGATCTTCGAGTTCGTGAACCAGCGCGCCGGCGACGCGCTCGACTTCATCTTGTCCAAGACGATCCTGGGCTTCTCGGACTTCGTGCACGAGCACCGGCCGGACCTCGTCGTCATCCACGGCGACCGGGTCGAGGCCCTCGCGACCTCCATCGTCTGCGCCGTGCGCTACATACCCTCGGCCCACATCGAAGGCGGTGAGGTATCGGGCACCATCGACGAGAGCATCCGCCACTGCAACACCAAGCTCTGCGCGACGCACTTCGTCAGCTCCGAGGTCGCGAAGCAGCGGGTGCTCGCGCTCGGTGAGGAGCCGGAGCGTGTCTACACCATCGGCTCACCCGAGCTCGACACCCACGCGCGCCCGTCGGGGGTGAGCATCGAAGAGGTCAAAGGCCGCTACGACATCCTGTACGACGACTACGGCATCGCGGTCTTCCACCCGGTCACCAGCGAGGTGGACACGATCGGGTCGCAGGCGCGCTCCCTCTTCGACGCCCTCGATGCCAGCGGCCGGTGCTTCGTCGTCATCGCTCCCAACAACGACCCGAGCACCGAGCAGATCTTCAGAGTGCTCGAGGGCCTGCCGGCCGAGCGCTTCCGCCAGCTCCCGTCGATGCGCTTC
Source organism: uncultured Myxococcales bacterium (assembly GCA_964594295.1). Taxonomy (GTDB): domain Bacteria; phylum Myxococcota_A; class UBA9042; order UBA3505; family UBA3505; genus CAZQPP01. The sequence goes on along the minus strand of CAZQPP010000448.1, from coordinate 593 downwards.
AACTACTTCTCGGAGCTGATGAGGCACGCGGCCGTGATGGTGGGCAACAGCAGCACCGGCGTGCGGGAGGCGCCTTTCATCGGCCTGCCCAGCCTCGACGTGGGGTCGCGGCAGAACAACAGGGCCCAGGCGCCCTCGATCACGAGCTGCACCGCATGGGACAGCGCCTGCATCCTCGACTTCCTCAGCGGGGAGTGGGGCAAGCGTTACCCGGGCGACTCGAGCTACGGCGAAGGCCGTGCGGCGCAGCGCTTCGTGGATGTGATCCAGCGGCCGGGCTTCTGGCGGCTGCCCGCCCAGAAGGCTTTCTGTGACTAGCTGGTTCCCGTCCTGAAACTCCCGTTTCAGGACGGGGGCTGTTAGCCGTTAGCTGTTAGCCGTTAGCCAGGCACCTGAGATCACTGCATTCCGGCTAACCGCTAATCGCTAACCGCTAATCGCTGCATCCTGAAACGCGAGTTGGACATACCCGCTGTCGCGGATCCGCTCCTAGCGTGACGGCCGGGTAGGCCCCGCGGCGGAGTCCGCGACGCGACGGGCCAAGACGAAGAAAGCTCCTCTGTCACCCCGCCCACCGTTGGGCGGCAGCAACA
>CAZQPP010000447.1:0-7077 GCA_964594295.1 uncultured Myxococcales bacterium | reverse complement strand
GCCCTGCGGCGACGGCACATGCCAGCGCGGCGAGAGCCCCTGGTCCTGCCCCGAGGACTGCAAGCACTCGGCCTGCGGCAACAGGGTCTGCGAGCCGGGAGACGGCGGCCCGGATGTCTGCCCCGAGGACTGCGCGCCGGCCTGCGGGGACTGCATCTGCAACTCCGGCGAGGGCTTCCTGGGCTGCCCGGGGGACTGTGGCTACTGCGGCGACGGCGTCTGCAGCTCCTGCCCCCACCTCGAAGAGCTCGACGGCTGCCCGGCCGACTGCCACCCCCCGGGGGACGAGGCCTGCAACGGCAAGGACGACGACGGGGACGGGGAGATCGACGAGGCGGGAGCCGCGGGCTGTGTCGCCTTCCTCCTCGACGAGGACGGGGACGGCTACGGCGTGCTCGACGGCGCACGCTGCCTGTGCGCCCCCCGCGCCTTGCACCGTAGCCGCCTCCCGGGGGACTGCGACGACACCCGCCCCGAGGACCACCCCGGCGCAGACGAGCTCTGCGACGACCGCGACAACGACTGCAACGGGGAGGTCGACCAGGTCCCGTGTGATGACGGGGTGCCCTGCACCGTGGAGGACACGTGTGAGGCCGGCGTGTGCGAAGGACGGCGCAGGCGTTGCCACCACCTCGACGACGCCTGTCACGAGCACTCCTGCGACGAGGCGACGGGCGAGTGCGTCGCGACCGTGCTCGGCCACCTCGACGCCTGCAAGCTGGGCCCCGTCGTCTCGCGCCCGGTTGGGTTCATCACGGACCTGCAGATCCCCGCGGCCGCTCCCACGAGCGCCGGCCTGCTGGTCTCGAGGCCCATTGGCTTCCGCACCGACCTGACCGAGCGCGCCCCCACGCCTGACACCTTCGGCCCCACGGTCAGCCGACCGGTCGGGTTCTCGACTGATCTGAAGGATGGAGATCCGGAACCATGATCCGAGCTCTCACCAGCCTACTCGTCGTCACCTTCCTCGCCTGGCCCGGCGCCGCCGCGGCCTTCGACAGCGGGAGCACCGGCGCCCTCGGTGCCTTCGAGCCCGAGCAGGACACCGTCGTGCCCCTGCCGGAGCACGGCGTGCTGCACTATACGAGCGTCACGATCCCGGAAGGCGTGACGGTGACCTTCGCGCGCAACCTGCACAACACGCCGGTCTACATGCTGGCCTCCGGAGACGTGTCCATCGCCGGCACGGTGGACGTCAGCGGCGGCAAGGCCGAGCGCGTCAACATGCCTCACGTGACGGTGCTCGGGGGCCCCGGCGGCCCCGGCGCCTCAGACGGCGGGAGCTGCCGGATCGCGGGCGGCCAGAACGCGGCCCAGTGGGGTATGGGGCCGGGCCCCGGCCAGTCCGGACACAACAGGTTGGCCTCGGGCGGCGCCTCCGCCGTAAACCCGGGCGGCGTCGGCCTCCTCGGGCCGGCCGGCGGCACACCCCCCAGCTTGGCAGAGCGTGAGCACACCCACGGCGGCTCCGGCGGTGGCGGCTTCATCAACCCCAACAACGCGGTCGCCGGCGGCGGAGGTGGTGGCGGAGCCCTCGTCGTCGCCGCCTCGGGCTCAATCGAGATCGCCGGCAGCATCAATGCCCAGGGCGGCGGCGCGCAGGACCAGGGAGGCATCGGAGGCGGGGGCTATGTTCGCCTCGTAGCCACCTCCATCAGCGGCGACGGCGTCGTCTGGGCCCACGGCACGCCGGCGACCTGCGGCGACTTCCACGGCGGCTGCGGCGGCGCCGGAGTGATCCGCTTCGACGCCGACACGGTCCAGGGCCTCATCACGAGCCGGACCAACCCGGCGCCCTCCTACGGGGTGCCGAGCCGCCCGGTGCCCTGGGATGCGGGAGCGAGGCCTTCTGTCGAGATCGTCGAGATCTCGGGCCAGGTCCCGAGCGCCGCGGCCTACGACGCACACCCCTTGCGCGAACCGGAGCTTGTGCTCCCGCAAGGTCAGGAGGTGTCGGTCCTGCTCGAGGCCCGAAACGTGCCCGAGGGCACCGTCGCCAAGGTCCTGCTCAACCCCCTCGGCAGCCCGCCGGCGCGCGTCGAGGTCGAGTCGCCGCCGATGACCTGCCAGACAGGCCTCTGCACGGCCACGGTGAGCGTGGAGATCCCCGCGGGGACGCGGCTCGGCACGGTGCAAGCGTGGATCCCCTCGCTGGCCGTGCCCTGAGAGCGCTGCGCGCACAAGCCTCAAGCGGCTGAGAGGGGCCCGCCCCCCTTGCTCCCGCTCCCCCGCCCGACTACCCTTGCGGGCTCTGCCCTGAGGTGTGAGATGAAGCGCTCGTTCGCCGGTCTGGTCGTCTTCGCTCTGCTGTTCGCAGCCTGCACGGGTGAGAAGTCGTCGCCGACCCTTGAGCAAAAGGACGTCCGGCCGGGAGGCACAGGCGGCGGGTCGGACCTGGTGCTTCCGCCGAGCGACGCCCCAGCGGATCGCGACCTCGGCCCCATCACCGACGGTGAGTCACCCGACGCCCTCGCCGGCGACGCGGCCGACGTCGTGGAAGACCCGCGGGTCGGCATCCCCTGCCTGGGACACGGCGACTGCGGCGGCGGTTTCTGCGTCGAGGGCCCCGACGGCTCGGTGTGCACCGTGGAGTGCGTCGACTCGTGCCCCACGGGCTGGCTTTGCCGCGGCATGACGCTCTTCGGCGGCTCGGACCAGGTGTCGGTCTGTGTCCCGGAGGAGGCGAAGGTCTGCAGCGACTGCGCCGGCATCGCGGACTGCGGCGGAATCCCCCAGTGCGCGCTTCCGCCTGACGCGACCTCTCCCGAGGCGGGCGGTACCTGCCTCCTCTCCTGCGACGGGGTCGGCTCGCCCTGCCCCAACGGCTTCGTCTGCACCACCAGGCCTGTCTTCCCGCTGCTCCAGCCGGCGTGGGTGTGCGCGCCCGAGTCCAAGGCCGGCTGCTGCGCCACGGCTAACCAGGGGACCGTGGTGGCCTGCACCAGCGAGAACGAGCACGGCGCCTGCGCGGGGACGCGCGAGTGCCTCGGGGCGGTCGGCTGGGACGTGTGCCGCGGCCCGCTGCCGGCGGCCGAGGTCTGCGACAACGCCGACAACGACTGCGACGGCGAGACCGACGAGGATCTCCACGAGGGCTGCCACTGCGGCGACGGCACCTGCGACCCGGGTGCGGGCGAGGAGCCCATGACCTGCGCCCTCGACTGCACCGTCTGCGGGGACGGAGAGTGTTCTCCGGGCGAGGATCCGGAGGAGTGCCCCGAGGACTGCTGCGGCGCCTGCGGCGACGGCCGCTGCGTAGGCTTCGCGTGCGGAGAGGAGCCGCGCAGCTGCCCGGCCGACTGCGGGACCGGCTGCGGGGACGAGACCTGTGCCAAGGGTGAGAGCCCCGTCTCCTGCCCCTCGGACTGCAAGCGCTTCGTCTGCGGCAACGGCGTCTGCGAGCCCACCGACGGCGGCCCCGAAGGCTGCCCGGAGGACTGCGGCGCGAGCTGCGGCAACTGCGTGTGCGAGGGTGGCGAGGGCTTCGCGGACTGCCCGGTCGACTGCGGATACTGCGGCGACGGGGTGTGCTCCTACTGCGGCCACATCGACGAGGCCGGCCAGTGCCCGGACGACTGCGAGGCGGGGCAGCCCGAGCCCGAGATCTGCAACGGCATCGACGACGACAACGACGGCGAGACCGACGAAGGCGCGTCCGATCCGGGCGGCGGCTGCGACGACGAGGACCCCTGCACCGAGGATGTCTGCGCGGGGGCGGAGGGCTGCCGCAACCAGATCGCCGCCCTGCCCTGCGACGACGGCGACCCCTGCACCGAGGGCGACACCTGCGACGACTCCGGCGCCTGCGCGGGCACGCCGGTGCTGTGCGACGACGAGCAGGAGTGCACGACGGACAGCTGTGATCCAGCGGTAGGCTGCGTGCACGAGCCGGCCGACGGCCTGTCCTGCGATGACGGCGACTCCTGCACCGAGAACGACCTCTGCGTCGACGGTGTCTGCGCCGGAACGTCCACGTGCGACGACGGGGATCCTTGCACCAACGACCTCTGCGAAGCCGGCGGCGGCTGCACCAACGAGCCCTTCGACGGTCCCTGCGACGACGGGAGCGCCTGCACCGAGGGTGACACCTGCACGGACGGCGAGTGCCAGGGCACGCCCATCGAGTGCGACGACGACGACCCCTGCACGGACGACGAATGCGACCGCGAGGACGGCTGCCAGCACACCCCGCGCACGGGGCCGTGCGACGACGGCGACTCCTGCACCGAGGACGACGCCTGCGTCGACGGCGCCTGTGCCGGCGCCCCGGCAGACTGCGACGACCAGAACCCGTGCACCGTCGACTCCTGCGATGCCGAGCAGGGCTGTACCTACGCCGACGACGACGGCAAGCCCTGCGACGACGGCGACTCCTGCACCGAGGGAGACGTCTGCACCGCAGGTCAATGCCGCGGCACCGCGCCCGACTGCGACGACAACAACCCCTGCACCGACGACACCTGCGACGCGGCCGGCGCCTGCCTGCACGTCCCCAACGAGCTCGGGTGTGACGACGGAGACCTGTGCACCGAGAACGACCGCTGCCAGGACGCGGAGTGCGGCGGCGACCCGGTCGCCTGCGACGACGGCAACCCGTGCAGCGACGACATCTGCGACCCGCAGATCGGCTGCACCTACCCGCACGTCGAAGAGGCTTGCGACGACGGCAGCGAGTGCACCGAGGACGACGCCTGCGTCGACGGCGCATGCGTCGGCACGCCCATTGTCTGCGACGACGACAACGTCTGCACCGACGACGCCTGCGATGACCAGACGGGCTGCACCTTCACCCCCAACGCAGCGCCCTGCGGCACGAACCGGATGTGCATCGAGGGCGTCTGCACCCTGCTCTGCGCCGACGAGTGCACCGACGGGGAGGCCGAGTGTATAGACAGCGCCGTGCGCACCTGCGCCGACCACGACGAGGACGGCTGCACCGAGTGGGACACGCCCATGGCCTGCGGCACGAACGAGCGCTGCGTCGAGGGCTCGTGCCTGTACCTCGTCCAGCCCGGCGAGGTCGTCATCAACGAGGTGCTCTACAACTCGACCGGGAGCCCCGACAAGGACTCCTTCGTAGAGCTCGTGGGCCCGCCCGGCGCCGACCTGAGCCTGCTCCGACTCGTGGGCGTCAACGGCAGCGGCGGCCGCGACTACAAGTCCATCCCCCTCGACGGCGCCATCGGCGAAGACGGCTTCTTCGTCATCGCCCACCCCGACGCCTCGGCCACCATCGCCGAGCAGGCCGACCAGAGCATCAAGAGCGTGGACTACCAGAACGGCCCCGACTCCATTCAGCTCCGCCGCGACACGGTGGTGATCGACGCGGTCGGCTACGGCGACTTCGACTCCAACGACGCCTTCGGCGGCGAGGGCCAGGCCGCACCCAAGGCAGGCGTCAACCAGAGCATCGGCCGCGACGGCGACGCGACTGACACCGACGACAACGCCGCCGACTTCTCGGTCTACGACACGCCGACGCCCGGCACCCGGAACGGCGGTCCCCAGGAGTGCGACGTCTGCAAGGAGGACGCGGACTGCGACGACGACGACGCCTGCACCCTCGACCGCTGCAACGGAGTGGCCTGCGCCTGCGAGATCAGCCCGCGCTCCTGCGACGACGGCAACGACTGCACCATCGACACCTGTGACCCCACCGACGGCTCCTGCCGCTACGCCCTCGACGCCGGCAACCCGGACTGCGGCGACTGCATCGACGACGCGGACTGCGAGGAGGCCTTCGGCGCCTGTGTGGAGGCGGTCTGCGACCAGGAGACCAACACCTGCGTCCAGGGGAATCCCGTCTCCTGCGACGACGGCAACGCGTGCACCTCGGACGCCTGCGACGCCGACGAGGGCTGCCTGCACGTCCCCCAGGACGGAGAATGCGATGACGGCGACGCGTGCACCGAGGACGACGCCTGCGTCGAAGGAGGGTGCGTCGGCTCGCAGGCCGACTGCGACGACGGAAACCCCTGCACCGACGACTCCTGCGACTCGGCCGACGGCTGCCAGAGCGTGAAGCACGACCGCGGCTGCGACGACGGCGACGCCTGCACCGAGAACGACCACTGCGTCGACGGCACCTGCTTCGGCACGGACCTCGACTGCGAGGACCTGAACCCCTGCACCACCGACTGGTGCGCTCCCGAGAAGGGCTGCAAGCACGACCACAACAGCGAGGACTGTGACGACGGCGACGCGTGCACCGAGAATGACCGCTGCTCGGCCGGCGACTGCGGCGGCGACGCGAACGACTGCGACGACAAGAACGGCTGCCCCGACGACAGCTGCGATCCCGGCGTCGGCTGCGAGCACCTGCCCGCGCAGGCGGACTGCGACGACGGCGACCCCTGCACGACCGAGGACTCCTGCAGCGAGGGAGTCTGCGGCGGCACGGCGCTGCCGATCTGCGGCGCCCTGTGCACCCTCAGCGGCAGCGCCGGCGACCAGAAGGACTGCACGGTGCGTCTCGCGAGGGACGCTCAGTCGAGCCCGCCCGCGACCTCACTGCACCTGAGGCTTCGCTACCCGGCGGGCAAGGTGACCCTGCTCACCCTGCTCGACCTCGAGTGCGTCTCGGACAACTGCAGGGAGCGCCGCATCACCGAGGACGACGCCACGCTGCAGAGGGGCGGTCACGCTGCGCTCCTGGACCCGGCTGACCCGGCCGACTGGGAGGGGGTAGTCGGGGTGGAGCTTCAGCACCGCACGGACCCGGAGCGGGTGCTCAGCTCGGCCTGGGTCGCCGAGAGCGGCGGCATCGTCGGCGGCGACCCCCTGCTCTTCGTGGCGCGCTTCGGCCTCGAGCAGGACGTGGAGGACCTGCCCGTGGGGGTGGAGGTCGTCTCGGCTACCGGTGGCGACGACCAGCCCCTCGCCTCGACGGCGGTGCCGACCCTCGTGTTGACCGGCGGCTCGTCCTGCGCCGGGACCTTCTGCTTCGACGGCAAGCCATGCACGGTCGACCGCTGCGAGGCCGGCGTGTGTGTCTTCGAGGTGCGCGCGGGAGAGTGCAACGACGCATCGGTGTTCGGATAAGAACTCCGGAGGCATAACCGCCTGAATTGACAGGGC
>CAZQPP010000446.1:0-7081 GCA_964594295.1 uncultured Myxococcales bacterium | reverse complement strand
GGGGGGCGGGCCCCCCCCCCGGGCGGCCCCCGGCCCGCCCCGGCCGGCCCCCGGGGGGGGGCCGGGGGCGCCAATTGCCCCCCCCCCCCTCTCCCAGGTAGGCGGTCCCGAGCCCTTTCCGCTGGATTGCATTCCTCCGGAGGGGGGGCAGACGTAGGCACCTGACCCAGTCACCTGACAGGCCTGCCCCCGCAGCCTAACCCAGCTTCAGCTTCGCCCTCCGCTCCTGCGACAGCGCCTCGAAGTCCATGCGCGCGACCGCGATCCACGCCCAGAGCGCCTTGCCCAGGGCGCTGGCGATGATCGTCAGGGTGTTGCCGAGGTAGCCCGCGTGCACCGTCTCGTTGATGGGCGGAGCCTGCGCGAGGCGGACCGAGAAGAGCGAGCCGTCGACGGCTCGCGACATGCCGAAGATGAGCAGGGCGCAGACGGGGATGCGCAGGCCGTTCATCACGAGGCTGATGCGCATGGGCAGGCCCGTCCGGCCGGCGCCGACCAGGACTCCCTCGAGGCTCATGTCGATGGCGACCAGGAACATCAGGGGGCCCATCCAGCGAAGGTAGAGCACCCCGAGCTCGATGGCCGCCGCGTCCTCGACCACGATGCGCATCAGGGGGCCCGGGACCAGGGCCATCACCAGGCCCACGACCTCGGCGACGACGCAGGACTCCCACACCGTCCGCCAGCACAGCCGGCGCGCACGCTCGGGCATGCCGGCACCCACGCACTGGCCGACCGCCACCGATCCCGCGACGTGGTAGCCGAGGCAGAGCGCGAAGGCCAGCCACTCGATGCCTCGCAGGGCGGCGCCCAGACCGGCCTGGGCTTCCTCCCCGACCACTCCGGCGATGCGGTTGATGGCGAGGTAGACGAGGCCGTAGGTGAGCGGGATGAGGCTCGCCGGCACACCCACGACGATGATCTCTCTGGCGTCGTCGGCCGCGGTGCTGCGGTTGAAGGATTGGTCTTCGCGGTAGGGGTCCACCCCCCGCCGGGCGGTACGAAGCAGCCACGGTGTGGCGACCGCGACCGCGGGCACGCAGGAGAGGATGGTGGCGTAGGCGGCGCCCGCCACACCGAGGCTGGGCACGCCGAACCAGCCGAGCACGAGCATCCCGTTCAAGAGGGTGTTGAAGCTCAGGGTCAACGCGTCCATGACCACCGGAGCGACCGTGTAGCCCATGCCCCGGTAGGCGCTCGTCAACACGCGCAGCATGGCCAGCAAGGGGTAGCCCGTCAGGAGGACCTCGAGGTAGGCGTCGGCGTGGTCGAGGGCTCGCGGGCTCAGGTTGAGGGCCGCGGCGACGGGCCTCGAGGCGAAGAGGCCGGTCAGGGTGACGAGCGCGCCCACGACGAGGGTCAGCACGAGCCCGACCTCGATGAGGCGGAGGCGCCTCCTCGTGGCCCCTGCCCCCGTCAGCTGCGCGACCAGCGTGTGCACCCCGATGGCCACGATCTCGGTGACGCCGAAGACGACCACGGTCACGCCGAAGCAAGCCGAGAGCGCGGCGATCGCCGAGCCGTCGCCGAGCCGGGCGACGAAGAGGTAGTCGTTGAAGCCGTACGCGGTGTGCAGCAGCGCCTGGGCCGCGGCGGGCACCGCGAGGGCCCGGACCACCTTGCCGGGCGGTCCGGTCGTCGCGTCGATGCGGGCCATCAGGAGCGGCCGAGCGACAAGATCAGCTCGGTTGCCCGCCTGCGCGGGAGCCCGGTGAGCTCGGCCACGACGCGTGCCGCGTCCTTTCGGCTCAGGCCGTGCTCGAGGAGGCTCGCGCCACCTGCCAGCGCGCGGCGGACCAGCTCCTCGGGCTCCGGCCTCTCGGCGTCTGGGGGAAGCCACAGCGCCAGGGTGGCCTCACCGAGCGCGCGGGCGCGCGACGCGAGCTCGGATGCGAGCTCCGCCGCCGTGGCTCGCAGCACCTCCTCGTGGGCCTTGGTGAGCTCACGGCCGAGCACGCAGAGGGCGTCGCCTCGCAGCGCGGCGATCTCTTGGAGCAGGGTCGCCGCGTCGCGCATGGGCACGAAGAGCACCAGCACGGTGCCGGGCCGGAGCTTCTCGGCGATGAGCCTCGTGCGAGCGCCGCTCGCCTTGGGCAGGAAACCCAGGGCCTCGAAGTGGGCGCCTGGGAATCCCGCGCAGGAGAGGAGCGCGGTGACGGCGCTGGGGCCCGGCACGGGCGAGACCGGCAGCCCCGCCTCGTGCACGGCGGCCACGAGGCGCGCCCCCGGGTCCGAGATGCCGGGGGTGCCGGCGTCACTGGCGAGGGCGAGCTCGTCGCCCACACCGAGGCGGCGCAGCACCTCGCCGATGCGTGCCTCCTCGTTTCGGCTGTGGAGCGAGCGCAGCCCCTGCGCCTCGATGCCGAGGTAGGCGAGCAGCCTCCCAGTCGTGCGCGTGTCCTCGCAGTAGACGCAGTCCACCGCCGAGAGCACCTCGCGGGCCCGCGGAGACAGGTCCGCGGCGTTCCCGAGGGGAGTCGCGACCACGTGGAGGGTGCCTGGCATTCCTGCCTACTACCACCTCCCCTCCCTCTGTGCCTCTGTCCCTCCGTGCCTCTGTGTTGAAACCGCTCTCGTGGAGAGGCGGCGGACTCGGGCCTACTCCTCCGGCGTCTCCCTCTTCAGCATGCCGTCGGCCACCTTGTAGGCCAGGGCGTAGATCACGAAGGCGCAGTTCGCCAACAGCGGTGCCGGGTAGAGGCTGCCGTCGGCGATCCAGACGTTGTCGAGGTCCCAGACCTTGCCCTCGAGGTCGGTGACCGAGGTGCTCGGGTCCGAGCCCATGCGGCAGGTGCCGACCTTGTGCACGACGTCCACGCCGCTGTTCCACATGCGCGTCGGGTCGGCCCCTGCGTTGAGCATGATCTGCTTGGCGTGGGCGACCGCGGCCTCGGACCACTCCGCCTCGGTCTCGTTCGGCTCGAACTGCACCTTCGGCATCGGATCGCCGTACTTGTTCTTGCGCTCCGGGTGCGGCAGCACGGTGTTCTCCGTGAAGCCGTCGTCGAAGCTCCTGACGAGCGGGGCGGAGATGATGAGGCGGCCGTAGCTGCGCATGAGGCGCTTCATCGGCAGGCCCACCATCTCGGCGACGTCCTTCGTGCCGAGGGTCTCGATGACGCCGCCCATGTAGGTGGGCGGGGCGATCATGTTGAACTCGAGCAGGTAGCCCTTGTCGTAGTTCACGTACTGGTCGTTCAGCTCGACCACGTTGCCCTGGTAGGTGCGCACGTCCTCGCGCTTCAAGACGGCGTAGGTCGTGCGGAAGAAGTGGCCGCGGAGGTTTCGGCCGACCTGCCCGGAGGAGTTGGCCAGGGTCTCGCCTCCCTCTCCGGACCAGTGGAGGAGCATCGGCGTCATCATGCACCCGGCGGCGAGCACGAGCTTGTCGCAGGTGATGGTGTGCTCCTCCGTCTCCTCGGTCAGGAGCCCCGTCCTGGTGCGCTGCAGGTAGGTGACGCTCTCGACCTTCTCGCCCGCGCTGTCCATGTTCAGACGCCGCACCCAGCAGTTGGGGCGCAGCTCCGCCCCGAACCAGCGGGCCTTGGGCAGCGCGATGGTCAGCGCGTTCGCCTTGGCGTTGTAGCGGCACCCGAGGATGCAGCAGCGGCACTTGCGGCAGCGGTCGTGGAACACCCCGTACTCGAAGTAGGGCTCCCGGTTGAAGGCCGACTGGATAGGCCCGAGCCCCCCGCCGGCCGCCTGGTTGACGAGCTGGGCGTAGTGGCTCATCTCCTCGATGGGCCACCGGTAGACGTGGTAGCGCTTCTTCGTGAGCTCGAAGTAGGGGCTCAGCTGCTCGTAGGACAGGGGCCAGGTCTCGTAGTCGCGCGGCGTAGACTCCTCCAGCACGCCTCCGTAGGCGGTAGTGCCGCCGCCCGCGCACTCTCCCATGTCGGTGCGCCAGTTACGGCCTTCGTACTCCTCGTGCCAGAACAGGCCGTCCTGGATGGTCTTCAAGAATGCCTGGGAGTCCGCGAAGTGGTCCTTGGAGCCGTAGGTGATGTCCAGGTCGTTGCCCGCCTCCAGGAAGACGACCTTGGCCCCGGCCTCCGCGAGCTCCGCTCCGAGGGTGCCGCCGCCTGCTCCCGCGCCGATGATCAGGACGTCCGCGTGGTCGGTGCCGCTCATTTCCTCACCCCCTTCTTCAGCGCCGGTGGGAAGACGTGCACGTCCACGTAGCCTTCGTTCGGGATGCGGAATGTGCCGGCCGGGTCCTTCGGGTCGAACCAGCCCATCTTCTCGAAGAGGGCCTCCTGCACGTCGGGCGGGTTGTTCTCGTAGGTCCCGATGACCGAGAGCGAGAGGAAGCCGATCAGCAGCTCGTTCATGAGCGGGGCCATGCCTTCACGTTCGCGGATCCACTGCTGGATCGCCGCGAGCTGCTCGTCGCTCGAGCACTCGATGAAGGGCTTGGAGGCGGTCTTGTTGGCGTACTGGTTGAGCTGGGCGACGACCATGATCTGGCCTGGGTCACCGAGCATGGCCGCGACGACCTTGTCACCCCCGAAGTCCGTGCCCTTGAAGTCGCCGGGGATCTCCGGGTCGGGGGGCACGAGCACGTCTACGGCCGCGCTGATCTCCTTCTTCGGCGTCACGCTCAGGTCCAAGAGAGGCACCCAGTCGCCGCCCTCCCCTTCTGCTGCGAGCAGGCTCCGCGAGGGCACCACCCCGGCCGCGGCCGACAGCAGCGACGCCAGGGAGGTGAAGAGGAAACGCCGCCTGTCCATGATGTGTCGACCCGTGCTGCCGTGCTGCTCAGCGCTCATCGGAGCCCTCCATGTCGATAGCCCCGTTGACGTGGTCGCCGAAGGGCAGGATGCGCTGCTCGGCGTCGACGCTGCTCGGGTGGCAGGAGTGGCAGTCCGCGCCGGCGTTGCCCTCGGGGTCCGTCAGGCGGTGGCAGGCGCCGCAGCGGTTGGGCCTCCCGCTCGTGTCGTACCAGCTCGGTGTCTTGTGATCGCCGCCCTCGAGGGTTGCCCCGTGGCAGTAAACCGCCGAGCAGCTCTCCCCGTCTCAGGAGGGCTTCGCCCCGCCGGCGACGGCGAGCAGGGAGAAGCGCACCTCGGCGACGTTGTCTCCGTCGATGTGGCCGTCCGCCCAGGTCGTCAGGGGCACCGCGTGGCAGTTGCTGCAGCCGACCGCGTGCGCCGGCGTGCTGGAGCGGCGATGGAGGGCGTGCACGCCGATCCTCGGGGCGCCGTGCGCACAGGCGCCGTCCAGGCCCTGGGGCGGCGACACGCCGTGCTTCCAGCCGTGGCAGGACGAGCAGCCGACGGCGACCTCCACCTCGCCGTTGTCGTGCAGGCCGTCGGCCACGATCTCGAGCTTCTCGTCGAAGACATAGCCGTGGCAGCGCCAGCACATGGGGTTCGCAGGGTGCGTCGGGGTGTCCGGTGGAGCGCCGTGGCACGCGCCGCAGGCCTCCGGGATCGCCACCTCGGGCACCTCACAGCCTTCCGGGGCTACCGGTCTCGGCGTCGTCGCGTCGACCTCGGAGCCGTCGGCCCGGGAGCTGTCACCCTCGGAGACGTCGGCGGCGGTCTTCTTGCCCTCCCCTTCGCTGCAGCCCAGCAAAACCGGCGACACAAACATCAGCCCCGCGAACAAGGGCGCGGAGATCCATGCGACGAACCGTATTCCGACGCGCATTTGATCCTCGACCAGGGTGCCCTCGCGCGCTCGGCGCCCGACGAGCTCCGTGAACCAACCACGACACCGTGACCGCCCTTGGGCGACCGGGGGCGCCAAGCTATCGCGCGGAGCAGACCCGGATCAAACCGGGGGCGAGCTTCACCCCCGCGGATGTTGGCCGCGAACCTTCAATGCTCATCGAGTCGGGCCCGCCGCTCGCGCCGGGAGCGCCAGCCAATGCCTTGCGTGCTCCTCGCTGAAGAAGAGCCTGAGCTCGTGGGGCTCGGCGGTGATAGGCACTGCTACGACCAGGCCCATGAGCTCCACCGGCTCGCCACCACCCTCGTCCGGCTCGAAAGCCAGCACGCGCGGGTTCGCCGAGAGACGCAGGGCGTCCTGGATCGACGCCCGGGTCATGTCGTCGCCGAGGGCGTGGTGCTCGCGGCACAGCACGAGGATGTTGCCGGCCTCGCGTGCGCCACCTTCCTGGTGCTGGTCGACGTGGTGCGCCTCGATTATCAGCCGCCTGTTGCCCGCCCGCCAGACGTAGCTGCCCCGAGGCGCGAGCTCGGACGGGCGCGCGCTGCCGAGGCAGGCCTGGCAGTGGTACGCGTAGTGCTCTTCTTTGAGCCTCGTGGTCTGTACCTTCTCTCTGCAATCGGGCCGGCGAATGCTCCTGGCTGGCGTGGCCCGGCCCGTTGGCTCCTGCGGCATCTTCTCACCGGCGGGCACATCCAGGGAGCCCGGACTCGGCGCGTTTGGCCCGGCCGCAGACTTCATGCGCCTGTGGGCCAGGACCCCGGCCTCTCTCTCCGGGCGCTCCTCGTGCTCGTCTGCCGCGGGAGGTTCCGGCTCGTCGAAGGCGCTCTCGCGTGGGGTGCGCCACTCCATCTCGATGGCTTGCTGGAGCACACCCTCGTGGCCCCGCGGGTAGCCGCGCTGGAAGAGCTGCCTGGCGAGCGCGGAGTAGAACGCTCTGGTTGCGGTGGTGCTGTCCCCTGCGACGAAGAAGAGCGTGCTCCCCTCCACGCCGGAGCGTGCCGGCAGCCGCACCTTCACGCGGCCCAGCTTCCAGGTCTCGATGATGTTGCCGGCCCGGCGCACGGACTCGATGCAGCCGAGCTTCGTGCGCCAGTTGCCCTGCAGCATCGGCTGGCCCCTGAGCAGCTCCGAGAGGCGTGACCGCAAGGACCTCGCCAGGCGCGAGGATCGAAGCCTCGAGACGATCCTGTGAAGCTCGGGAGACTCCGCGCCGCGCTCCTGGACCTCCAACCCGACCGGCCTCGCGCGGTCGCTCAGGTAGGGCACGCCAAGCTCGTTCAGCCACGGGCCCGCCGGCATCCGCGCGTCGCCCGGATCGTTGAAGAACAGGGCATTCGCCCGTGTCCCGTGCAGCGCCTCCTCCAGGTCCCGGTTGTCGACGATGACCGTGCTGCCCCGTCTCCGC
>CAZQPP010000445.1:0-7090 GCA_964594295.1 uncultured Myxococcales bacterium | reverse complement strand
CCGCGCGGCCTCGTCCAGCTCGGCCTGGATCTTGGCGGCCTTGCCGTCGAGCACCGCCTTGATGCCTTCGCCCTCTGCTCGCGCGCGGGCCAGCTTCGCCTCGGCGTCACCCTGGGCGACGACGACGGCCTGCTGCCTCTGGGCCTCGGCGTCGACGACGATCTTCTTCTTGCGAGCCTCCGCCGGCACGACCACCTCGGCGTTCAGGCGGCTCTCCTCGCGGGACGCCCGCGCGTCCTCGGCGCGCTTCTGGGCCTCCTCCTCGGAGACCCGGATGTCGCCGTCGGCCTTGCGCGCCGCTGACTCGGCCTGACCGCGGGCGCCCTCCTCGGCGACCTTCTGGCCGGCCCGGTAGCGAGCCTTGTCGGCGTTGGCCTTGGTCTCGGTCTCGACGGCCTTCGCGTCGAGCTGGGCCAGTCGCTGGCGCTTGTCCCGGTCGGCGTCCCCTTCGCCGACCTCGGAGCCGGCGGTGGCGGCGGCGACCTGGGTGCGCTGGATCCGCTCGGCCTCGGCCTCCGCGACCTCCGCCTCGGCCTTGGCGTTGGCGACCGCCTTCCGGCGGTCGCGCTCGAGCTCCGCGACGCCGATCTCTCCGCGGCGCTTGGCCTCGGCGACGTCGATCTCGGCCTGCTGGATGGCCTCCGCGGCCGCCTTCTGGCCGAGGGCCTTGATGTAGCCGGACTCGTCCTCGATGTCCTTGATGTTGGTGTTGATGACCGCGAGACCGATCTTCTCGAGCTCGGTGGTGACGGCCTCGTAGACCTTGACCATGAAGGCCTGGCGGTCCTGGTTGATCTCCTCGATGCGCATGGTGGCGATGACCGCGCGCATCTGGCCCAGGATGATGTCTTCGGCCTTGTCGCGGATCGATCCGGGAGGGAGACCCAACAACCGGACGGCGGCGTTCTCCATGATGCCCGGCTCGGTCGAGACCGCGACGGTGACCGTCGTCGGCACGGAGACCCTGATGTTCTCCTGCGAGAGCGCGCTCGACAGGTCGATGGGCACGACGAAGGGGTCGAGGGGCAGGAAGTCGTGGGATTGGATGAGCGGCCAGACGAAGGCGGCGCCGCCGTGGATGACCTTGGCCGCCCCCTGCCCGGTCTTGCCGTAGATGACCAGCAGCCGGTTCGAGGGGCAGCGCTTGTAGCGCTTGGCGAAGAGCACCAGCAGGGAGAAGGCCAGCAGGCCCAGCACGATCGAGAGCACCAGCCCCGTGGGCACGTAGGTGCTCGTCTGCGCGAAGAAGAGCATGTGTGTGCTCATGGCGTTTCAACCTCCGTCAGAGCTTTCTTGTCCTCGGCGCCCTCGAAGAGGCGCTCTCCGGGGGCCACCTCGAGGGTGCGGTCGCCCAATACGCCGACCACGTAGACTTCGCTGCCGGCCGGGATGTCGGCGGGTTCTTCGGATCTGGCGTTCCTGAACTGCACTCGCCCGCCGAGGGTCACCCGCACGCGGCCGACGCCGCCTGCCGGGATGGTGACGTTGACGTAGGCCTGCTGGCCCACCGCCTCCACGTTGCGCGGGATGTCGTCCTGCCCGAGCTTGCGGATCGCCAAGAGGAGCAGGGCTACGACCACGGAGCCGAGCACGCCCCATACCGCGGCCAGCGGCACGGCGACGAGCGCGCTTTTCCCCTCTTGCAGATAGAGCGCGCCCGCCCACCCGAAGAGGGTCAGGAAGGCCAGCAGCGAGCGCAGGGAGAGCAGGCCGCGCCAGATCGCCTCCTTGGCGGCGACGGTGCCCCTCACCTCCTTGGGGCCGTACTTCGCGTCGGAGGAGGCGACGTCACCGTGAAGGTCCATGTCGCCGTGCACGTCGCCGCCGAGGTCCGCTTCCCCGCCGAGGTCGACCTCGGTGTCCACCTCCACGTCGACGTCCACGTCTCCGCCGATGTCGCCGTCGAGGTCACCGTCGAAGTCGCCCGCGTCGTCGCCGCCGAGGTCCCCCATCGAGAAGAGGAGCTGTGCGGTGAAGAAGACCGAGCAGAAGGCCGCGAGCGCATAGAACGCCTGATTCAGGCCCGACAGCGCTGTCCACCACTCCATCATGGTGTGGACCTAAGCTCATATCGTCGCCGGACGCAACGCCCCGCGTCGCGTCCGGCCCCTTGCCCCTGCCCCCGCGGCGCAGCCACCACGCACCTGATCGCAGTCCGGGGCTTGACCTCCTAGCACCTTGCCGCCATCCTCCGCTCACTTCGAGAGGGTCGATCATGAGCCAACGACGTCTACTCCCTCCCTGCGTAGCGCTTCTCGCGACGCTCCTGCTCTTGGCGTGCGCTCCTGAGGAGAGCACGACCGAGCCGGCCAGCGGCCCGGAAGCCGGGAAGACGAAGAGCACCGAGGCGCCACGCCTCGGAAAGACGGACTCCGCGCTCAGCATCGTCGAGAGCGGCCGCTTCGAGCGAGAGACCGGCCAGATCTCGGGGCGTGTCGAGGGCTCGGTGGTGCAGGCCTATCGTTTCAACGCGTGGGGAGACACGACGATCCGGGTGACCCTGTCCTCGCCCGGCGTCGAGATCGACCCCTACCTCGCCGTGGACGGGCCGATCCCCGGCGGCACGGGCCAGGTGGTCGCCTTCAACGACGACGGGCCCGGCGACACCCTCGACAGCGTGCTCGAGGTTACGCTGACCGAGCCGGGGGCCTACCGGCTGCTCGTGGGCAGCTACGAGGCCTTCCACGAGCAGGTCACCACCACGAGCGGCGCCTTCGAGCTCGGCTTCACGTGCATGCAGGGCTGCCAGATGCAGCAGATCACCCTGGCGCAGCTGCTCACCGGGCTCAAGGCCGAGCTCGGGGACGAGGCGGTGCGCCAGCTCATCTCCGGCGGCATCGCCTCCCTCTTCCCCGATCCCACGGCCGCGGCGGCGGTGGCCGCGCAGCTCGAGGCCGTGTTGGCCTCGCCGGGGGCGGTCGAGGCCTTCCCGGTTCTCCCCATGAACCTGCTCAGCGCCGTACAGGGTATCTTCGAGGCGCCCGACACGGCCGTCCCGCAGCCGGCGGCCGTGCACTTCGACGTGGCCCAGATCCTCACCGAGGGCTGCACCGCGCGGCGGGCCGAGCTGGAGCAGGTCCACCCGGCGGTCCCGGGGCTCATGACCGGGAGCATCGCGGACTACAGCCTCGACGACTGCAGCCTCCAGCGTGCACAGGCCTTCGCCGACGTGCTGAACAACCTCGCCCTCGAGAACGGCTCGAGCGTGACCCACGAGGGCAAGACCTACAGCACCATCGACGAGGTGATCAGGGCGCTGATCGCGGCCGGGCACAAGATAGTCGTGAGCAACGACCGCTTCTTCGCCGACTTCATGGGCCTGAGCTACAAGGGCAAGGCGGTCATCGCGTCCGCCTGGCTCGACACGGGCATCCCTCTCCCCGGGGGAGGCACCCTGGCCCTCCCCTCGCCCCACACGCACCACACCTTCGTGGTCAGCGGGCCACTCGTGAACGCCAAGATCATGTACTACATGGGCGTCAGCGGCGGGGTGAGCTTCCGCGCGGTCGCCAACGTGCGCAGCCCCTTCACGGGGCTCCGGAGCTCCTACACCATAGACAGCGACAAGCAGGCGGAGGAGGTCGTCCGCCTCTTCACCCTCGCCGGCAAGCTGCGGCGTCGCTGGGCGGACGAGGCGCGGAACCGCCAGCTCCCCGCCGAGGGCTACGGCATCCTCGGCGTCTGCAACGACTCGACGGCGCTCCTCGAGTACGCGCTAAAGGGCACGGTCACCATCTTTCCGCTGGCCCACCCGCCCTTCGAAGGCACCCCCGCAGACGAGCTCGACACGCTCCTGAACGCGCTCCCGAGCGACGCCCTCGGCTTCGAGCCCGAGGAGGCCCTCACCCGCATCGAGGCCACCTTGCCCTTCGACGACCTCGACGCGCTGCCCTACCCGGGCTTCGCCGCGCAGCTCAGGTCCTTGCTGAAGACCGGGCTGTAGTCGGGCGCTGCTCCGGCTACTCCGGCATCCGGTCCCAGCGGAAGGAGGCTGAGATCGCCTCATGATCGGATAGGGCCTGCCCCTCTCCGTCCACGAAGCGCTCCTCCACTGCCCAGCTTGTGGCCTCGAGGTCCACGCCCGCTCCGTCACGGTAGAGGATGCGGTCGATGCGCCCGGGCTCGGGGCAGTCGACCTCCTCGCAGGCGTCTGTGAGCCCGACGGTCTGGATCCAGCGATCGAGCAGGGGCGCGTCGGCTTCGTTGTGGGCTTGGAGGTTGGTGTCTCCGAGGAAGAGGATGGCGCGGCCGGCCGAGGCGTCGGTCATGGACTCGATGAGCTGCTCGACGTGGCGGGCACGAGCGGCGACGTCGTCTTCACCGCTGCCCGCTTCGAGGTGGCTGTTGTAGACGTCCACCTCCGCGCCGCCGCCGAGATCCACGCGGAGGAGCTGGAATCCCTTGGCAGCGAGGCAGTCCGAGGCGCCGGTGCTCGTGCCGTGGCAGGTGTCGTAGCGGGTGGCGGCGTAGTGGGTCTCCGGGAAGACCGAGAGCATGAAGAGGCCGGAGCCGTAGAAGCGTCCTTGGGGGACCTCGCCGAACCAGCGCCTCGCATCATGGCTGGCGGCCTCGTCGAGGAGCGCGTGCCAGCGGGCGTCGAAGTCCTCTTGGAGGCCGGCGATGTGAAAGGAGTCGAGCATCGGGGCGATCTGCTCCATGCGCGAGCCCGTGTCGTCGCCGGTCACGAAGTCGGGCAGGCCGTGGACGTTGTAGGTGAGGGCCGTGAAGGTGCCGGAGGTTGGGCCGAGGTCGGCGGTCCCGGTGCCGGCGTCGGAGTCGGCGTCGGCGTCGTCCTCTGGCGCCAGGGGGCCGGGGTCGGTGGAGACGCTCTCGACTGTGTCCGGGGTGGCGTCGACGAGCCCCGCTACCGCACCGTCGCCTTCTTCCACGGCGCATGCGCAAGGGAGCACGACACAAAATGCTCCTAGCAAACTTTCTAACTGCCGCGACGTGGTTACCATGGCACCATGGCATGCCGGAAGTCTTCGTCTTTGGCCAGAAACCGTCTGACCCGCCCTCAAAATGCTATCATGGCGCTGATGGGAAAAGCGTCAGCCTGGGGGCAGGTAAAGATGCCGAACGAGAAGATATGGCGGGGCAGGCGTTTCGCCTGCGAAACGCCACTACCGCGGGGCGTCTCGCGAGCGAAACGCGTTGCTGTGGCCGCAGCGTGTGCGGCCTTGTCTGTAGGCACCTTGGCCGGATGCAGAGGATCGAGCATCCAACTGGAGCCGGCTGACGGCAGGGCGCCCCTGGAGGTCGGCGACTGGGACGTGCCGCCGGTGATCGACTACGGCTACTTCCCGCCTCAAGATCCCGGGTACCGCGAGGTGGTCTTCGTCGTGGACGACCTCGGAGACACGGGGAGCGCGGACGAGGGCGACGTCGATGCTCCCGTCGACACGGCGGATGCCGAGCCCGCGGACGCGGACGAGGTAGTCGAGCGGGACACCGAGGGCCCGGTGGACCCGGGGAAGGACGAAGGCGAGGCTGACGCTGGCGACCCCTGCGAGGCATCACCTCTAGGCCAGGGTTGCGCTTGCGTCGAGAACGACGACTGTGCCTCGGGCCTCTGCGTCTACGGCGGCGAGGAGAGGGTGTGTGTGGAGCCGTGCACGGATTGGTGTCCGGAGGGCTTCGAGTGCGCGGAGCTGTCGTCGGAAGGCTCGCTCTTCTGCCTGCCTCGCTTCCGGCGGCTCTGCCAGCCCTGTCGAAGCGACGAGGACTGCGCGGACCCGGGTGACCCGCGGGCCGGCATCTGCCTCGACTTCGGACCCTCGGGCAGCTTCTGCGGTGCCCAGTGCGGCGCGCCGGGCGACTGCCCGGAGGGCTACGCCTGCCAGGACTTCTTCCTGGGTGAAGGCGAGCCGGTCACCCAGTGTGTGAGAGCCGACGGGCACTGCACCTGCAACGAGGTGGGCGTCGCCCTGGCCATGACCACCGACTGCAAGCGGAGCAACGCCTTCGGCACCTGCCTCGCCGAGCGCGTCTGCGGGCCCGACGGGCTGAGCTTGTGCAGCGCGCGGGAGCCGGCCGAGGAGATCTGCGACCTCTTCGACAACGACTGCGACGGGGACACCGACGAGAGCGAGGACGTGTCCCCCTGCTTCCTGGCCAACGGCTTCGGCTCGTGCCCAGGGGTGCCGACCTGCGTCGCCGGCGTCTCCATCTGCGAAGGTGAGATGCCGGGGCCAGAGCAGTGCGACGGCGTCGACAACGACTGCAACGGGGCCACCGACGAGGACTTCCCCGACACCGACGCCGACGGGATCGCCGACTGCCTCGACACCGACGCGGACTCGGACGGCGTGCTCGACGACGACGACAACTGCCCCGCCGTACAGAACGCCGACCAGGCCGACCAGGACGGCGACGGAGAGGGAGATCTCTGCGACGCCGACATCGACGGGGACGGCAGCCCCAACGTCTCCGACTGCCAGCCCACCGACGCCCAGGCCTTCCCCGGAGCCGGTGAGATCTGCAACCGCAAGGACGACGACTGCGACGGCTCGACGGACGAGGAGGCCACGGAGTGTGACGACGGCGTCGTGTGCACCTTCGACTTCTGCGACCCCCAGTCCGCCGGGTGCCGCCACGCGCCCAATGACGCCCTCTGCGACGACGACTACGCCTGCACGACCGATCGCTGCGACGCGGGCTCGGGCTGCACCCACGTGCCCCTAGCCAACGCCCCCTGCGATGACGGCGACGCGTGCACCGTCGACGACCGCTGCCAGCAGGACGGTCGCTGCACGGGCACTGCGCTCGCGTCCTGCTGCACGACAGGCGCCGACTGCGACGACCGGAACTCCTGCACGGAGGACATCTGCACCGACCAGGGTGGGTGCGTGCACACCGTTGAGCAGGATGGCACCGCCTGTGACGCCGACGGGGACGGCTGCACGCAGGCGGACTCGTGCAGCTTCGGCGTGTGCATGCCCGGCCCAGCCGTGGACTGCGAGGGGCCCGCCGGGGCGTGCTCGGAGCAGGCTTGCGTCAGCACCGGGCCGACGAGCCACGAGTGCCGGCAGCAGCCGATCGCTGTGGGCACCCCCTGCAACGACGGCAACCCCTGCACGACCGCCGACAC
>CAZQPP010000444.1:0-7100 GCA_964594295.1 uncultured Myxococcales bacterium | reverse complement strand
ACGGCCGTGTCCTTCACGGCGTAGGTGGCCGTCTCCAGCGGCGGCTCGGCGGCCGCGTCGTCCTCGTCGGGCAGGAGGATCGCTTCGAGCTCGGGCTCGGGCTCCACGTCGAGCTCCACGACCTCCCGGGGCGCCGGGGCCGCGGCGGCGCGCGCGCGGAAGGGCGGGGGCGTCGGGGCCGCGGAGGAGGCGGCTCGAAGCGCCGCGACCAGGGCGTCACGGTCCTCCCCCGCCTCCGCGGCTCGCGCCGCCTGCCAGCGGCGAGCGACTCCGGGCGCCCTGCCTTCCATGCGCTCCGCGAGGCGCGCGGGAGGCACGGCCACACCGAGGGCGCCGAGCAGGTCTTCGAGGGCGAGGTGCATGGCCCGGCAGCTCTCGAAGCGCTCCGCCGGGTCGATGGCCAGGGCCTTCAGGACTACGGCGTCGAGCTCGTCGGGGACCTCCTCGCGCACGGAGCGGGCCGGCGGCGCGGGCTCGTCGCAGATGGCCTCGACCACCTCGGGCCCGGGCGTCGTGCCTTCACCACGCAGCGGGCGGCCGGTGAGCAGCTCCCAGAGCAGCACCCCCGCGCAGTAGACGTCTGAGCGGGGGTCGAGGGCCGCGCCGGTGCACCACTCTGGGGGCTCGTGGCCCTCGGCGCGCATGGCGACGCCGCGCACCCTCGGCACGGTGCGGGCTGCCGCGGAGCCGAGGCCGAAGCCGGTCACCCGGACGAAGCCGTGGAGATCCAGGTAGACGTCGTGCGGGCGCAGGTGCGCGTGCACGAGGCTCTCGGGACTGCCCTCGGGATCGGTCCGCAGGTGCGCGTGGTGCAGCGCCTCGCAGACCTGGGAGACCACCTTGGCCGCGCTCGGGACGGGCAGGACGCGCCCCGTCCTCCCCGCCCGCGGGGTGAGCTCTCGCAGGCTCAGGCCGTGCACCGGCTCGGAGAGGGTGAAGAGGCCCTCGCGGGAGACCTCGAAGGGGCCGTGGATGCTCGGGTGGGAGAGATCGAGGGAGCGGCGCGCCTCCTCGCCGAAGAGGTCTGCGATCTCGGCCCTCTCCCGGTGCTCCGGCTGCAGCTCGAGCAGGACGCAGACCCGGCCGCCCTCCTTGCGTGCGAAGGAGCTGCGGGTCAGCTCGTCGGCCCGGATCTCGACCAGGCGGTCGAAGGGAGGGGCCGGCTCCGTCGGTTGGGTCATGGCGTCGGGGCTTGCTTGCCGGGCTTGGGCTTGAGCATCGCGCCGCGGCCGAGGACCGGGCGGACGATCTTCTCCAGCACGCTCTGCTGCAGGCGCACCAGCGGCGGAAGGCGTCGCGGCGCGCGGTTGAAGAGGTAGACGGCCCCCGAGCCGGGTCGCTCACCCTTAACTACGCGGGCGTCGAACTCCATCCGGTCCGAGCGGCGCAGCGGCGCTCCGTCCGGGTCGGCGGCTGGGGCGGGCGGGGGTTCCTGGGCGGCCTTCTTTCGGGAGCGCCGGGGCTTCTTGCGCGGAGGGCGCGCGGAGGCGGCGGAGGGGGCTGTGACCGCGGTGGCGGTCGAGGGCGAGGCGTCGGCCGGGGCCGCGGGGACCAGGACCAGGACCAGGACCAGGGCCAGAGCCAGGAGGGGTGGGAGGGTTCGAGTGATGCAAAGAGGGAGCTTCATTTCTTCGACACCACGAGCCGGTATTTCAGGAAGCCCGCCTGGGCGGCCGAGCGCAGCACCAGGTAGAGGGTCTTGTAGCTCAGGCCCTTGTCCGCCTGGACCAGGATGATGGCTTCGTCTTCGCCCTCCTCGGCCCCGCTGCCCTCGTAGTACTCGGGTTGGACGAGATCCTCGTCGTCTCCGAACTTCTGGCGGTAGACGATGTCGAGGGCGGCGACGAGCTCGGATATCTCGCCCGCCTCGTGCTGCTCCGGGGTCGCCTTGCCCGCGTCGAGCTTGGCGACCTGGTGGTTCTGCACGAGGATCTCGTCGGCGCTGATGGCCACGCTGACGGCGGGCTTGAAGATCGAGCGGGCGCTGCTCTCGGGGAGCTCGACGTTCTTCGCGAGCCGGAAGTCGTAGTCCTCGGCCTCGAAGCTCACGATCAGGAAGATCAGGATGATCGTGAACATATCGAGGAGAGGGGTGAGCACCAGGGCCGGTGCCTTCATCTTCTTGTTGATGAGGAGGGTCTTCACTGGACGCTCTCCTCGGGCTCGCCTTCGCCTCCCGGGGCGGCCTCACCCTCTCCCTCCTCCTCCGGGGGAGGCGGTGGGATGAAGCGGCTGAAGACCGTCACGGGGAAGAGCTCCGCGTAGGCGGGCTCCTCTCCCTTCTCCACGACCTTCTTCTCACGTGTCACGTCGAGGATCGTCACGAGCTCGTCGTAGCGCACGTCGTCGTGGGGGAGCACGATGATGGTGTTGCTCTTGGGGTAGCGCGCCTTGATGCCGGCTATCCAGTCCTGGAGCCGCGCTACGGGGTAGGCGCCTCCTTCCCTCGGGAGCTCGGCGGCCAGCTCGGTGAGCTCTTCCGGGGTGAGGCTGGTCGAGGAGGCCGTCACCGAAAGTGCGTCGACCCTGACCACCAGGTTCAGGGTGACCGTCTTGGGGGTCTTGGGGACGTCCGAGGCGTGGGGGGTGTGCTGGGGGGTCGAGGTCGGGATCGTGCTCATGTGGAAGAAGGCCGCGCCCATGAGCAGGAAGGGGATCAGGATCATGAACAGGCTCATGATGGGGATCAGGTTCAGATCCTCCGACTCTGCCGCGGCGCGGTAGCGCTCGAACACGACGACCTCCCCGGTCCCCTAGCCGTCCTCGCCGTTCTGCTCGGGTGCGGCCGGCGCCGCCGGTGTCGCTGAGGGGGCGGCGCTCGCCTGACCCGCTCCGGCGAGGGACACCATCAGGGCCGTCGCACCCGACTCGACCTCGGTGAGCACCGTCTCGGATCGCCGGGCGAGGATGTGGTGGAAGAAGAGCAGCGGCACGGCCACCGAGATGCCGAAGGCCGTGGTGTACATGGCCTGGGAGATGCCAGCGGCCAGGGCCTCCTGGCGCTCCGCCGCGCTGGCCTCGGCGACGCTCGAGAAGGCCGCGATCAGGCCGAAGATGGTGCCGAGCAGGCCGAGCAGGGTCGCCGTGTTGGCGAGCAGGCCGAGGAAGGTGACCCTCTTGTTGATGCCCGGGATGGCGGCGAGCATCTCCTTCTCCATCGCCCTCTCGATCTCCTTCTCGCGCCGGTTCGCCCTCAAGATGCCGTTCTGGACGACCTTCACGAGGGGGTGGCGGGTAGGGATGGCGCAGGCGTCGAGGGCCTGGCGGAAACGCCGCGCCTCGATGTGCTCGAGCACGGTGGCCATGAAAGCCGACGCGCTGAGACGCCTCAGGATGAAGAGCCCGAAGGCGCGCTCCAAGAAGACCACCACGCCGATCACCGAGACGGCCAGGATGACGTACATCATCCAGCCGCCCTTATCGAGGTACTGGGTGATGACGCCCTGGCCCCCGGCCGCTTCCGCCGCCTCGGCCGCCTTCTGGCCGGCCGCTGCAAGCACGGGCACCGTCGTGAGCAGAGCCATCGTCGCTGGGTTCATCGAGTCCTCGCAGCTGTCCGACGCCGACTTTAGTCGTGAAGGCTCCCTGCGACAAATCGCCCGGGGCTGAAGATATCAGTCCGTGCTTGGGCGCGCAGCCCGCGGTCTGATAGCCTTCGTGCCTCACGATGGGCTCGAAAGGGGGTCCGATGCGGGTTCGATCGATTGCCTTGTGGGGAGCTCTGGGGAGCTTCGCGACCCTGGTCGCCTGCGAGGGCGGCTCTTCTACGGGCGGCCCGGTGGGCGACGTGGTGTCGGTCCTTGCGGATGTGCGCGGAGACGAGGGGGAGCGTGACGAGGGCCTCGCGCGCGCGGAGACACGATCGGATGGCGCCGCCGACGAGTCGGCAGCGGATCTCGCTACCGTGGGCGGAGACACCTCCGCGGACGAAGGCGTCGTCGCGCCCGAGCCGGACCCGCTGCTCTGCCGCCCCTGCAAGAGCGCCGCGGACTGCGACGGCGGCGACGCCCTGGAGCGCGCCTGCGCGCCGGCCGGGCCTTCGGGCGCCTTTTGCGGCACGGTCTGCGAGGGCGCGCGGGGGTGTCCGGATGGTTTCGAGTGCGCCGAGCTCGAAGACGTCGCCGGCGAGCCGGCCAGGGTGTGCACCTTGATCAGAGGCAGCTGCACCTGCACGCAGGAGCACGTCGACGCCGGGGCCGCGACGGCCTGCGTGATCAGCAGCTCCTTCGGGAGCTGCGAGGGCGAGCGCGTGTGCACCGAGGAGGGTTTGTCGGAGTGCAGCGCGGCGGAGCCCAGGCAGGAGGTCTGCGACGGCCTCGACCAGGACTGCGACGGCAAGATCGACGAGGACCTGCCGAGCACCGACTGCCAGGTTCGCAACGACTTCGGCGCCTGCCCCGGGACGCTCACCTGCGTGCACGGTGAGCCCGTGTGCGAAGGCGTGGCCGCGGTGAAGGAGGCGTGCGACGGAGAGGACCAGGACTGCGACGGCGTCACGGACGAGGGCTTCAAGGACACGGACGGGGACGGCGTCGCCAACTGCGTCGACGTGGACGACGACGACGACCGCCACTTCGACGAGGAGGACAACTGCCCCCTCGTGCCAAACCCCGACCAGGGCGACTCGAACGGGGACGGGCTGGGCGATCTCTGCGATCCGGCCGCCGACCCCGACGGGGACGGTGAGCCCAACGAGACCGACTGCGCCCCTTCGGACCCGAGCGTGCACCCGGAGGCGGCGGAGGTCTGCGACGGCAAGGACCAGGACTGCGACGGCGAGACGGACGAGGAGAGCGATGGCGCCCCCTGCGGCGTGGAGAACGAGCACGGCACCTGCCCTGGCGTCTCCGTCTGCGAGGGGGGGGCGGCGCGTTGCGAGGGCGAGGCGGCCAGGCCCGAGACCTGCAACGGGGAGGACGACGACTGCGACGGCTCCGTCGACGAGGGCGAAGACGGTGTGGCTCCGCTCCCTTGTGATCGCGGCGAGGGTCCGGGCTCGGGCGTGTGTGTCAACGGTGTCTGCGCGGATCCATGCTCGGCGGAGGAGGACCGCCCCGACGACTCCTTCGAGGACATCGACTGCGACGGCATCGACGGCAGCGTGGCCCGGGCCGTCTTCGTCGCGCCTTCCCAGTGGGGAGGCGACGACTTCAACCCCGGGACCATGGATCTCCCCAAGCTGACCATCCAGGGAGCTGTCGACGCCGCGGCGGCGGACCCGGCCAAGACGATGGTGCTGATCTCGGCCGGGACCTACGAGGGGCCCATCGTGATGAGCGCGGGCGTCAGCGTGCACGGCGGCTACCACAAGCCCGTGGGCTGGGCTCGCAGCCTCGAGTACGAGGCGCGCGTGCAGGTGGAGGTGGCGCAGGAGAACGGAGACATGGTCGGTGTGCTGGCTGCGGAGATCCCCGGGGAGGCGCCCACCGTCCTCGACCGGGTCCTCGTGGTGACGGCGGACAACCCCAACCCCGGGCGCTCGAACATCGGGCTCCGTGCGGTCAACGCCGCCGGGCTCGAGGTGCGCAACCTGCGCGTGGAGCTCGGCTCTCCGGGCGACGGCCTCCCGGGCGAGGGCGGCGGTGGCGCCGGGGGGCGCGGAAAGAACGGAGCCAGCGGAACCTCGGGCCGAGAGGAGGACGACGAGCGGGACTGCACGTGGACAAGCTCGATCCCGCGTGGTGGGGCCGGCGGCGCCGGGGTCTCCTGCTCGTGGGGCGGGGCGAGTCACGCCGGAGGCGCCGGCGGGAAGGGAGAGGACAGGCCGACCTTCTCCAGCGACGACGGCCAGAGAGGAGCAGGGCCTCAGGGCGGCGCCTACGGGGACGGGAAGACGAGCTCCGGCTCCGACGGCAACAGCGGCCAGAAGGGCGGCGCCGGCGCCCCGGGCGCGGAGGGCTCGGGGGGCGGATCCTTCGGGAGCTTCTCCGGCGACGGCGCTTACCGGCCCGCGGACGGGAACGAGCCCACACCCTCCAGCCACGGCACCGCCGGCTCCGGCGGCGGCGGCGGTGGCGGCGGCGGCAATGGCCAGGACCAGAAAGGCATCATCCTCCTCTACGACTGCTACGAGCAGGGTGGCGGCGGTGGCGGCGGCGGCTCGGGTGGCTGCGGAGGCCAGGCGGGTGCCCCGGGCACCGGCGGCGGCGCCGCGTTCGGGATGCTCTTCGTCGGCTGCAGCCCCTCGGTCCACGAGTCGGCCGTCGAGAACGCGGCCGGCGGCGCGGGAGGCGAAGGTCAGGCCGGCGGCGCCGAGGGCTACGGGGGCTGGGGCGGCAACGGCGGCTACGCGGGCGGCGACAACCCCACCGGAGGCTACGGCGGAAAGGGCGGCGCCGGCGGAAACGGCGGCCGCGGCGGCCACGGTGGAGGCGGCGGCGGTGGTCCCTCGTACTGCATCTACTACTTCGCCCCCGGGACGGCGCCCGACACGAGCAAGGTCACGAACCTCTCCTGCAGCGGCACCGAGGGCGGCCCCGGGGGCGCCTCGGCCGGCAACCCGGGGCAGGATGGTGACTCCGGGACCATCGATTGGTGTGGCGAGGGTTGCGCCGCGGAGTAGTCCCTACCTCGCCGACACCCCGCATTCGGGCTCGACAAGCCGCCGCGCCACGCACGATCGTGCGGATTGCACGCGGATTCTGTGGCGCGGACGGCTTCATTGAGCCCCATAGGGCGGGGCAGGCGTTTCGTTCCCGAAACGCCACTACCCCGGGGCGCTTCTCGCGAGAAACGCCCAGTCACGCGGCATCGCCGCATAGCGACGACTTGCCTAGCGCCTCGGCATCGCGTAGAGGGGCGTCTCCCAGGCCAGTTTGGAGAGCAGACAGAGCTCCGGCATCCCGCCCACGCCGCCCACAACGGCTACTCGGTTTCCGCGTTGGCTCCCCTCAGCTCGAAAGACGACCCGGGGACCCTATCCCTTTCGATGGCGAGCATCGCTCGCCCCTGGAGAACAGACCAACATGGGCAAGAAGCTTTACGTGGGCGGCCTCGCGTGGGCCACGACAGACGACGGGCTGCGGACAGCCTTTGAGAAGTTCGGTGAGGTCACCGACGCCAAGGTCATCACCGACCGCGAGACCGGCCGCAGCCGCGGC
>CAZQPP010000443.1:0-7100 GCA_964594295.1 uncultured Myxococcales bacterium | reverse complement strand
GCTCACACCGATCCCGGTCCCCGCTGCCAGCCGCGCCCCTGCCCCGGGGGCAAGTGCACCGCCTTCCACCTCGAGCTGGTGGCCCAGGACGACGTGCAGGCCATCGTGCACGTGTACTACGACTACTCGCCCATCCCGGCCCGGGTGCTGGACCTGCACCTGAGCTACAATCGCGAGGCGCTGACGCTCCAGGACTCGCGGCTGCTGCCCACCGCCGCCGTGCACGGCAAGACGCTGGCCACGAGCCACCTCAGCGACGGAACTCTGCGCCTGTCGGTGCTGGACAAGGCCTCCTCGCAGCCCATCCCCAAAGGCCCGATCATCGAGCTGCTCTTCGGCCGCACGGGCAAAGGCGCCGCCCGCGTGGCCTTCGCCACCAAGGACGCCCTGCAGACCAAGGCCATCGCGCCCGTGCAGGGGGCCTACGATGGGGTGCAGCAGCAGCTCGCCGACGACAGCCTGTGGGGAGAGGCCGTGGCGCTGCCCGCCCGCAAGGACGTGCCCACCACGCTGCGGCTCTGGTACGGCTTCGACTCCCTCGAGCAGCCGCTGACCTACAGCAACGTCCCTCCGGTGGAGAACAAGACCATGCCGGACCCGGACGACCCAGAGGCGCCGCCCATACTGGTGGAGGAGGGCCTCTGCGATCTGTGGCCCCGCTGCGCCAACGAGGAGGACGAGGAGGAGCGCTCCCACCTGCTGCACCAGCTCAACCGGCTGCAAGCCGGCCGCGTGAGCGCCTCGGACACGGTGGACGGGGTGGCTGGACAGGCCGCCTACCTCAACGGTAGCCACGATCACCTCCGCCTCCCGGTGTGCTACGACACCCCCCTGAGCCCCGGCGCCCAGAGCTACTCCTTCGCCACCTGGTTCTACATGGAGGGCAACAGCGAAGACGAGCTGGCCGACAGCCCCCAGCTCCTGTTCAGCCACAACGGCTTCGACGAGCGCACCCACGCGGGCCTGATCCTCGAGCCCGGCGAGGGCGAGACCATGGACCTCTCCTTCTTCGTGGGAGACGTGTTCAGCAAGACCGCCAAGGTGCTGAAGGCGGAGGTGGAAAAAGGAATCCCCCTGCGCACGTGGCACCACGTGGGCTTCGCGCTGGACGCGGCCGAGCTGGAGGTGGACCTGTACTTCGACGGGGTGCACGTGGCCGAATACGTTCCGCCGAGCACCTCGGACCAGCCCTCGGCGGGCGCCACCAAGGTGGAGCCGCTCCGGGTCGTGTGCCCGCAGTTCAACAACACCGTCGACGTGATGCTCCACGAGGAAGGGCAGACCAAGGGCGGGCTGTCGGGATCCACGACCCCGGAGACCCTGGTGCTCGGGGTGAGCCAGGGGCCCCGCTACGCCGTGGAGGAGTGGGATCCCTCCGGAACCAACCCGGCCGTGCTCATCGCGGCGCCCGACGCCAGCTTCCGGGATCCCGACTACAGCCCCGTGACCGAGAGAATAGTATACGCCGCCGACGTCACGGGCAGCTTCGAGATCTGGCTGGCCCGCAGCGACGGCAGCGACGCCAGGCAGGTGACCGTAGGCTTCGGCGACGCCGAGAGAGGCGTCCTGGCCCGGCGCCCGCGCTGGGCGCCCGACGGCAGCGGCATCGTCTTCGAGAGCAACGCCCACCACGTGCTGGCCCAGGACAACACCCGCGCGCGCGTGTTCCATCTCTACTACCTGCCCTTCGCCCTCGTGGAGCAGCCGGGCTCCACCGGGAAGACCTGGGCCGTGGCCGTGCCGCTGGCCGACGGCAGCACCACCGAGCAGCTCGACTACGAGGGCCGGGTGCTCGACGGCACCATCAACAGCCACCGGATCACCGCCACGAAGGCCACCGGCAAGTGCGCCTCCGGCACGTGTGACGAAGGGCTCTGCGATGCGGCCGGCGCCTGCCACACGATCAACGCCCGCTGGCTGCAGGGCAGGTCGGACGACACCGAGGAGGCTCCCCTGGGTCGCCTGGTGGCCGACCGCTCCTCCCAGCACTTCATCGGGCACCGGGTGGTGGAGATCCTCATAGACGATCCCGTCAACCTCAGCACCATACGGCTGGTGCAGGGCCTGGCGGAGGAGGCGGGCGACGAGGTGCGCCTGGTCACCGCCCGCGGCTACCGCCAGATCGGTGACGAGGCCAAGCTCGTCACCGAGGAGTGGCTGCTCTACGAGAAGGGCTGGGACGAGCTTCGAACGGTGAACCTGGCCGCCGAGCAACCCACCTCCCAGCCCTTCGCCAAGGCCGGCCTCTTCGAGCTGGTGGAGGATGCCGCCTTCTCGCCGGTCCTGCCGCCGCGGCTGCTGCTCGGAGCGATCTCCGAGGCCCGCCCGGTGCTGCTCAAGACCCGCTCGGCGATCACAGCAGCCGCCGCCGACCGGATCGTCACCGAGCCCGTCCGCGTGCGGGGCATCTCCTGGATGCACACCGAGCGCCTGTACCCCTGCAATTGGATCGGCGGCTTCCAGAACCCGCAGAGCAAGCTCACGGAGTTTGGCCTGCGAGGCGCGTTGGACGACACCCGGCTGTGGAGCGGGCTGCGGGACCCGGACGCCTTCCGATCGGAGGCCGAGCGGGGCCGGGAGGTCCTGGCGCGCGACGGGAAGGACAAGACGCTTCCCTCCAGGCTGCCCACCTGCACCGAGGGGCGCCACGACGAGTGCCCCTACGCCTCCCTCTGCCTGCCGAACGAGAAGAAGACCGAGTTCGAGTGCCGCATGGTGCCCTGCGATCCGGGCGCCGAGAAGCCCTGCCCCGAGGCCGGGCGCTGCGCCCTGCGGCCGGTGGCCGTGGAGCAGGAGCACGATCGCGGTCACGGCGGCAGGTCCGATTTTCATTGGGTCTGCACGGCCGACTGCGAGACGGACCAGGACTGCTTCTCCCAACAGTGCCTGAACGGCCTGTGCCGCTTCTGCGACAACGGGGAGGGAGGCACCAACACCTGCATCGAGTGCCGCCCCTTCACAGAGCAGATAGGTGCGGTCACCCTGAGCGGCATCGAAGGCTGCCCGGACCAGCAGAGCTTCTACTGCGAGGCCGGGGCCTGCCTGACCCAGTGCTACGAGTTCGACGACGGCTTCTCGGCCTACCGCTGCGACGCCACCTTGCAGTACTGCAAGCGGGGCCAGTGCGCGGCCCACGACTGGACGTGGTGGGACCTGGCCCCGGTCAGCCTGGGGGGACTTGGGGAGATGCGGGACTCTACGGGCCGGGACTCGCCGGGCCTCTACACCAAAGCGGTGGACCAGCGGGTGCCCATCGAGATCCACGCCTACGGCGTCGCGGATCTCGAGGAGGACCCCGAGCTGCTCGTGGAGGTGAGCGGGGGCGAGTACCCGAAGGATCCATGGACGCGGATCGGCCGGGCCCTCGTGCTGGCGCACACCCCGGCCGAGGCGGCCCAGCACCCAATCGTGCTGGATGCCCCCCGCCGCTTCAAGCACCTGCGCATCCGGCTGATCCAGGCTCCCTACTCCAACCTGGCCGGGGGCAGCACCGGGCTGGGCCTCAAGGGGAAGGACCTCCGCGCCGACCAGCCCGCGTCCTCCCGCGCCCACCTGGGCTATGCGGCCACGATCCCACGGTGGAAGGCCGCCCTGGACTGCGGCGAGCAGGACCGAGCTGGGTGCCCGGTGCTGGGAACGGGCGCCTTCGAGTACCTGCGCGCCGGCGCGCCGGCGGCGATCCTGAGCAACGTGCTGGTCGACGGCGCGCCGGTGATCGACAAGAAGGATGCAAACAAGATCTGTCCCTACGACGGCCTGGCAAAGACCCGGCCCACCCAAGACGGGCGGGAGCGGCCGATGGTCTTCGGCCCCTGGGAGAGCTGGAAGAAGACGGCCGAGGGGCGCCGCTGGTGTGCCTCCAACCTCTGCCCGCCGTCGGACGGCAAGGGCGCGCTGGTCGACGCGAAGCACGATTTCGCCGTGCTGAACTGCCCTCGCTACGCTCCCGGCGAGGGGAGCGCTCCCTGGGCCGACAGCAACGCCGAGATCGCGGGCGTGACCTTCGAGCTGGGCACGGTGACGGCCGAGACCTCGAAGAGCGCCGGGGCGATCATCTCTGACGACGGCGCGACCTGCACGGTGGAGCTCTCCACCTTCGCGGTGGAGCCCTGCTACGAGTGGACGGGGGCCGACGCCTCCGCGGACCCGGGCAACGTAGCCGTGCCCCTGGGCGCCAGCGTGCCCTTCGCCACCCTGGACTTCGGCCTCTTCCGCCACTTCGGCCACGACGAGGGCTTCACCCCGGTGGTGCTGCCGCCCTTCTCGCTGAAGGCGACCGTCACCGGGCTCGCCGCCGGCGGCCTGAAGCTGCGCCAGGGCCTCGAGGAGGTGGAAGTGCCCTGGGATGGCGACACGCCCGACGAAGCCAAGACCGTCACCTTCCCCACCGAGCTCAAGGAAGGACGCTTCTACGAGCTGGAGATCGCGGCCCAGCCCAACGCGAAGCGGCACGGCTGCTTCGTCGACCCGGCGTCGGCCTTGGGCACGATGACGAAGGGCGGACTGACGGTCCCCGTTACCTGCCGGACCCTGTACACCATCTCCGGAGGCGCCGTGGGGGCCGATGGCGCGCTGTGGCTGCGCCTCGAGCATGAGGGTGTAGCGCCCACGGGCTCCGAGGAGATCGAGATCGTGGGCACCGGCCCCCAGAGCACGACCGACTTCGCCTTCTCGAGCGAGCTGCCCCCGGGTCAGGCCTGGCGGATCGCGGTGACGAGGGCACCCCCCGGGCAGGTCTGCACGGTGAGCGCGAAGGGACAGGGCACCCTTGGCGCCGCGGACGTCGACGACGTAACCGTGACCTGCGTCACCACGCCCACCCACCGTCTCGGCGTGCAGGTCACCGGGCTGCGGGGCCACGGCCTCGAGCTCGTGGAGCAGGGCTCGCACAGCTACCTGAGCGACGTCTCCAGCAGCGGCCTGCACTGGTTCCCCACCGAGCTCGAGGGTGGCGTGAGCTACCGCATCGTGGTCAGCAAGCAGCCCACGGATCCTGCCCAGGTGTGCGTCCCCGGCGACGGGGCCGCCGGCACGATGCCCTCGAAGGACCTGCAGGCCGCCACGGTCCGGTGCAGCACCCTGCCCACCTTCCCCGTGGCGGGCACCGTGCTGGGGCTGCTGGGATCCGGCTTGCAGCTCTCGCTCAACGGCGGGCAAGCGCTGACCGTGTCAACCACCAATCCGCCTAGCGGAGAGGTCGCCTTTGCTTTCCCCACTGCGCTGGCCCCCGGTCAGGTCTATGACGTACAGATCGTCAGCCTGCCCACCTTCCCGACGCAGACCTGCCAGGTGGTCGGCGGGCAGGGAACCATGGGGCCGGGGAGCCCCGAAGGGCTCACGGTGGCCTGCGCGCCGGTGCTGAGCACGAAGACCTACAAGGTCGGCGGCAGCGTCTCGGGGCTGAAGGGCGGGTTGCTGCGACTGAGCCTGAGCGGTGGGGCGCAGAAGCTCGACGTGGAGGGCAACGGCTCCTTCGCCTTCCAGGCGCCGGTGTCGGACAAGTTCGAATACGCGGTCACAGTGGACGCGCACCCCACGAAACCCATCCAGCGGTGCGTGGTGAGAAACGGCAAGGGCATGGTGGACGGCGCGGACGTGGACGACGTAGAGGTGATCTGCACCGAGGCGACCCACGTGAACGTGCAGATCACGGGCCAGCCGGGCTCCGAGGGCACCGCGGTGTGGGCGCGCCTGTTCTCCACCGGTGTGGACGCGGCGAAGGTGGCCCGCCAGCCCTCCGGTACGAAGATCCAGGGCGGGGAGGCCTCGTTCACGATGAGGATGGACGTGGAGATGCGTTCGAGGGAGAAGGAGCATCCCGCGGCAATGCCCGCGGGCGACTACCTCCTGTACGTGTACGTAAACCAGGACGGCAGCTCGGACACCATTAGTGGGGACGCGATCTTCAACGAGGGGGACCTGGGCGCCGTGGTGCCGGTGTCCACGCGGGCGGGGAAGCTGACGGTGGTCACCGTCGAGACCCTCTCGCCTCTGGTGCGAGCAACGGTAGCGCCCAGCCCCGCTCCGGCGGAGGGCCAGCACCTCACCTGCCTGTGGGCTCCCCAAGGAGTCGGGGCCCTCGACCTGCCCGCCAACCCCAACGTGGCGCCCGTCGTGGCCGTGTCGGTGCAGTGCAAGGACAAGCGCCCCTGCCCCAGCGACGGTCAAGACGAGAAGACCGTGGACGAGCCCGTGCTCCTCGGCGAGGACATCGCCTACGACGTGACCTGCTGGCTGGACCTCGACGGGGACTCCGCCTTCAGCGAAGGCGACAAGTGGGGCCACCACGAGGTCGACGAGGTGGACGCCGCCTTCGTTCTCGACGAGGTGAAGTCCGCGGCGGAGGACGAAGCCGACACCGGGGAGGGAGACTGAGCCATGCGAAACACCGTGTGTGTCCCACTTGACCCTCGGAATCCCGATCCGCAAGCGTTTGGGCTTTTGCCCAAACGCGCGCAGCGAGCCGCAGGCGAGCGAAGTATGCCAAGCGGATTAGTCCCAAGCCTTCGGGGCTTGGCCCCGAAGGCACGCGAGCCGAAGGCGAGCATCTGCCCCGGCGGGAACAACGCTACCGGCCGAGCGTCGACAGCTCCGCCGGGTCATGTGGGACACACCCGAAACACCTTCAAGCTCCTCCTCTCCCTGCTCTGCTCCCTCGCCTGGCTGGCCGGCGCTCCCGCCGCCGGCGCCCAGGACCTCAACTGCGACCAGCTCGGCACGCTGCCCTGCGGATTCGACACGGGCCACGTGCGAATCCAGAAGGCGCCGGGCGTCATCCGGCTGCAGACGCGCGTGTCCCTGCAGAAGCTGCCCGGCGGCGAGGGCACCTTCCCCGACCTGCGTGTGCATCTCCTGCGGCACCCCGATGACAAGGTGGCGCAGTGCACAGAGTCCTTCAAGGGCGTGCAGGTGCGCGACACGGTGCTGAACCTGGAGCTGGGCCGGCGCATGAGCTGCGAGCTCGAGGAGGTGCTCGCCGAGAACGAGGCGCTCTACCTGAAGCTCTGCATCGGGCCCGCTGGTGCGGGCGACGACTGCCTGGCTCCAGTGGCCCTCTCCGCGGTGCCCTACGCGATCAAGACGAGCTTCGCGAGCCAGGC
>CAZQPP010000442.1:0-7127 GCA_964594295.1 uncultured Myxococcales bacterium | reverse complement strand
CGAGGCCTTGAGCGGCGACGAGCGCGTGCTCTGGATCGTGCCGGACTTCCCGGCCATGGCCTGGTCGGGGCGCGGCCTCGCGCATCGCACCAGCGCCCTCGATCTGCTCTTGCCGAACGTGGAGCAAGGCCGCCTCTGCGTGCTCGCCGAGGCCGGGAGCGACGAGTGGGAGCGCCTGGTCCGAGAAGCGCCGCGTGTCTCGAGAGCCTTCGACGTGCAGCGCATGGAGCCGGCCCCCAACGAGCAGACGAGGGCCCTCGCGCTGAAGCTGCTCGAATCCTCCGATGTGAAAGCCGAGCCGGACGCCGCGACCCTGACGGGGGAGGCGATGGTGCTGGCCGACCAGTTCCTCACTGACGCCGCGCCCCCGGGGCACGTGATGGAGCTTCTCTCGAGGACCCTCGAGCGGCTGCGCGCGGTGGCCGGTGAGGGGGCTCTGGCGCTGACCCTTGACGACCTCGTGACGACCTTGACCACGCGCACCGGCCTCCCGGCCAGCATCCTCGATGACCGGGAGGCGCTCGACCTCGACGGCCTGCGGAGCTTCTTCGTCGATCGCGTGATGGGCCAGGCGGAGGCGGTCAGCTGCCTGGTTGACCGCGTGGCGATGATCAAGGCGGGCGTCACGGATCCTACGCGGCCGCGCGGCGTCTTCCTCTTCGTAGGTCCCACGGGGACCGGGAAGACCGAGATCGCCAAGACCCTGGCGACGTGGCTCTTCGGGTCACCCTCGCGCATGGTCCGCCTGGACATGAGCGAGATGCAGAACCCCGACTCCCTCGTGCGGCTGACGGGAAGCCCGGAGACGCACGCAGAGACGAAGAGCCTGGTGGAGGAGGTGCGCGCTCAGCCCTTCTCCGTCGTCCTGCTCGACGAGTTCGAGAAGGCCCACCCGCGGGTCTGGGACCTCTTCTTGCAGGTCTTCGACGACGGACGCCTGACCGACAACCGCGGCCACGTGGCAGACTTCAGGCACTCCATCATCATCCTCACGTCCAACGTAGGCACGGCGGGACCGGCCACGATAGGCATCGGAGCCGCGCGCTCGCGCCACGGGCGAGAGGCCTCCGTGCAGCGCGCCGTGGCCCAGGCCTTCCGCCCGGAGCTGCTCAACCGCATCGACCGCGTCGTCGTGTTCCGCTCCCTGGGGCGGAGCGTGATGCGAAAGCTCTTGAAGAAGGAGATCGCCGAGGTCTTCGAGCGCCGGGGGCTTCGCCAGAGGAGCTGGGCCGTCGAGTGGGACGACAGCGCGCTGGAGCTGCTCCTCGAGGAGGGCTTCTCCCCCGAGCTCGGCGCCAGGCCGCTCAAGCGGGCGGTCGAGCGCCTCGTCCTCGCCCCTCTCGCCAAGACCATCGTGCAGCGCAGCTACCCCACCGGCGACCAGTTCCTCCTCGTGCGAGCGGCCGGCCGCCGGCTCGAGGTGGAGTTCATCGACCCCGACGCCGGGGACGCGCCGGCGGCGGAGCACGTGGGAGAGGGCGAATCCGAAGGCCGCCGCCTCGCGGCCATCGCCCTGGACCCCCACGGCTCCTCCGGGGACCTCGCGACCCTGCGCGCCAGCCTGGTCTCCCTCGAGGAGGAGGTCGCCGGCGAGGCCTGGACCTCGGCGAAGAGCGCGGACCTTGCCAGGACCTCCGACCCCGAGTTCTGGTCCTCCCGCGAGCGTTTCACCGTACTCGACCGCGTGGAGGTCGCCGACCACATAGAGGCGGCCGTGGAGTCGGCTCGACGCCTCCTCGACAGGCTCGACGGCGCGACGCAGGTCGAGAGGCGCCAGTACCCACGCCCATCGGTGGGGCGCCTGGCAGAACGCCTCACGGTCCTGAGCCTCGCCCTGGACGATCTCCGGCGTGCTCGTCCATCCGGGGTGCTCCTGTGCGTCGAGGGCCTCGACGGCCCCCGGACAGACGGTGCCTTCGCCGGCGCCCTCGAGGAGATGTACCGCGCGTGGGCTTCGAAGCGCGGCATGACCTTCAAGACCCTCGCCCCGCCTCGCGGCTCGGTGGACCGGGGCCCGGCCAACATCGTCTCGGTCTCGGGCCTCGGCGTCTGGTCTCTCCTCGCGCCCGAGTCCGGCCTGCACGTGCACGAGGAGGTGCCCGCGGCCGATGCCGGCTCCCGGAAGGTCTCGCGTACGCGGGTGCGAGTGCGCGTCGCGCCTGCGCCGCTCGAGCCGCCGTCGCCCGATATGGGGAAGGAGTACGCCGCCGCTCTCGACGCGGTCAGCAGCTACGAGCCGAGGACGCCGGCGGTCGTGCGGACCTACCGTGAGACGCCTTCCCCCCTGGTGAGAGACCACCTGCGGGGCCTGCGAACCGGACGAATCAAGAGAGTGCTCGGGGGGGACTTCGACCTGGTCGGCCTCGCTGCATCCG
The DNA here is from genome assembly GCA_964594295.1 of uncultured Myxococcales bacterium. Taxonomy (GTDB): domain Bacteria; phylum Myxococcota_A; class UBA9042; order UBA3505; family UBA3505; genus CAZQPP01. The sequence continues at coordinate 4,752 of CAZQPP010000442.1, read as the reverse complement.
AGCGGGCGGAGGAGGGCGAGAGACGGAACCCGGGCGTCCAGGGCTGAGGGCGGGGCGCGGGCGCCGGCCCTACTCCCCCCAGCGGCTCGGATCGCGCACAACCTCGCAGTCGACGAAGCGCGCCCCGGCCGGGTTCAGGAAGGGGCTCCAGCAGAGCTCGAGCACGAAGGCCATGTACTCCACGTCGATACGGTGGTTCTCGTGCTTCGGGTACATGCCGCCGTCTCGGAAGTTGTAGACGCCGTCCGGCACCGAGGGGTCCCAGAGGTCCCAGCGCTCGAAGACCTCGAACTCGGCGACCATGGTCGTGTAGAAGCGGTGGATGTGGCGGGCCTCGTCGGAGGTGAGGGGGTAGCCGACGGACGCGCTCATGATCAGCCAGTTCGAGATCTCCTTGTCCCACTCGCCGGCGGTCCGGCCGGGCTCTGTCGTCTCCGGGTCGCGGTAACGCTCGAAGCGGGTGATCAGGCCCTCGACGAGCTTCTTCGCCACCTCGTCCTGGTCCTTGACGAGGGCGAGGGCCGCGGCCGCGATGTGGAAGTGCACGATGATGTCGTAGTTGAAGTAGTTGCCGTTGCCCGCGATCACGTCGTAGGGGCTGCCCTGGCCGTCCGCGCAGTCCACGCCCTTCGGCTCCCCGTAGCCGGCGAGGGCGGCGCCGAGGCGCGCGTCACACTCGGCGTCGGGGAAGGCCTTCACCCAGGCCGCGAGGCTGCCGAGGTCCTCGCCGGTGACGACGTAGGCGTTGCCGTCCTTGTCCTTGGTGCGGATGTTCCAGTCGTGGTCGACGATGTCCTTCGAGAAGCGGGTGAGCAGGTCGAGGGCCTCCTCCGCGACCTCCCGCACCTCCGGATCGGGTGCCAGCTCGATGACATATGGCAGCCACGCGGCGACGCGGAAGAAGTAGGGCACGTCGTCCTTGGAGCGCATGTTCGTGACCCAGATGTCTCCCCAGGTCGGGTTGCTCTCGTAGCGAAAGCGCTCCGCGTTCCAGCCCTCGTAGCTGAAGAACCACTCCGTGTAGTCGACGGCCTTCTTCTTGCCGCTCGGCAGCGTGAAGCTGTGGTTCTGGGTGATGATGTTGCGGGCCATCAGGAAGTCTACGGGGTCGTCCTCGTCGTAGACCATGCCGAGGGTGACCGCGTGGATGGAGCGGGCGAGCTGCTCGAGGATGCGCGCCGAGGCGGGCTCCGGGTGGTTGAGGTAGCCGCCGATGACCTGCGCGAGGGCGAGCATGGTGGGCACGGCGTTGTTGTGGCTGCCGCCGTCCTCCTTGTTGTTGACGAAGGTCACGAGGTCGCCGCTCTTGTGCGCCTCCACGTCGTGCCAGAAGATCAGGTAGTCGGGCAGCCCGGTCGAGGCGTCCGTGCCGTGGTTCACCTCGTAGAGCCAGGTGAAGTAGTCGACCTGCTCGAGCAGACCGGTGACGCGCCTCGTGAAGGTCGCGATCTCCTCGTCGCTCAGGGGCTCTCCGACGTCCTCGCGCTCGAGCACGAAGGGGAGCTCGAGCAGGAGCCCGCCCGGCGTTCTCTTCGGCGCCGGGGCGGCCGGCGTGGTGTCCGTGGCATGGTCTGCGGCCTCGCCGACGTCGCTCGGAGCCGCCGGCCCCGGGTCCTCTTGCGGCGAGTCGCCACCCCCCGTGTCCGTACCCTCGTCGGCTTCGGCCGTCGCTCCAGTGTCCGCCGCTGCCGGCGGGAGATCTCCGGCGCCTGTGACGCTGTCCGAGCACGCCGGCGCGCTCACGAGCAGCGCCAGCGCCGCGACGATCGCGCAGGTCCACGAAACCGCCCTGAATATCCTCATCGCCTCAGTCTCCCTTCTCAAGCTTGCGCTCCGAGGCGAGTCGCTCCTTGCGGAGCCTCGCAGACACCTCCTCGGCGCGGCGCATCACCCTCAAGATGTTCCTGCCGGCGATCTTCGAGACGTCTTCGTCGCTGTAGCCACGCCGCAGCAGCTCCTCCAACAGAGCGGGATAGGTGGAGACGTCCTCGAGGCCGGCCGGTGCGTCCCACATGCCGTCGAAGTCGGAGCCAATGCCCGCGTGGTCTACGCCCGCGAGCTTGACGATGTGGTCGATGTGGTCTGCGACCTGCTCGAGCGTCGCCTTCGGCGCCGGGTTGGCGCGCCGCCAGCGTCTCATGGCGGCCTCGCGCGCCTTCTTGTCCTTCTTGTGCGCCCGCTTGAGGCGCTTCTTCTCCGCGCGCGCCTTCTTGTAGTGCTCCATGACCTCCTCGGAGACGAAGGCGGGCAGGAAGACGGCCATGACCACGCCGCCGTCCTTCGGCATCAATCGCAGCACGTCGTCGGGCACGTTGCGGGCGTGGGCGTTCACGGCGTAGGCGCCCGAGTGGCTGAAGATCACGGGGGCCTCGCTGACACGCATGGCGTCGCGCATGGTGTCCGGTGACACGTGGGAGAGGTCGACCAGCATGCCCAGCCGGTTCATCTCCCTCACGACCTCCTCCCCGAAGGGGCTCAACCCGTCGTGCTCGGGGTCGTCGGTGCCCGCGTCGGCCCAGGCCGTGTTCTTCCAGTGTGTGAGCGTCATGTAGCGCGCCCCGGCGCGGTGCATCATCCTGAGCACCCCGAGGGATCGGCCGATGCTGTGCCCTCCCTCCATGCCGATGAGCGACGCGATCCGGCCCGCGCGGTGGATGCGCACCACGTCATCGGCGGTGGTGGCGAGCTCGAAGACCTCCGGGTATCGCGCGACCAGCCGGTGCACGAGGTCTATCTGCTCGAGGGTCGTCTGCACGGCCTCTTCCTTGGAGAGCCTCGTCGGCACCCAGACCGACCAGAACTGAGCCCCAAGGCCACCTCTTCGGAGCCTCGGGATGTCGGTGTGCATGGGCTCTTCGAGCTTGCTCGTGTCCTCTCTGAGGTCCAGTGAGTCGAAGCTCCCGCCGCTCCTCGTTCGCACCGCCCAGGGCATGTCGTTGTGCCCGTCGACGAGAGGCACGCTTCTTTGGATTCGCTGGACTCTCGCGGCGAGGTCGGTGCCTTCCGCTGCGTGCGCAGGCGCCGCAACACCGGCCAGCAAGACAAGGACGATCGAGGCGCAGGTGGCTCGAAGCGAAGACGACATGCCGGCCAAGGTGGTAGGCGCCGGAGCCGGTGTCAAGCCGTATAGCAGCCTGCGGCGAAGTTGGGTGAGGCGGCGGTTCACGTGTGCGCTGAGCGCATACCTTGGCCGAGGTGTCGCGCTCGTACACGTACACGTGCTCGTCCACCTACTCGTGCACGTGCACGTGTAGGTGGACGGCCGGTCGCCGCGAATTGCGCCGAACGCTGCTAGGGTTCCACACAGATCTCCAACCCCGCCAGCTCGCCGGCCGGGATCTCCGTCCGGGAGAAGGTGCCGTCCGGCGGGCCGAAGACCTCGTAGGTCTCGATGCCCTCGACGTCCGAGAAGACGGGCCGGATGCAGAAGGGCCCTCCCGGGGGCAGAGGGCCCAGCACCATGCCGTCGGTGCAGCACCCCGACCAGGTCCACTCGAAGCGTCCGTCGCCTCTCCAGGAGGTCCACTTGTAGATGTCGTTGTCGCCGCCGGGGTTGTCCTCGACGACGACGTGCGCGTCGACACCCGCGAGGCCGTAGCCGTCGACGCTCATCTTCAGCGTGCCGCCGTCTCCGTCCTCGGGCGAGTCGATGACCAGGACGAAGTGCAGCCCGTCGTCGCTCAGGAGCAGGCCCATCTGCACGCTGTTGGACCTCGCGAGGCCGGGCACGTTGACGCTGGACTTGACGGGGTCGTCGAAGGAGTACCAGTCCACCGAGGTCTTGGTCGTCGTGAGCGGCACGACGTCGGCCACCTCGGTCCCGCCCGCCCAGCGCACCTCCTTGCACACCGTGGAGGGCTCGCAGTCGTTGTCGAGGCCGTCGTCACAGATCTCCTTGGCCCCGGGTGTGATGCGCGCGTCGAGGGGCGCGCAGTCGTCGCCGTCGAGCACCCCGTCGCCGTCGTCGTCGTCGTCCACGCAGTCCGCGACTCCGTCCCAGTTGGAGTCGGTGAAGCCCTCGTCGGTGCGGGCGTCGCAGTCGTCGTCGGCCCCGTTGCACACCTCCACCACGTTCGTCGGATCCTCCGCCGAGCAGAAGGTCCCGAGCTCGTCCGGCCTGCACATCACGATGCCGTAGGCGCAGGCGTCGGAGTCGGGCCCGTCACAGGCGCTGTCGACGTCGGGGAAGTCCTCGTCGACGTGCCCGTCGCAGTCGTCGTCCTTGGCGTTGCAGCGCTCGGGAGCGTCGGGGTAGACCTTGACGGCGAGGTCGTCGCAGTCCCCGGTCCTCGTCGCCGTGAAGTCCAAGACCACGTCGGGCACGCAGAGGCAGCGCGGCGGGCGTTTGGCGCCGAAGCTGTCGGCGTCGATGTCCCTGTAGTAGTCGCTGCAGCCCTCCGAGCCCTCGACGTCGACGGCGCCGTCGCAGTTGTCGTCGAGGCCGTTGCACTTCTCCGTCATGTTCGGGTTCACCGCGGCGTTGGTTGGGGCGCAGTCGCTGGTGTCGGGGGTGCCGTCGCCGTCGTCGTCGTCGTCGCAGGCGTCTCCCCGCCCGTCGCCGTCGGTGTCGGTCTGCTGCGCGTCCGGCTTCTTGGGGCAGATGTCCTCACCGTCGTCGATCCCGTCGTTGTCGTCGTCCTCGTCGCAGGCGTCGCCTCGGCCGTCATTGTCCACGTCTTCTTGCAGCGGGTCGGGGACGAGCGGGCAGATGTCGGCCCCGTCGACCACCCCGTCGCCGTCGTTGTCCGCCTC
>CAZQPP010000441.1:0-7144 GCA_964594295.1 uncultured Myxococcales bacterium | reverse complement strand
GTCTGACAGTCGCCAGGTTGCGGCGGAGCGCGTAGCGCGAGCCGGGACGGCAGGTTGGACACAACTCGGGGGGGCAGCCTGTTGTGCGTTGAAGGGGAGCTCGCCCCCGCTGCTGTCAACCGGCGCTACGTAGCTTCCTCCGCTCCGGCGGAGAGCGGGTATCGATCGTGCAGGGCCTGGGTGACGCAGCAGGAGAGCAGGAAGACCAGCGCGCCGTAGTAGACCCAGAGCACCATGACCATCAGGGTGCTCAACGAGCCGTAGATGAGCGAGAAGGTCGTGACCATCTCGAGGTAGGCCCGAAAGGCGGACTCCGCCACCATCCAGAGCGCACAGAAGAGCCCGCTCCCTGCTGCCACGTGGCGGAAACGCAGCTTGCGGCTCCCGAACCAGACGACCACGACCGCGAAGCCCGTACCGAGCACGAGGACCGAGACCAGAACGGAGATCAGGTCTCCTCCGACCTCGGGGACCTTGCCGGGGAGCGCCGCCGCGAAGGCTCGGACCACCAGCCGGCCGTAGTGGGCGAGGCCGAGCAGGAGCACCATGGCCGGCACGAAGGCGATGGCCAGGGTCTGTCGTTTCCAGAACCGGCGTGGCTTGCGACCGCGTCGGAAGATCGCCCCTACCGCTCTCTCGATGGCCCCGAAGAAGAGGGTCGACGTGGCGAGGAGCGTTGGGAGACCGACGAGCCCGGTTACCCGCCTGGCCTCGACGAGCTCGCGGAGGCGGGAGGCCAGCTCTCCTTCGAGGAAGGGCAGGAAGCTCGTCACCTGGCCGGCGATGAGCGAGTAGGGGTCGGTGTTGCCGGCCTTGTCGGCGAGCACGAAGCCGACGACCGACGCCCCCACGATCAGGAAGGGGATCAGAGACAGGAGGGCGAAGTAGGCGATGCCTGCGGCGACGATGTCGCAGCGATGGCGGCGGAACAGGGCGATGACGTCGCCCACGACATCGGCGACGTGCAGCAACGCGGCCAGAGCCAGGGCCCCGCCATGGTTGGCGTGCCGCGCCTTCTGCTCACCGTCGACCTTCGCCTCGTCCGACTTTGCCACGGGAGAAGCATGGCGCTGGAGGCGGGGCGAGTCAAAATGGGGCGGGGTCGATTGCAGTATTCACCCACGTTGCTAAGTTCCCCCAGGCGGCGCTACCGCCGCTATCGATCATCCCCAAGGGAGGATTACATGCTGCGTAGACTGGCGATGGCCATTATGCTCGCGAGTGGGTTGGCCCTTGTGGCCGGCTGTGGCGGTGCCTCGAAGGCCACCAAGGCTCCGGCTGCCCCCGCGCCGGAGTGCCAGACAGACCAAGACTGCGCCGCCAAGGGCGCCTGCATGAAGTGCACCGACGGTGCCTGCGGCCCCGTGGCCGGGTGCTGCACCAGCGACACGGACTGCTCGAGCCACCAGCGCTGCGTGAAGAAGCCGGGCGCCGCCTACGCGCTCTGCGAGTAGCCTTCGAACCAAGAAGCCCGCGGCTCTAGGGCCGTACGGCAGCCTGTCGCAGATTGCGGCTAGGGCTGCCGGCCCCTGCAGCCCGGGGGGATGGTCTGTCGAGAGGTAGGCGCAGGTGTTTTCTGCGCTGCGTACACCCTTGGGAGTCGTCGCCGTCGAGCACGGCGATCGCGGCGTCCGCCGTGTGCACTTCCCGCCCGAGAGCGAGCGTGTCTCTGTCGACTCTCTCCCGCCGGCGAGCCTCCTGGCCGCCTTCGAGGCTTTCTTCGCTGGCGGGGCCTTGCCCGCCGACGTCGCGCTCGACCTCGAGGGGACTCCTTTCCAGCGTGAGGTCTGGGCGGCGATCGCGGCGATCCCGCCCGGCCTGACCAGGAGCTACGGCGAGATCGCCCGCGACCTCGGCCGCCCAGGTGCTGCGCGGGCCGTGGGGAACGCCTGCGGCAGGAACCCGGTGCCCCTGCTCGTCCCTTGCCACAGGGTGCTGAAGGGCGACGGTTCGCGAGGCGGCTTCTCGAGCCCCATGTGGATCAAGGACGCCCTCCTCGACCACGAGGCCGGAGGGGGCGGGCTTGCCGGTGGCGTGGAGCCTGTGGCGCCCTGACCCGCGCCGCTCGGTGCGCGGGCCGTGCGTGGTGCCTCAGGGGCCGCCGGGCGGCGCCGCCGGGACCGGAGGCATGCACGTCCCGAAGGTGTCCCAGCACAGATCCCTGACGCAGCGCCCGTCCGCCGGGCAGCCGGCGTCGTCCTGACACCCGCGCCTCTTGCAGGAGGGCGCGGTCGCGCTCGAGTTGCACAAGAAGAGATCGGGACAGTCGCTGTCGTTCGAGCAGGGGGCGTCGACGCAGTGTCCTGCCTCGTTGCACGCCTCACCCTCGAGGCAGCCGGCGCTCCCGCCGCACCTCGGCACGCACTCCATCTCGCCGCTGCAGGTCGGGCACGTACCGCGGGCGTGCTCGCAGACCGTGTCGCCCTCGCACTCGTTGTCCTCGGTGCACGGCTCCTCGGGCTCCCGGCAGATGCCGCACACGGTTGGGTCGCCCGGGCCGTGACAGGACTCGAAGCGCTCTGCGCTGCAGTCCGCGTCGCTGCGGCACTTGCCTTCGGGCAGGTCGCCCGGCGAGCCGCCGTCCTCGGCCGGTATGTCGGCCCCTCCGGTGTCGGGCGCTTCGCCGCCGTCGGAGACCCCGCCGTCGGTGCCTCCGCCGTCCGTGAGCGGCGCGTCGGCCGAGCCTCCCGTGTCCAGGGAGCCCGCGTCCACACAGGGAGGGAGCAGGCATGCGTCGGTGAAGTAGCAGCCCCACTTCGTCCCGCCGCAGGTGCAGACCAGGGCGTCGAAGCACTCCCCGCAGCAGCACTCCTGCCCGTACTTGCAGGTCGCGTCGCCTTCGCAGAAGGCCCCTGACTCCGGCGGCTTGTCCGGGCACGGGTTCTCCACCTCGTCCGTGGCGGCCTCGCCGGTGTCCTTCGTGAGGGTCGTGCTCGAGTCGCCGCCCGGCGTGTCCGCGAGGGCGCTTCCGTCAATGGCCGGCACGTCCGAGCTGCCCGGTCCCGCCGGCCCACCGGCCGGGGAGGAGTCCGAGCTGCAGGCCCCGGCGGCGAGGACCAGGGTCAGAGCGAGCAGGAAGGGGAGTGTGCGCATGGCCGCCTCCAGGTGTGGGGCACTCGGTATGAGAATCCGGGGACCGGCGCAAGCCCTGCGCCTCCCTCATCCTGGTCCCGGTTCCGTCCACGGCAGGGTGCGGCCCCCGGCTCCCATGGCGTGTGGCCCTCGGCCGCGATACCATGCGGGCATGGCAGACCTCGAGCAGACCGGGCGGACGGGGGGCGTGGCGTGAGCGTCGCCGGCGGTCCGGGCGAGGTGCGGGACCCCCTGCACGGCCCCATCACGTTGTCGCCGGCCGAGCAGGAGGTCGTCGACAGCGCCGCCTTCCAGCGCCTCAGGCGCATCTCCCAGCTCGGCTTCGGCGAGGCCACCTTCCCGGGCGCAACGCACTCCCGCTACCTGCACTCCCTGGGCACCATGCACCTCGCCGGCCTGGCCTTCGACGCCGTGGCTGGCGATCTCGACGGACTCCAGGGGCCTCAGCGTCACCGCCTGAGAGCCGTCCTGCGCCTCGCGGCCCTCCTCCACGACGTCGGCCATCCGCCCCTGAGCCACCAGCTCGAGCACCGCCTGCCGCCGTTGGACCTGCTCGGCCTCCCCGCGAAGCTGACTCTTCTCCCTGACGGAACGACGCGGAGGGCCACCCACGAGGAGATGTCGCTCCTGCTGATCCTGCAGAGCGACCTCAGCGAGACGATCTCCGGGGCCTTCGCTCCCCTGGGCATAACGCCGGGCCACGTCGCGACGCTTCTGCGCGGGCAGCTTCACGGGTGCGCGGCTGAGGACTTCGAGGTCTCCTCGCGCTCGGTCCTGCCTCTGATGCGCAAGCTCGTCAGCGGCGAGCTCGACTGCGACCGCATGGACTACCTCCGCCGGGACGCCTACTTCGCCGGTGTGCCTTACGGTCGATTCGACCAGGACTGGATCCTCTCGAATCTCCGGGCCGTCCCGGGCGATGGCGTATGGGAGCTCGGGCTCGACGCGCGCGCCCTGTTCACCTTCGAGGACTTCCTGCTCTCGCGCTACCACATGTTCATGTTGGTCTACGCGCACCAGCGCACCCTCGCCTACGACCGGATGTTGAGGGCCTTCTTCCAGTCGGGTGGCGTGCTCGACTACTTCCCGCCGGACCCGGCGGGCTACGTCGAGGTGGACGACTCCTTCGTCTTCGCGCTGCTCAAAGAGCGCGCCGATCGTCCCTGGGCCGAGCGCCTCCTGAAACGGCGCCCGCCTCCCCTGGCCCTGGAGGTCGACGAAGACCGGGACGACGTCACGCCGGCGGAGATCCGCGCTGCCCTCGATCGCGCCCGCATCCCCTACCTGGTGGCCTCGGTCCACCTGCCGCTGTCCCACTACGTCAAGGACGCCGCCCACGGAGGCGCGGACGAGCCTCCCCTCTACATAGTCTCCCGCGAGCGCGCGCTGTACCCCGGCGTGCGACCGGTCGCCGAGGCCACCGACCTCTACGACCGCTACCGCCACACCCCCAGGCTTTTGCGCTTCTACGTGGACGAGGAGCACATGGCGGCGCTCCGCGGTCTGGACCTCTCAGGAGCAGGGCGCTAAGAGAGCGATTAGCCGTTAGTCCTTTGCCGTTAGCCGAGCCCCGCAGCACACCGTGCTCGCGCCGACGGCTGGCGGTCGGTCGCCGACGGCTTCTTGCTAATCGTCAACCGCTAACGGCTATCTGCTCATGTTCCGAAAGGTGTTGGTCGCAAACCGCGGCGAGATCGCGCTGCGGGTACTGAAGTGCCTCCGAGAGCTCTCTATCCGCTCGGTGGCTGTCTGCTCGGAAGCGGATCGCGCTTCGCCCCACCTCGATGCGGCCGACGAGACCGTCTGCATCGGGGGGCCGCGCAGCGCCGACAGCTACCTGGACATGGAGGCCATAGTCCAGGCCGCGCTGCAGACGGACTGCCAGGCCGTGCACCCCGGCTTCGGCTTCCTCGCGGAGAACGCCCGCTTCGCCGCCATGTGCGGCCAGGCGAAGGTGACCTTCATCGGGCCATCGCCTTCGGCCATCCGAGTGATGGGAGTGAAGGCTGCCGCGCGCGAGACCATGCGCGCCGCCGGTCTCGCTCCCATCCCCGGCTCCCGCGGGGTGGTGCGCACCATAGACGAAGCGCGCGAGGTGGCCGGCGCCATCGGCTACCCGGTCATGCTCAAGGCCAGCTTCGGCGGCGGTGGCCGCGGCATGCGTGTGGCCGAGGACGAGGCCGGCCTCGAGCAGGCCTTCTCCCAGGCCCGCATGGAGGCCGAGAAGGCCTTCGGCGACGGAGACCTCTACCTCGAGAAGATGATCCGCGGCGGCCGGCACATCGAGTTCCAGATCCTCGCCGACGCCTTCGGCAACGCGGTGCACCTCGGAGAGCGCGAGTGCTCGGTGCAGCGAAACCACCAGAAGCTCGTCGAGGAGTCGCCGTCGCCGGTGGTCTCGGCCGAGCAGCGGGCGGAGATCGGCGCCAAGGTCGCGGCGGCCGCGGCCCGCATCGGCTACACCAACGCCGGGACCGTGGAGTTCCTGCGTGACGAGGACGGCAGCCTCTACTTCATGGAGATGAACACGCGCCTGCAGGTCGAGCACCCGGTGACGGAGATGGTCACCGGGACCGACATCGTCAGGGAGCAGCTCCGCATCGCCGCGAACATGCCGCTCTCCTTCAGGCAGGAGGACGTGAGCTTCTCGGGTCACGCCATCGAGGTCCGCGTCAACGCGGAGGACCCCGACGCCGGCTTCTCACCCACGCCCGGCGAGGTCACGGTCTTCGAACCGCCCGAGATCGGGCCGGACCTGCGCATAGACACGCACGTACGCCAGGGTTACGTGGTTCCGCCCTACTACGACTCGATGATCGCGAAGCTCATCTGTCACGGCCCGGACCGGCTCGCGGCCATCGCCAGGGTCAAGGAGGCGCTCTCGGTGTTCAACATCGAGGGCGTGAAGTCCACGATCCCGATCCACCAGCGAATCCTGGAGGACGAGCGCTTCGTGAGCGGGGACTACGACACACGCCTGGTGGGCTGGATGCTCGCCGAGCAGGGAGGTGAGGCCCATGGCTAAGGTCCTGCTTCAACCCATCGGGAGGGCGAGGGAGAGCTTCCTCGCACAGGCCGACTTCGAGGCCAACGAGGTCGCCATGGACAAGGTTGCCGCCCCGGTTGTCGAAGGGCGCGAGGTCGTCCGGGCCGGCTGGGGAGAGGAGTACGTCGCGCGCGTGCACAAGAAGGGCAAGCTCACGCCCTGGGAGCGCATCGAGCGCCTCAAGGATCCGGGCAGCTCCGTCTTCCCCATCGGCACCTTCGTCAACTACGGCAGGGACTTCGAGGGCGGCAAGCGCTGCCCGGGCGCGGGCGTCGTGACGGCCTTCGTCCGCATCTGCGACCGCTACGTGGTCGTCATCGCCAACGACAACACGGTCGCCTCGGGCGCGTGGTGGCCGCTGACGCCGGAGAAGATCGAGAGGGCCCAGGAGATAGCGCGCCGCCTGCGCCTGCCCGTCGTCTACCTCGTCGACTGCAGCGGGCTCTTCCTGCCGGAGCAGGCCCGCTCCTTCCCGGGCCCCAAGGGCGCCGGCCACATCTTCAAGATGAACAGCCTGCTCTCGGCCGAGCACGTGCCGCAGATCGCCGGCGTCTTCGGCGACTGCATCGCGGGCGGGGGCTACATGCCCATCATCTCGGACCGCGTCTACATGACCGAGCAGGCCTACATGGTCATCGCCGGGGCCGCCCTCATCAAGGGCGCCAAGGCGCAGAACATCACCTCGCTGACCATCGGCGGGCCGGACGTTCACGTACACCTCTCCAACTGTGCGGACTTCCGCGGCCCTGACGACGAGTCGGTGCTCGACCTCATCCGCAAGGACGTGTCGATGCTGCCGACGAGCGCTCGCGAGTACTACAAGTACGGCGGCGACACGGCCGAGCCACTTCACCCCGCCTCGGAGCTCGAGGGCCTCTTCCCCGCCGACTACCGAATGCCCTACGACATGCGCGAGGTCATCGCCCGCATCGTCGACTCCAGCCTCTTCTGGGAGCTCATGCCCGGCCGCGGCGAGGAGATGATCACCGGCGTGGGGCGGGTCGG
>CAZQPP010000440.1:0-7148 GCA_964594295.1 uncultured Myxococcales bacterium | reverse complement strand
GTCCGGATCTGTGGGGGCCCGGGGTTGGTAACACCCCGGGCTACCCGACACTGCTAATCGCTTGTTCTGGGACTAGAGCCACCTGGCGAACAGCGCCGCGACGGCGCCGGCGAGGCGCTGCATGAGCGGCCGGCGCTTCCACTGCTCGAGGGAGATGGGCTCGCAGGCCTCGATGTCCCGCTCGAACCACTCGGAGAGCCGTCCGGCGAGCTCGCTCGACTCCACGCGCACGTTGGTCTCGATGTTCCAGTAGGCCGTGCGGTAGTCGAGGTTCGCCGAGCCCACGTGCACGATGTCGTCGTCGATGAGCGTCGCCTTGGCGTGAAGCATCGGCCCCTTCCAGAAGGCGACCTCCACCCCCATGCGCAGGAGGCGGCCGAGGCGCCCGAAGGTGGCGTGCTGCACGAGGCGGATGTCCGACTTCTCCGGGATCAGCACCCGCACACGCACCCCCTTCGCCAGCGCCGCGCGCAGGGCCCGCCGCATTCGCCGCGGCGGCAGGAAGTAGGCCATCCACATGTCCACCCGCCGCCGGGCGGAGCCGATATCGCGGGCGAGATGAAGCAGCACCGGGCTCATGCGCCGGTAGGGAGGGAGGCCCCTCCGGTGGCGCGGCGCGAGCGGCACGACCTCCACGTCTCCGGCCGGGGCCGACTTGGGGGCGTAGCGCACCATGTCCTCTCGGGTGGCCCGCCGGTGTGCGCAGCGTGCCCAGGTCCGCAGGAAGGCTCGCGCCAGAGGCCTGACCGCCGGACCGCTCACTCGGCAGCCCATGTCCGTCCAGCCCTGTCCTTCTGGCGGCTTGAGCACGTGGCTGCTGAGGTTGATGCCGCCGACGAAGGCCGTGTGCCCGTCGACCACGACCATCTTGCTGTGGTCGCGGCGCTGCGCGCGCTGCAGGTCCGACAGGATGCCGACGGGGTTGAAGGCGACGACCTCCGCGCCCGCCGCCCTTAGCCGCCGCACCAGCTCCACCGGCTCTCCCCCGGAGCCGATGTGGTCGTAGATCAGCCGGACCTCTACCCCCTCCGCGCATCGCCGCGCGAGCAGCCTGGAGAAGCTGTGCCCGACGATGTCCTGCCGCAGCCAGTAGATCTCGAGGTGGATGAAGTGCTCGGCCTGCTCCATGGCCTCCGCCATGGCGTCGAAGTAGGCCGCGCCGTCGCGGTAGATCTCCACCGCGTTTCCGGAGACCGGCGGGTGCTGTGTCGGGCGTCGGGGCACGTCTCGAGTGTCTCACGATCGGGCTCTCCTCCGGAAGCTTCGAGCGGCTCTGCACGGGCGAGGGGCCGCGCTGTCGCCAGCGACAACAACGAAGCGGGCGGGTCCCACTTGACCCGCGGAATCCAGATCCACAAGCGTTTGGGCCTTGGCCCAAACGCGCGCAGCGAGCCGGAGGCGAGCGAAGTATGCCACGCGGATTTGTCCCAAGTCTTCGGGGCTTGGCCCCGAAGACGCGCTCGCCGAAGGCGAGCCAAACCTCGGTCTGCGCATGGCGTTGGCGCCCGAGCACAGACAGCCCCACCGGGTCAAGTGGGGCACACCCAAAAAAGACTTGCCAAACCTGAACACACGTGCAGTATGGTCGCAGAGGAGCGTCTAGGCTAGGCAAGCTCCTTCGCCGCCGCCTGGCGCATCCCCGCGAGAAGACAAAATGCAGGAAGCCATCCAAGAGGTCGCCCTCCACGAGGCCACCCGATCCCGCTACCTGAACTACGCGCTGAGCGTCATCACGTCGCGGGCCCTGCCCGACATCCGCGACGGCTTGAAGCCGGTCCAGCGGCGCATTCTCTACGCCATGTTCCACGGCCTGCGCCTGCTGCCCGACGCCAAGCACCGCAAGAGCGCCGCGGTGGTCGGCGAGGTGATGGGCAAGTACCACCCCCACGGCGACCAGAGCATCTACGACGCCCTCGTGCGCATGGCCCAGGACTTCAGCCTGCGTTACCCGCTCGTGAACGGGCAGGGGAACTTCGGCTCCCTCGACGGCGACGCGGCCGCGGCCATGCGTTACACCGAGGCCAAGCTGCGGCATATCTCGGTCGAGCTCTGCAGCGAGCTCAAGAAGGACACGGTCGAGCACCGGCAGAACTACGACGGCACCATCCAGGAGCCCGTCGTGCTCCCGGCCCAGGTGCCGAACCTCCTGATCAACGGCACCGCCGGCATCGCCGTCGGCATGGCCACCAGCGTGCCGCCCCACAACCTCGGCGAGGTGGTGAGCGCGCTCATCGCCCTCATCGACAACCGCGAGCTCAGCGTGGACCAGCTGGTCGGCCGCTACATCAAGGGGCCCGACTTCCCGACCGGCGGCGCGATCCTGAACACCACCGAGTCCCTGCGCCAGGTCTACGCCGAGGGCCACGGCGCCATCGACGTGCGCGGCACGTGGGAGCTCGAGCAGGAGGGGCGCAAGCGCCGCGTCGTCATCACGTCAATCCCCTACGGGCTCAACAAGGCCTCCCTCATCGCCGACATCGCCGAGCACATCGGCAAGGGGAGGGTGCCCCAGCTTGTCGACATCCGAGACGAGTCCACCGAGGAGGTCCGCGTCGTCTTGGACCTCAAGCACGACGGCGACCCCGAGGCCGCGATGGCCTTCCTGTGCAAGCGAACGGGCCTCCAGGGGCGCTTCAACGTGAACCTGACCGTGCTCTGCCCGACGGACCACCCCCAGGTCTGCCAGCCTCGCCGCGTCGACGTGAAAGAGATGCTCACGGCCTTCCTGGACTTCCGGGAGGAGGTCACCCGCCGTCGCCTGCAGTTCGACCTGAACGAGCTCGAGCGCCGCATCCACATCCTGCGAGGCTTCGCGAAGGTCTTCGACGCCCTCGACGAGGCCATCGCCATCATCCGCAACAGCGACGACAAGGCCGCCGCGAGGGTCGCCCTCATGGCCCGCTTCGAGCTCGACGAGGTCCAGGCGGACGCCATCTTGGAGATCAGGCTCTACAAGCTCGCCCGCCTCGAGATCGCGGCCATCTTGGAGGAGCTCGAGGAGAAGGAGGCGCTCGCCTCAGAGATCCGCGCCATCCTGGGCTCGGAAGAGAAGCTCTGGTCCCTGATCAAAGACGAGCTCAAGGGCATCCGCGACGCATACCGGGATCCCCGCCGGAGCAAGCGCACCGGACCGGTCGAGCTCGAGTCCTTCTCGGAGGAGGTCTACATCGTCCCCGAGGACTGCTTCGTCATGGTCACCCGCGAGGGATGGTTCAAGCGCCAGAAGAGCTACACCGATCTGTCGGCGGTGAGGGTGCGCGAGGGCGACGAGATCGGCTGGGTGATCCCCGCGAGCACCCGCGAGTCCCTGGTGATCCTCACCGACCGGGGCCGCGCCTTCACCCTGCGCGTGGCCGACGTGCCCGCCACCACGGGTCACGGTGAGCCCCTGCAGGCGCGCTTCGACTTCACCGACGACGAGCACATCGTCGGGGCAATCGGCACCGATCCGCGCGTGCTGCCCCAGGTCGCCCCGGAGGTGCTCGAGGCCCTCGAGCCGGGCACCCCCGCGCCGCCCTACTTCTGCGCGCTGACGCGAGGCGGGAAGTCCATCCGCTTCAGCGTCGACCCATACCGCGAGCCCTCCACGGTCTCCGGGCGCCGCTTCATGCGCCTCGACCCAGCGGTCAAGGACGACGCGGTCGTGGGGGTGGTGGTGAGCGACGGCTCGGAGACCGTGTCCCTGGCTACACGCGCGGGCCGCGTCCTGCTCTTCCCGGTCTCCGAGGTCAACGTGCTCGGGGGCCCCGGCAAGGGGGTGATGGCGATCAAGCTCACGAAGGGAGACTTCGTGATGGGCTTCTCGCTCACGACCGAGCGCATGGAGGGCTTGACGGTCGAGACGAGCCGGGGCCGCGTCGAGGTCTTGAGGCCCAACAAGTATGGAGTCACCCACCGCGCCGGTCGCGGCCGCGACCTGATCCGGGTCGGCTACATCGCCCGCGTGCACCGTGAGGCGGTCGAGCTGCGATTCCCGGAGCCGGAGCCCGGCGCAGACCCCGCGCCCGCCGGGAGGCCCGAGCCCGAGCCCGCGGCCAAGCCCAAGCCCGGCGCCGAAGACGAGCCCGAGCTCGTGCCCGTGTCCGATCTCGAGGTCGTGTCCGAGTCCGGGAGCCGCTCCGTGTCCGAGGCGAAGCCCGAGCCGGACGCCGGCCCCCACCTGGCCCTTGTCCCGGACCCCCTCGACGAGGACGACCCTGAGCAGGGTGAGCTCTTCTGATAAGGAGACCGCGATGGCGACAGCAGCGAGGAAGCAGACGAGCTCCATGCCACCGACCTACTCAGCCTCCCAGATCACCGTGCTCAAGGGCCTCGAGCCCGTGCGCAAGAGGCCGGCCATGTACATCGGGAGCACCGATGATCACGGCCTCCACCACCTGCTCTGGGAGATAGTCGACAATGCGGTCGACGAGGCGATCAACGGCTACGCCAGCTTCCTCGAGGTCACCCTGCACGCGGACGGCCGCTCGGCCACGGTGACCGACAACGGCCGCGGCATCCCGGTAGGCAAGCACCCCACCGAGAAGCGGAGCGCCCTCGAGGTCATCCTGACCACTCTCCACGCGGGCGCCAAGTTCGACGAGGGCAACTACCTGCGCTCCGGCGGCCTGCACGGCGTCGGCAGCTCCGTCGTCAACGCCTTGAGCTCGGAGATGGTGGCGACGATCAAGCGCCACGGCCGGCGCCACGAGCAGCGCTACAAGCGCGGCGTGCCGGTCGGCCCGGTGGAGGAGCTCGAGGAGGCCGCCGGCACCGGCACCTCCATCTTCTTCCGGCCCGATCACCGCATCTTCGGCGAGACCGCGACCTTCTCCTCCGAGCTCATCGCCGAGAACCTCGAGACCAAGGCCTACCTGACCGCCGGGCTGCGAGTCGTCTTCCGCGACGAGGTGGAGGGCGATCGCCACGAGTACCGCCACGACGGCGGCATCAGGGAGATGCTCGAGAAGGAGGTCGAGCGCCTCGGCGTCGCCCCCATCCACACGGACCCGCTCTACTTCAGCTCCGAGGGCGAGAACGGCAGCACCACCCGCGTCGAGGTCGCCCTCCAGTGGACCGAGTCCACGAAGGAGACCGTCAGGAGCTTCGCCAACGGCATCCCCACCCACGACGGAGGCTCCCACGAGGCCGGCCTGAAAGACGGCATCGCCGAGGCGATGATCGCCTACCTCACCGCCCACGACGCCATCCCGCGCGGAGTGGACGTCAAGCGCGGCGACGCCCGCGAGGGCATCGTCGCCGTCTGCAACGTGCTGCTCTCGGAGCCCCAGTTCCAGGGTCAGACGAAGGAGAAGCTCAACAACCCGGAGGTGCGCCCGCTCATCGTCTCGCTGACCAAGAAGGAGGTCGAGCAGACGATGCACCGCGTGCCCTCGACCGGCAACGCGGTGGCCATGCGCATCATCCAGGCGGCGAAGGCCCGCGCCGCCTCGCGGAGCGCCGCCCAGCAGGTCAGGCGCAAGAAGACGGTCTCCCACCGCCTGAACCTGCCGGGCAAGCTCGCCGACTGCAGCTCCACCGACCCCAACGAGTGCGAGCTCTTCATCGTCGAGGGAGACTCAGCCGGCGGCTCCGCCAAGCAGGGCCGCGATCGCCGCACCCAGGCGATCCTGCCCCTGCGTGGCAAGGTCTTGAACGTGGAGCAGGCGGGCAAGGCCAAGGTGTCCGCCAACAAGGAGCTCTCGGACATCGTCAGCGCCCTCGGCTGCGGCATGGGAGACCAGTTCCGCGAGGAGAGCCTGCGCTACGGCAAGGTCATCCTGCTGATGGACGCCGACTCCGACGGCCACCACATCGCGACCCTGCTCCTGACCTTCTTCTACCGCTACCTCAAAGGCCTCATCGACACCGGCCGTGTCTTCCTCGCCCAGCCGCCGCTCTACCGGGTCGACATCGGCAAGGAGACCTTCTGGGCTCTGGACGAAGCGGAGCGTGACCGCATCATCGCCAAGGGCAAGCGCCGCCGCCCCAACGCGAAACCATCCATCCAGCGCTTCAAGGGCCTCGGCGAGATGATGCCCAAGACCCTCTACCAGACCTCCCTCGACCCGGCCCGCCGCCGCCTCCTGCGGGTGATCATCCCCGAAGACGAGCAGCTCGAGGCCGAGAAGACCATCGGCGGCCTCATGGGCAAGGACGCCTCGGTGCGTTTCCGTTTCATCATGGAGAACGCCGCCGACGTGGACGATCTCGACGTCTGAGCTCTGCCGTGACCGCCCACCTCCTGCTGCTCCTTCTAACCGCCGCCCCGGTCGCCGCGCCCGGTGACGACCCCGGCTGGCGTGTCAGCGCGGAGGTCATGAGCGAGGTCCCGCTGCACCTCGGCGCCGGCGTAGCCGTCGAGGGGCCTTACCGCATCCGCGTGGACAGCTCGGTCGGCTACCTCCCGGGCTTCTACGTCGACGGCATGAACGCGGTGCTCAAAGCCATTCCTGACTATGACGAGGATATCGCGAGGTTGGTGAAGCTTGCCCTCGAGAGCTCGCTCATCTGGCGCACGCACGTGGGCTGGCGCCCCTTCGAGTCGGCCGGCCTCTTCTTCTCGGCCGGCTACGGTCTCGTCGCCCTCGGAGGTGGAGCCGGCACCGAGGCGTTGCTCGTCGCCGGGTCCATGGTTGCCTCTCCGGTAGGCCTGGTCCCGGCGGGGCTGCTCCCCGAGGTGCGCGGCTACGACGTCAGCTCCACCCTGCACATGCTCGACCTCGAGGTCGGCTGGGAGCTCCCCCTCAACGACGATCTCTTCATGCGGGCAGCCCTCGGCGGCGCGTTCACCGTCGCCTCCTCCACCGAGATCTCGCCTCGCTTCACGTTGATGTGGGCCGCCCAGACGGCCGTCGAGCAGTTCACCGGAGACACGGAGAGCTTCTTGAACGACGTCTACAGGTCCTACGTGCACTCGCCGGTGCTGAGCGTCTCGGTGGGTTACAGGTTCAACTGAGCTCCCGTTGCCAAGGTTGCCCGTCCTGCCTAGTCTGTGCCCCCTACTCAGCGGAGACTACAGATGCGGGAAGGGAACCTCTGGTGGAGCCTGGCGGCGCTTCTTCTGGGCACGCTCCTCGTAGCCGGTTGCGGTTCGGACGGCGACGGAGGCGATCCGGTCGACTCGGGCACCACCGTCTCGGACACGGGCGCCGACACGGGCGGCGGCG
>CAZQPP010000439.1:0-7148 GCA_964594295.1 uncultured Myxococcales bacterium | reverse complement strand
GGCAGGCGGAGGCGGTGTGGCTGTAGCGTGGCAGGGAGCGTGAGCGTGCATCGGACGGCGTTGCTCTTCGCGGCGATTGCCGTTTTCGCGTGCGCTGCCGGCGACAAGGGCTCTCTGCACCTGCGAGTTATCTGGCCCGAGGGCCTCTCCGCGGCCTCCCTCGGTGGAGACCCTCACGTGCGCGGCCGGGTCGAAGTGCGGCCGGGCGGCGAGCTCGGGGCGGCGCGCATCGTGTCTGAAGCGGGGCCTTTCCCGCTGGGAGACGGCGGAGGTGTCGAGCTGCTCTTCAAGGAGCTCGTATACGGGCCGGAGCGCGTGGTGGTCGTCGAGATAGTCGGATCGGCCGACCCTACGGCTCCCGTGCTCCTCTACGGGGTCTCGGAGCCGATGAGCCTCGAGCTGGGAAAGGACGAGGAGGTCTCGCTGCCGGTCGAGCTCCGCCTCGCTCCGGGTGTGTCGCTGCAGGCGGGCGAAGGCGCCGCGAAGAAGCGGGTGGTGCTCGGCGTCAGGGTGGAGATCGAGCACGCCGAAGGCTCGGGCGAGCGTGTGCCCGAGGCCAGGGTCGAGCTGCTCGTCAAGGCGCCCAACGCGACGCTCGTGACGGTCGCCAACGACCCGGCCTTCGCGACGGAGACCGGGACGCACGCCTTGGAAGATCTCGCACCCGTGGAGGACGCCGAGCACACCTACCGCTGGCCCGGGAGCTGGGACCTGAACGCGGGCCTGCCCGAGGACGCGCGGAGCTTCGACGGAGCGCGCCACGTCTTCGTCCGGGTCTCGAACGAGGAGGGGATCGAGTCGCCGGCGGCCCAGGCCGCGGCGATCCTCGACCGCGAGCCCCCGGCCCTCGACGTCTCCCTGAACGGTGCGCTCTTCGGCGCGGCGGACACGATCCGGGTCACCGTGAACGCGAGCGAGCCCTTGCGCGACGATCCCGTGGTGGAGGTCGAGGGCAAGGGCTGGCAGCGTTCGCTGGAAGCCAGGGAGCGCCAGGGCCTCTCGTTCGCCTACGAGGTCGCTGCAGCCGGTCTCCCGGAGGACGGCGACTACGCTGTCGCGGTGGCGGCCACGGACGCCGTGGGCCATCCCTCGCGCCCCGACGACTCGCTGGTCTTCGTCGCCGACCAGAGCGCTCCTTCGTTGTCGGGCGTCGTATCGGAGACCGACCCGGAGGTGAGGGAGCGCTCGGGCGGTGTCGTGCTCGCGACCGGCGGTGGGCAGAAGCTCAGGGTATCGTGCCGCGTCGCGGAGGCACTCGAGCTCGGCCCCGACTCCCCGCGCGCGCTCCTGGCGGCCCCGGTGCCGGTGGAGATCCCGCGTGTCGCCTTGAGCGAGGCGGAGCCGGGGCTCTGGGAAGCCTCCTTCGAGCTCGAGATCACGAAGACCGACCACCAGGACGCGGAGGGAACCTGGCCGGTGCGCCTGGTCGCGACCGACCTCGCGGGGAACGAGACGCTCTACGCCGGGGACACGGCCCCCCGGGTGCGCGTGGACTTCACGGCGCCCAAGGTCGCGCTCGCTAGCGTCGGCTACGCGCCCGCGGGCGACAGCCCGCTGCCCTCGGTGAGCGCGGCGACGGCGGGCACGAGCATCGTCTTCAGCCTCGCGGCCGACGAGGCGCTGCACGCCGCTGCCCCCGTGGAGCTGAGCATGAGCAACGGAGAGGCGAGGCTGGTGTTCACGGAGGACGAAGAGGCCGCCACGAGCACGGGGAACCTGTTCCGCCTCCGCGTGCCGGAGGAGGACGAGAGCGGGGCGAAGCTGGAAGACGGCACCTACTCGGCGACCGTGCGCTGGACGGACCTGGCCGGAAACGAGGCCGAGGTGGCGGTCCTCGAGCCTCCCATCGAGGTCAAGACCTCCACGCCCGTCCTGAGCGTCGACCAGGAGCGGGTCTTGTACGTGCGCTCCCCGTGGGGAAACGGGGCGCCCGAGGAGCGCGGGGACTTCACGATCCCGGCAGGCCCCTACTTCGCCCTGGCCCCGGCCGACCCGCTCTCCGACGAGGCTTCGCTGGCGGCCGAGGTCTTTCGCCTCGACGAGGAAACGCCGCCCGAGCTGGTACGTATCTGGGGAAGCGCGGACGGCGCCGACCTGATGGCCGGGATCAGCCCAAACGAGGACGATAGCTGGCCGCGGGCGGAGCTGACGCCGCTGAACGTGCCCGCCGTGTACGCGAGCGGCGTGGACCTGGCGGGAAACGAGTCGGAGCGCGTGCTCATCGAGAACGCCGAGTGGGTCGCGACGCCCAACCCACCGGCGACCGGGACGAGCCCGCACCGGCTGGAGGTGACGCCCCAGGTGCGGGGCAACCTCGAGCAGGACCCGCTGCTCGTGCGGCCGGCCGGGGAGGGGGCGGAAGCGATGGACGATCGGTGGGTTTCGGTGCGGACGGAGCCGTACTGGAGGCCGCTGCCATTGGCATCGGAGCAGCCGCGGGCGCGGTTTCTCCATGCGATGGCCTACGACTCGATGCGCGGCGTCACGGTGATGTTCGGCGGCAGGGACGCCAGCGCCTTCGGTGAAACCTGGGAGTATGATGGAGAGCAGTGGATGGAGCGTGCCCCCCCTAGTTCGTTCCCGTCCTGAAACTCCCGTTTCAGGACGGGGGCTGTTAGCCGTTAGCTGTTAGCCGTTAGCCAGGCACCTGAGATCACTGCATTCCGGCTAACCGCTAATCGCTAACCGCTAATCGCTGCATCCTGAAACGCGAGTTTCAGGATGCACACTAGTTCGTCTCCTCCCGTTCCGAGGGACGCTCCGGCCATGGTCTTCGACGCGGCGCGCGGAGTGGTCCTACTTCTCGGCGGGACGGCCGCGCCGGGCGGTGGGGTCAACCTACGCGGCGACGCCTGGGAATGGAACGGCGAGTATTGGAGCGAGGTCGCCCGGCAGGAGGATTGGCCGCCGGCTCGCAATGGGGCCGGCATGGTCTACGATGAGGCGCGAGGGGTCGTGCTCTTGTTCGGCGGCTTGACGCCGGGGGGCTACAATGACGACACCTGGGTGTGGGATGGGCACAAGTGGAAGCTCTGGCGCGGCAGTGGGCGTTGGCCTCCCTCGCGCTCGATGCTGGGTATGGCATACGATGCTGGTCGGCGCACGACGGTCCTCTACGGTGGTATGGACGGTTCGGGACTATCGGACACGTGGGAGTGGAACGGTCAGCGGTGGTCATCCAAAACTGCGAGCAAGTACGGGCCTCCCAGTTCCGAGGAGCCCTTGACCTTCTGCCCTATTCGTGACGCAGTGGTGCTCTTCTTGGGGGCGCCGGAGGACCGGCTCGGTGAGGTCTGGACCTGGAATGGCTCGGACTGGTCAAGTCACCTGCCAGCCGGCCCCGTGCCGGCTGCGACGTCGCGGTACGCCCTTTCCAGCGACCCTGTTCGGAAGAGGGTGGTCTTGTTCGGCGGACTGGGGACAGACCTGTTCGTGCTGCCAGACACATGGGAGTGGGACGGTGAGAGCTGGAGCGAGCGAAAGCCCTCGAGAGCTGTCCCGACGAGGCGCGAAGGCCACGCGGCCGTCACCGATACCACGCGTGGGGTCGTCGTGCTCTTCGGTGGGCTTGGCGCTTCCCTCCACAGAGACACCTGGGAGTGGGACGGCCAGCGTTGGGTAGAACGCCAGGTATCCGGCGATTTGCCCGCGGCTCGTACCCGGCACGCCATGGCTTTTGACCCGATCCGTCAACGGACTGTGCTCTTCGGCGGCGCAGGCGACGACGGCGTTCCCATGAACGACCTCTGGGAGTGGGACGGCGAGTCATGGCACGCGCGGCCCAACCCAGACCCCGGCCCCGACGCAAGGGCCGACCAAGCCATGTCTTTCGACTCCGCCACCGGCGAGGTGCTGCTCTTCGGAGGAATCGGCGAGAACGATGTCCCCCTTGGAGACACCTGGAGCTTCAACGGCGAACGATGGGAGCTTCGAATGGGCGCTGCCAGCGGGCCGGGGCCTCGTAGCGGACACGCCATGGCTGTGGTTCCTTCCCCTGGTGGCGTGTTGCTCTTCGGCGGTTGGAATCGAGACACGACCTCCTATCTCGGCGACACATGGCTTTGGGACGGCCAGAAATGGGGAAGTGTGGCCGCTCCGGAGGGTGGGCCCGGCGGGCGGGCGTGGCACTCCCTGACCTACGATCCGGTACGCGATGTACACCTGCTTTACGGGGGCTACGACGGCGCTCGACGGAGGGACACTTGGGAGTGGCGCGCCGGTGCATGGACCCAGCGTCCCACCTCTGTGTCCGACCCGGCGCCACGGCGTGGTCACGCGGCGGCCTTCGACACAAGACGCCGCAAGGTGATGCTGTTGAGTGGTGTGGGGGACGGCGACCGTTTCGATGATACCTGGCTCTTCGACGCGGTGCCTGAGCGAGCGGCTGCCGTTCAGCTCGTGGTCGACGCCGGACCCTTCGGCATTGAGCCTCGCTCCATCACAGGCCTTCGTGTCCGGGCCTCCTGCCGGAGCGAAGCTGCCGGCGCTCTCAGGGGCGCGCAGATCCTCGGGTGGGTGACCAGAGGAACGGGCGCCCACCCCGGCGGCGTGTGGTCCCAAGTTGCTGTCGCCGATGAGGACGGCGCTGTCGACTGGGCGCTCTCCGGCGGAGACCAGGCGCTGCCTTTCGTCGTGGAACGGCCGCACAGGCTGGCCTTCCAGTGCCGTCCGGATCTCGACGACGGCGACGACCTTGAGCTGTCCGAGGTGTTCTTGGGCTACGTTGAGGTCAGGCTGTCATACCGCACGAGGTAGCCGGTGCTTCCAAGTTGTCAGAGGCAGAGCCCCCACATCCACACGTAAACGGGCGTGCAGGCGAGTGGTTCCGGGCAGGAGTCGATCTCGGGCCGGCAGAGCTCACGACAAACGTAGTCACCTTCACCAGTAACCTCGCATAGACCTCGCACTGCCGAGCCCTCTCGCGCGCACGAAGGCCTGGACGCCGGCGTCAGATCCTGGTCTTTGCACAGCTCGCCCACCTTCGAGTCGTCGATGCTGACCGACGAGGAGCAAAAGCTGTCGATGTTGCAGATGAGCCCCTCCGGGCAACCGGGATCCTCCGCGAAGGGGTCGCAAAGAGCTCGGCACACGGTGCCCGGATCGTCAGACTCCCGCACACAGAAATGCCCCGCGACGCAGCCGGTGTTGAGGTCTACGTGAGTGCACGGCTCGTTGGCCGGTCCCTCGCCTCTCGATATGCAATAGCCTGATTCCCCGAAGTCGCCGAAGCCGAGGCAGTCCTTCCCCTCGCCACAAGGATCCGTGGTGCCGATGGTACAGCCCGGGTAGCACGCGCCGTAGCCCCCCCACAGTCCAGTCTGCGCCATACACGCATCGCCCTCTGCACAATCGAGCTCCCATCCATCACAGCCCGGTCGGGAGCAAGTGGCCGTGCGCGGATCGCAGGCCATGCCGAAGGGGATCGGGCAGTCCGTGGCGGATTCGCAAAGGGTGTGCTCCGGGACGCACATGCCGAAGTCGTTGTAGAGCGTGTCCAGGCAGATCTCCCCCTCGGCGCAGTCCTCTCTGTCAGGGCGACAGATCCGAAAGCAGTCCAGGCGTTCGCCGGAGCCGACAACGCAGATCCCGAGCACGGCCGTCTCCGACACACCGCACCAGCTCCCATACTCAGGCTCCTCACCTTCGCAGGTCCCACCGACCGCAGCCTGCTCCCAGGAGGCATCGGGCGTAAGACACACTCCATATGGGGAGCAAACACGGCCCTCCTCGCACCCAGGCTCGGCGTTGAAGACGTTGCACACTCGGCGGCAGACCCGCTCTCCCTCGGGGCCGTCTCCCGCGCAATAGAGCCCCGCCTGACATCCCGTGCTGATATCGGACCAGGTGCAGGGCTCGTTCAGCCCCGCTTCTCCTCTGCCTACGCAGAAAGCCATCGCCCCTTCCACATCGAGCTGCAGGCACTCCTCATCATCGTCGCAGCCCCGCGGCCCGTCGAGGTCGCAGGCCCGGTAGCAGGCCCCGTAGTAGTCGCCGTCCCCCTGGATGAGGCAGATCTCCTCCTCCTCACAGAAGAGGTCGACGTCGTCGCACTCCGCGGCGACGCACACGCCTCCGTCGGGGTCGCAGACCTGCAACTCTGGGTCCTCGCAGTCCCACACGGTCGTGCACGGCCCTCCCGCAGCCAGGCAGTAGCCGAAAGTGCACTCTTGGCCTTCCCCGCACTCTCCGCAGCTTCCCCCGCAGCCGTCGTCGCCGCAGCCTACGAATTCGCACTCTGGCTCGCAGGGCTCGGCGTCGCTTCCCTCGCCGGTGTCCTCTGCCTCGACGTCTTCGCCCTCCGGAGCGTCGTCCGCGTCGTCGGCGTCGGCCGGGGCGTCGCCCAGGGCCGGAAGGTCGGCGGGCAAGCCTTCGGGCGAGTCGCTCACGTCTCCGGTGTCGGGCAGCACATCCTCGACGGTCGGCACGTCCTCGACGGTCGGCACGTCCTCGACGGCCGGCACGTCCTCGACGGCCGGCACATCCTCGACGGTCGGCACGTCCTCGACGGCCGGCACGTCCTCGTCATCTGCGTCGGCCGGCTCGACGGCCCCCTCGTCCTCCTCAGCCGGCGTCCCGGGATCGCTCGCGGCAGGGAGGTCCTCGACCGGTGCGTCCGCGCGGTCCGGCGTGTCCTCGCCCGTGGCCGGTCGGTCAGCGTCCGCCTGTGCCGCGCCGGACGCGTCGGTCGTGTCCGGAGCCGCGGGCGCGACTGCCCCGACTCCGCCGCTGCCCGAGCGAGAGCAGGCCCCCGCCGAGGCGAGGCCGACCAAGAGCACGAGAACACGGGTTAGTCTGTTTGCAGGCGGGGCCATCGTGACGTCCTCCTCTCAGGCTGTCTTCCTCGTCGCTCGCCCGCGCGCCGGCCAGCGTGCCTCTACCATCGCTATAGTCCTCCCCCGTCGCCCAGGCAGGGGATGCCCATGGCAGCATCGTCGGTGAGCTACCGCCTCGACCCGGAAACCTCCGCCTTCGTCATCACCGACTACAACCGCGCGAGGCCCTTCTCGAACTTCCTGCCGGGCATCGCCGGGCTCTGGGGAGTGCCGCTGTGGGCCTACTACGTGAGCCGCGGGCAGGGGATCTGCTCGGCGGAGGTGCGGGACAAGGACGGGCAGATCCTCGAGTTCCAGTCCTTCAACCTCGCGTGC
>CAZQPP010000438.1:0-7149 GCA_964594295.1 uncultured Myxococcales bacterium | reverse complement strand
TTGGCCGTGCCGGCGCCACATTTCGGGTGAACGGGTCACGACGGACAAGTACAGGGCGTGCCGGAGCTAATGGCTAATGGCTAATGGCTAATGGCTAATCGCTTGTTTTGGGGTAGTCGGGGACTAGATCCTGCCGAATCCCAGCATCAGCTGCCCCGCGAGGTAGCGCGTCTCCGGCGGGTCGTTCGCGCCGCGGACCCTCAGGTAGCTGTTGATCACGCGGCCGCGCCGCTGGTCGCGCCTGAGGTCCTTGCGGGAGGGGTCGAGCACCGAGCGGTCGACCGTGTCCCCGAGGGCCGACAGGAAGTGCACCGTGCCGGAGGAGTCCACGCGCTCGACGACGCCGGCGAGGGTGGGGTGCCTGCTCTCCGGGTCGGAGTCCAGCTCGGTCGCGCGGAAGAAGACGAGGTCGCCGGGGCGGGGCTTTCCGTCTGACGAGAAGGAGCCCTGCGCCTTGACGTGGGCGAGGAGACGCTCGGGGTGGCTGCCCTTGGTGCTCGTGATGGGCAGGTCGCTCACCCGGAGCACGTGCCGCCAGAAGCCCTCCTGCGAGCCGACCCGCAGCCCGGCGAGGCGCCGCGAGGCCTGAAGGAGGGCCTGCCTCCGCGTGCTCTGCGCCCCGCGGATCACGGCCGGCGGGCGGCGGCTCGCCGCCTTCTTCGCGCTGCTCTTTCGCGCCTTGCGGGCCGTTCGAGCTTTGCGAGCCGCCGGCGCCGACGCGGAGGCCCGAGTGAAGCGCGGGGGCTC
The DNA here is from genome assembly GCA_964594295.1 of uncultured Myxococcales bacterium. Taxonomy (GTDB): domain Bacteria; phylum Myxococcota_A; class UBA9042; order UBA3505; family UBA3505; genus CAZQPP01. The sequence goes on along the minus strand of CAZQPP010000438.1, from coordinate 6,402 downwards.
GACGAGGTCGATGTTCAGGATGGAGCGGGAGAAGGCGTGGCCCGTGGCCCTCGCTCCTCGCAGGCTGCTGCAGCCTGTCAGGAGCAGCGCGGCGAGACAGAGGCAGGTCAACAAGGCACGCATTGTCTCCTCGTGCTTTTCGAGCGGCGACGTCCAGGATCGAGCTTAGGAGGGGGCAGGGGGGGGTCAAGAAAATGCCCCTCGAGAAATTGCTGACGTCTGTGATCCGCCTTTATGCTCGAGTCGTGCGTGTGCGCGATGCGCCGCCGCCCAAGAGGTGTCGATCCCGCGCGTTGAACAAACCAACGTCTCGAGCGTCGGGGATCTGTCGTCTGCGAGGACCTGCCATGCACATCTTGAAGCTACGCCTCCTACCAGCCCTGGCCCTGCCCCTGCTCCTGGCCGCCGCCTGCGGGGGACCGGAGGGCAGCAACCAGACCAACGACCTGGTGGTCTTCTGGAACGTCGTCGGCGGCCGCTGCGTCGACGCCGGCGTCCTGAACGTCCAGGTCGAGCTGCGGGACTCGGGGGGGGCGCTCTACGACACCAACCGCTTCCTCTGCTCCAACGGCCGGTCCACCTTCGCGGACGTGCCCGTCGGGACCTACGAGGTGACCCTCATCGGCCTCGACCGCGAGAACGAGGCGACCTACAAGGCCGGGCCGAAGAAGCACTCGGTCAAGGCAGGCGAGGAGCCGAGCGAGCTCCTCCCACCCCTCGACCTGGAGATTCGCCGCGCCACCCTGGTGGTGACCTGGTCCTTCACCTCCGGCCGCCCCTGCTCCTTCTCGGGAGTGGAGAAGGTCGAGATCTCGGTGTGGGACACGGCCATCGAGCAGCAGGTCGTCCGGGTGGTCTCCGAGTGTGATCTCGACATCAAGGAGCAACCCCTCCTCCCCGACGGCACGCATCCGAACGGCCTCGTCGTCCCCGACCTGGTCCCGCGTCCGGTGCGCGTCGAAGCCTTCGGTATCGACTCCGACGGCCTGCGCCGGGCCGCCGGCGTGCTCGGCGAGATGTCGCTGAACCCCGGCGAGATCCGCAACCTCGACATCGAGCTCTACCCCTGCGGCGGGCACGCGAACGTGGGTTGTCAGTAGGTCGTCGACAACTCCTACTCACACCCCTCCGCCTCGGCGCAGTCCGGGTCCTCGCAGTCCGTCTTCCCGTCCATGTCCTCGTCCCGTCCGTCCCCGCAGTCGGGCTCGACGCCGGTGCAGGGCGGTGAGGCGGCACACTCCGGGTCCTCGCAGTCGGTGCGGCCGTCTGCGTCCTCGTCCTCGCCCCCGGAGCAGACCTCGGCCGGGATGGAGCAGCTGCAGGTGATGTTGAGCTCGAAGTCCCCGGTGGCGCCCACGGCTCCGTCGACGACCACCAGGTAGGGGTGCTGCGACCAGCCCAGGAAGCGCAGCTCGGCGACACCACGATCCTGCTCGGGGCTGTCCATGACCCCGGCCGCGACGCACGCCTGGCCGCGGCAGGGGCGCCACCCGTCGAGCACCACCAGGTCGAGCAGCCCGCCCTGACCGCCGGTGCGCCGCAGGTTGACGCGCACGACCCCGTCGCAGGCGGCGCCGAGGATGAAGGCCCGCTCGGGACCGATGTGGTTCACACCCGCGACCTCGTCGCAGGCGTAGCTCCCGATGACGTCGGTGGTCTCGCCGCTGTTGAGTGAGTCCTTCACGGTCTGGCCGCAGGCCACGGTCGAGATGGGCAGGCAGGCGTCGGCGCAGGGGCCGCAGTCCTGAGCGCAGGTCTCGCAGTCCTCTCCGAGCTCGGGCTCGCACGCCCCGTTCGCGCAACCGGGGCAGAGCGCGCAGTCGATGGCGCAGGTGCCGCACGACTCCCCGAAGGCGGCCACGCAGGCGCCGTCTCCGCAGCAGGGGCCGCAGTCGGCCGGGCAGGAGAGGCAGCTCTCGTCGTTCGCGCAGATCCTGTTGCCGCAGCTCCCTCGCTCGCAGCCCTCGAGGGCCTCGTCCCAGCTCCCGGGCATGCAGACGCCGTGCGAGCAGGCGTCGCCCTCGGTGCAGCGCTCGCCGTCGTCACACGCCCCCGCCACGACGGTGTGCACGCAGCCGACCGCCGGGTCGCACGAGCTCTGGGTGCAGGCGTTCAGGTCGTCGCACTCGACGGCGACGCCCACGCAGGCGCCCTCGTCGCACGTGTTCTCCTCGGTGCAGAGGTCCTCGTCGTCGCAGGGGCCCTCGACGGGCGTGTAGGTGCAGCCGGCCTCTCCGCTGCACACGTCGTAGGTGCACTCCTCGCCGTCGTCGCAGTCCCGCGGCTCGCCCGCGCAGGCGCCGCCCGAGCAGGCGTCCCTGACCGTGCAGGGATCCCCGTCGTCGCAGGGCGCGACGCCCGGGATGTGGAGGCAGCCACCGTCGAGGCAGGTGTCGTCGGTGCAGGGGTCCTCGTCGTCGCAGTCCATGCCTCGGCCGGCGCAGGTCCCGCCGGCGTCGCACCTGTCGTCCACGGTGCAGCTCTGGCCGTCGTTGCAGGAGGTGCCCTCCTCGACCGTGGCGATGACGCAGACCTCGTCGAGGCAACGGGCGACCCCGCACGGAGGGAGCTCCACCCCGAGGGAGCTGCACTCCTCGTCCTCCGTGCACGAGCCGGCGTCGGGGATGGGCTTCACTACGCCGGGCACGTCGGGTCGAGTACCCGCAGCGTCCTCCTCGTCCCCGCCGTCGCGTTCAGTCGCCTGGCTGCAGGAGACGAGCACGAGCAAGCTCGCGAGGGCCCACTTTCCGAGTCCGTGCATGACGGCACCTCCTGCGCGCTGTTACCGCAAGGCAGAGCGCAGCGCCTCCACCGCTCGGCGGAGCCGGTACTGCACCCGCGCCTTGCCGAGGGCCTCCATGGTCTCGAAGAGCCCGGGTGATGCCCTGCGCCCCGTGACCGCCACGCGCACCGCCATGAAGAGCTCTTTGGCCTTCCAGCCCGAGCGCTCGCAGAAGCCGCGCAGGAGCTCCTCGTAGGCGGCGGCGTCCCAGTCCGGCCGCTTCTCGACGAGCTCGAGCAGGTCCGCGAGGGCCTTGCGCAGCGCGCGCCACGGAGCCTTCTCGTCACCCGCGCTCTCCTCCTTGCCCGGCCAGCGCTTGATCTTGAGGCCCTCCACCTCGAAGGGGACCTCCAACTGGTAGAAGTAGGCGGCCGCGTCGACGTAGGAGTCCAGCCTCGGGAGCCTGGGCTGGAGCAGGGGGAGGGCCCGCTCGAGGCGATCGCCGCAGAGGAAGCTCCGGATGCGCTCGGCGAGCTCTTCGACGGGCATGTCGCGCATGTACTGGCCGTTGAGCCACTCGAGCTTGGTGAGGTCGAAGACGGGCTCACTGACCTTCAGTCGCTCCAGGTCGAACTCGGCGACCATCTCGTCGAGGCTGAAGACCTCGCGGTCCTCGCCGAGGGACCAGCCCATCAGGCCGAGGAAGTTCAGCAGGGCCTCGGGCAGGAAGCCGGCCTCCCGGTACCAGGACAGGCTGACCGGGTTCTTGCGCTTGCTGATCTTACTCTTGTCGGTGTTCCTCAGGAGGGAGAGATGCACGAAGACGGGCGGCTCCCAACCGAAGGCCTCGTAGAGCACCACGTGTTTGGGGGTCGAGGGGATCCACTCCTCGGCGCGGATGACGTGGGTGATGCCCATCAGGTGGTCGTCGACGACGTTGGCGAGGTGGTAGGTCGGGAAGCCGTCCGACTTGAGCAGGATCTGGTCGTCCACCTGGCGGTTGTCGGTGTGGACGGCGCCGCGGAGGTGGTCCATCACCACGGTCTCGCCGGAGGTGGGCATCTTCATGCGAACCACGTGGGTCTCACCCGCGCGGGCACGCTCCTCGGCTTCGGCCGGGTCGAGGTCGCGGCAGTGGCGGTCGTAGGCCACCACCTTCGCCCCCGCGGCCCGCTGCTCCGCCCGGGCCTGCGCCAGGCGCTCTGCGGTGCAGAAGCAACGATAGGCCGCGCCCTTCTCGAGCAGGCTCGCGACGTGCTCGCGGTAGATCTCGGCGCGCTCGCTCTGGCGATAGGGCCCGGCGGGGCCGCCCACGTCCGGTCCCTCGTCCCAGCGCAGCCCGAGCCAGCGCAGGGAGTCCAGGATGGCCTGCTCGGAGCTCCGCGAGGAGCGCACCTGGTCGGTGTCTTCGATGCGGAGCACGAAGCGGCCGCCCTGGGACCTGGCGAAGACCATGTTGAACAGGCCCACGTAGGCCGTGCCCACGTGAGGGTCCCCGGTGGGCGAGGGCGCGATGCGGACTCGAGCTGCTCCTGGCAGGGTCATGGCTCCTCCAACGTCGAATCACGGTGGCAGAATGGGCGGGGGATCGCTAGCACACAGGGCCGCCGGGGAGCGAGCTTGAAGGTAGACCGTCAACCTGCTCCAATCCACGCGACGCTCCGGCAGGGTATCGCCGGACGAGGACGGGCGATGCAAGCACGGAAGGGTCCACACCGAACTCCTGAATGCAAACGAGCGGCGGCGATCCTCGTCGCGGCGGCGGCGGCGTTTGCCACAGCCCTCGTGGGCGGCCCGGCGCTCGCCGAGGAGGGGGAGGTCCGCCTCTCAGGCGCCGTGACCTGCGGGGACTGCGAGGGCGGCGTGGGCGTGGAGGCCTACCTCGGCGGAGCCAGGGGCGAGGGCGCGCTCGCGGCGGTGCAGGTGCTCCCGGCACCCGGCGACTTCTCCGTCCTGCTGCCGGAGGGCTCGGGGGAGGCCTACCTCTACGCCTTCCGCGACTCGGACGGCGACGGCAAGTTCGACGTGGGGACCGAAGCTGTCGCCTACGGGAGCAACCCCGTGACAGTGGCGGACCAGGATCTCAGCGGCCTCGACATCGACCTCGGCACCGTGGCGCCGGTGAGCGTGACGGTCTCCGGCAGCGTCGCCTGCGGAGACTGCGTGGGCGGCGTCGGGGTGCGCGTCTACGACTCCGGCGGCCTGGAGGGAGGGCTGGTAGTTGCGTCGTCACGCCTCGACGCCCCGGGGGCCTACTCGCTCGAGGTCCCGGCCGGCGCGGGTGACGTCAACGTCTACTCCTTCCGAGACACTGACGGAGACTCGGAGCCCGACGCCGGGACGGATCTCGCGGCACACCCGAACAACCCGGTCGCCGTGGGGGACGAGGATCTCGTAGGGGTCGACGTCGACCTCGGCCTGCTCCCACCGACCCTGGTCAAGGTCGGCGGCGAGGTGACCTGCGGGGACTGCGTGGGGGGAGTCGGGGTGCGCCTCTACGGCCCCGGCGCGGCCGGCGGCGGGCTGATCGTGGCGATCGGGCTCGAAGCCCCTGGCGCCTACGAGATCGAGGTCCCGGTTGGGCTCGGCGAGGCTCACGTGTTCGCCCTGCGCGACAGCGATCGCGACGGCGTCCCGGATCCAGGCACGGAGATGGTGGCCCACGCCTCGAACCCCCTTCAGGTCGCCGAAGGCGATCTGACGGAGGTGGACGTCGACCTCGGCTACCTCCCGCCGGAGACCGTCCACGTCACCGGGACCGTGAGCTGCGGTGACTGCTCGGGCGGCGTGGTGGTGCAGGCCTTCGGCGCCGGCGGCAGGGAGGGCGGAGCGCTGGTCGCGGCCGCCTCCCTCGACGCTCCGGGGAGCTTCGACCTGGAGGTGCCGGCGGGCGCGGGGGAGATCTTCGTCTACGCCTTCAGGGACGGCGACGGCGACGGGCTGCTCGATCCCGGCGCGACGCTCGCGGCCCACCCCGGGAACCCCCTGAGCGTGGGCCTCGAGGACGTGCCGGGTGCCCACGTCGACCTCGGCACGCTGCCCGCTCAGACCGTGCAGATCTTGGGCACCGTGTCGTGCGCCGACTGCGATGGTGGCGCCGTGGTCTCGGCCTATGGCGTGGGCGGCGCCGAGTCGGGCCAGCTCCTCGGCGTTGCCGTGCTGGCGGCTCCCGGCGCCTACACCCTGCTCGTCCCCATCGGGGCCGGCGAGGCTCATGTCTACGCGCGGCGCGACGCCGACGGTGACGGCGTCGGCGACGCCGTCACGGCGGCCGTCGCGCATGCGGGCAACCCCCTGACGGTGGGGAGCGAGGATCTGGAGGACGTCGACGTCGATCTCGGAGAGCTCGAGCGCTCGCTGGTGAAGATAGGTGGGGAGGTGATCTGTCCGGATTGCGCAGGCGTCAGCGCGGCCGCCTACGGGGCCGGAGGTCGCGAGGGAGGCTCGCTGCTCGCCCTCGCGGGCCTCGACACGCCGGGCCTGTACACGCTGGAGCTGCCGACGGGCTCGGGTGAGGTGCACGTCTTCGCGTGGCGCGACGCGGATCGGGACGGTCAGCCCGACCCGGGCGCGGAGCCGGTGCCTCACGCTGGCAACCCCCTCGACGTGGCGGGCGAAGACCTGTTGGAGGTGGACGTGGAGATCGAGGGTCTCCTGGTGACCTCGGTGCGGATCTCGGG
>CAZQPP010000437.1:4320-7151 GCA_964594295.1 uncultured Myxococcales bacterium | reverse complement strand
GTCATCGGGGTGCCAGCCACGCAGGAGCCACCCGAGCACGTCTCGGTTCCGTTGCAGGCATCCCCATCGTCGCAGGTCATCGGCGTGCCAGCGACGCAACTACCACCGGAGCACGTCTCGGTGCCGTTGCAGGCATCGCCGTCGTCGCAGACCATCGGCGTGCCCGAGACACACGAGCCACCCGAGCACGTCTCGGTGCCGTTGCACGCGTCACCGTCGTCGCAGACCATCGGTGTGCCGGAGTAACAGGCCCCGCCCACGCAGTACTCGGTGCCGTTGCACGCATCACCGTCGTCGCAGAAGATCGGAGTGCCGGCCACGCAGGAGCCGCCTGAGCAGTACTCGGTGCCGTTGCACGGATCGCCGTCATCACATCCACCAGGGCACTCGCCGGCGTCGCTGGTGTCGCCTGCGTCGCCTTCGTCGCTGCCCGTGTCGAATCCAGGGTCGCCAGTGTCGAACGAGTCGCCCGCGTCGCCTTCGTCGCTGCCCGTGTCGAATCCCGGATCGCCGGTGTCGAACGAGTCGCCCGCGTCGCCTTCGTCGCTGCCCGTGTCGAATCCAGGGTCGCCGGTGTCGAACGAGTCGCCCGTGTCGCCTTCGTCGGCTCCCGCGTCGAATCCCGGGTCTCCGGCGTCGAAGGTGTCGCCCGCGTCGCCTTCGTCGGCGCCGTAGTCCACTCCGTAGTCCACCGTGTAGGTGTCGTAGACCGGCTCCGCGTAGGAATCGTATGGGGGCACACCGACGGCGGCGAGCGCGCCGCGCAGAGTACCAATGCGCTGCGGTTGCTCACCGTAGGCTGAGCAGCCCGCCACGACGAGCAGGCAGATTGAGAGCACGAGGGGAGTGAGCGCAAGACGTGACAGCACGGTGGGCTACCCCGTTGTTGTTGCGTGGGGGTCGGCGGAGGGCCCCTGGCCGGGCAGCGCGGGGCTCTGTTTCGAGGCACTGACTGCAACGGACAGGCCAACTCCGAGGGCCGACGGGCGGCTCGACCCCCAATCGCCCCCGGGATCAGCGAGTCCGCGAGGGTTTGCCCTGCCGTAGCAGCGCTCTGCCGCCCACCGGAGGGTCCGTCCCTCGCGGCGCCGCGTGCCCTCCGGCGTCCGGCGCAAGGTCCCAGCTCGTCACGAAGCGCCCCGACGTGTCTGGGGCGATCTGCGACAGGCTCAGTGGGCTCCGACCCAGCCGCTTGGTTTAGCTCGGCCGCCATGCTCTGATGACCCAGTGTCCTGTCACGCAAATTCGATTGGCTTCCCGCCGGCCCTCGCCGCCCCTGGCGGCACGTTCAGAACCCCGAAATACGTCAAGTATTCCGGGAACCTGAACGCTAGCCAGGAACGACGATTGCTCGCCGAGAGAGCTCAACCAATTTCCGCGCCATGGCACTTGGCGCTCACCGCCCGGCCGCGTCGCGGCTTACCCGGAGGCAGCTCATGAAGAAGGTAGTCGTGCTCGGAGGCGCCGGCGGCATCGGCCGCGTCGCGGTGGAGGGGATCCTGCAACACCCGGTCTTCGACCAGGTCGTGGTGGCCGACACGCGCCTCGAGGCGGCGCGGGCCGTCGTCTCTGAGCTCGGCGACGAGCGCCTCAGCGCCCTCGAGGTCGACGCCGCCTCGCCCGAGAGCCTCGCGGCCGCCCTCGAGGGAGCGACGGTGGCGCTGAACTGCGTCGGGCCCTTCTACCGGTTCGGGCCGCCCGTGCTGCGAGCCGCCATCAAGGCGGGGGTGGACTTCGTCGACGTCTGCGACGACCTCTCGCCTACCCTCGAGATGCTGGACCTCGACGGCGCGGCCAAGAAGCGAGGGGTGAAGGCCCTCATCGGCATGGGCAACTCGCCCGGCATCGCGAACCTCTTCGTCAAGCTCTGCGCCGACGGCCTGCTCGAGCAGGTCGAGACCGCGGACATCTCGCACATCCACGGGGGCGAGCCGGTCGAGGGGCCGGCCGTGGTCAAGCACCGCATCCGCGCGATGCTCGATGACATCCCGCTCTTTGTGAACGGGCAGTTCATAAGCGTGCGGCAGCTCGAGGAGAGCGGCCGCGAGCACACCGTGGTGACCGACTTCCACCGCATCGGGCGCTTCCCAGCCTTCCCCTACCCGCACCCCGAGACCATCACCCTGCCGGCACACATCCCGGGCCTGAAGAGGGCCACCAACCGGGGCGTGATCTTCCCGCTCTCCTACTTCCACCTCACCCAGGCCATGGTGCACGTCGGCGCCTGCGGCGAGGAGCCGATCCGCGTCGGCGACTCGGAGGTGATCCCCATCGAGTTCTCGGTCGCCCACATCCTCGCGCGTCGCGCCTCGCTGCTCGAGGAGGCGGGCGTGACCGGCCCGGCAGGCTGCCTGAAGGTCGAGGTCGGGGGCCTGGTCTCGGGCCGCCCGCACCGCTTCGTCTTCCAGCTCTCGTCATCGACAGCCGGCGCCGGTGAGGGGACCGGCATCCCGGCCGCCGCCGGGGCCCTGCTCATGGGCATGGGCGGCATCGAGCGCGAGGGCGTCTACCCGCCGGAGGCCGGGGTGAAGCCCCTCGAGCTGCTCGCCCTCGCCTTCCAGACCGTCAAGGCCATGGGCAAGGGCGGCGAGGACAGCATCCTCATCGAGCAGATCGACGCCGACGGCAACAAGAGCCCGGTCCCGCTCCCCTTCTGATGCCTGATCTCTTCGTCGGCCACGACCTCGGCACCGGCGGCGACAAGGCGGCGCTAGTCGACCTCGAGGGTCGAGTCCTGCGCTCCCACGTCAGCAGCTTCGAGCTCTCCCACCCGCGCCCCGGCTGGGCGGAGCAGGACCCGGCCGACTGGTGGGCCGCGGTCTGCGAAGGCC
>CAZQPP010000437.1:0-4310 GCA_964594295.1 uncultured Myxococcales bacterium | reverse complement strand
GATCGCATCGGCGGCATCGCCTTCGCGGGCCAGATGCTCTGCCTCGCGCCGGTCGACGCCGCCGGCAAGCCGACCCGGCCGGCCATCTCCTGGCTCGACACCCGCGCCGGCGAGCAGGCCACGAGCCTGAACAGGCGCCTCGGGGGCGCCAAGGTCGTGCGCGCCATCGCGGGCGCCGCCGCCACCGGCAAGGACCTCATCCCGAAGATCGCCTGGATCCGCCAGCACGAGCCCGCCGTGCACGAGGCCACCGCGAGCTACGGGGACGCGACGAGCTACCTCGTGTCGCGGGCCACCGGCCGCCTCGCCCTCGACCCCACCGCCGCGGGCGCGACCGGCCTCTTCGACCCGAGCAAGCGCCGCTGGAGCGCGCTCCTCGCGAGGGCAGCGAGCTTCCCCCTGGACAAGATGGCGCCCGTCTTGCGCTCGGTCGACATCGCGGGAGGGGTCTCGGAGGCGGCAGCCGAGCAGCTCGGCCTCCCTGCCGGCACGCCGGTCGCCATGGGCCTCGCGGACATCCCCGCCGCCGCCGTCGGAAGCGGCGCCGTGGAGGCCGGCGACGCCCACGTCTACCTGGGCACCTCCTCGTGGATCGCGGTCACGCTCTCGCGACCGCGCCACGTACCCGCCGCGGGCATCGTGTCGGTGGCCGCCGCGGACCCCGACGCGTGCCTCATGATCGCCGAGTCCGAAACCGCCGGGGCCTGCCGCGACTGGCTCATCTCTCAGCTCGGCCTCGACGACGAGGCCTTCGAGCGGGCCGCGGCCGAGGCGCCGCCGGGGAGCGGCGACCTGCTCTTCTGCCCCTGGATGTTCGGCGAGCGCTCGCCATACCCCGACCACGAGATCCGCGGGGCCTTCGTCAACCTCTCGCTGGAGCACGACCGCGCCCACATGGCCCGCGCGGTGCTCGAAGGGGTCGCCCTGAACCTGCGCTGGATCCTGGCAGAGATCGACGGCACCCGCGTGCGCAAGGAGGGCCTGCGCGCCATCGGCGGGGGGGCCCACAGCGACACCTGGCTGCAGGTCATCGCCGACGCCTGCCGGGAGACTGTCACCAGGGTGCGCGAGCCCCGCCTCGCCGGTGCGGTCGGCGCGGCCCTGGTGGCCGCCGTCGCCGTGGGCGCGTTGCCGGGCGTGCCGGCCATCAAGGAGCGCGTCAAGGTCGAGCGCAGCTTCGAACCCTCACCCTCCACCGCCGGGACATACGAGGGGGCCTACAACGCGCTGCGCGAGATCGCGCCCTGCCTCTCGCGCGCCGCCCGCAGCCTGAGGGGGCGCTGAGGTGCGCTACGAGGGCGCCATCTACCGCCCGCCCTCCGAGGCGGAGAGCTTCATCCTCCAGGGCACCGTCGGCTGCTCCCACAACCTCTGCACCTACTGCGGCATGTACCGCGCCAAGAGCTTCCGCGTGCGCGAGCTCAAAGAGATCCTCGCCGACGTCGACGAGGTCGCCGCCGAGAGGTGGCGCCCCAGCAAGGTCTTCGTCGCCGACGGCGACTCCCTCGTCATGCCCATGGGCCACTGGGTGCCGCTGCTCCGCCACCTGCGCGACACCCTCGGCCCGCTGCGCCGGGTGTCCTGCTACGCGAGCTCGAGGAACGTGCTCGAGAAGACGCCCGCGGAGCTCAAAGAGCTGCGGGATCTCGGCCTCGACCTGCTCTACCTCGGCCCCGAGTCCGGCGACCCCACCACCCTCAAGCGCATCGTCAAGGGCGACACCCGCGAGCAGCACGTCGGGGCCGCCCACCGCGCCCACGACGCCGGCATGCGCATCAGCGCCATCTTCCTCCTCGGCGCGGGCGGCGTGGAGCGCTCCGGCGAGCACGCGGCCGAGAGCGCCCGCCTCATCACCGAGATGGACCCGGAGTTCGTCGCCGCACTCGTCGTCACGGTGATCCCCGGCACCCCGCTCGCGCGCGCCGAGCAGAAAGGTCACTGGCAGCTCCCCGAGCTCAACGGCCTCTTGAGCGAGCTGCACACAATCGTCACCGAGGCGCACCCGCGCGACGCCCTCTTCCGCACCAACCACGCCTCCAACTACCTCCCCCTCGCCGGCCGCCTGCCGGCCGACGCCCCGCGCATCGCGGCCCTCCTGGACGCCGCCATGCGCGGGGAGGTCCCGCTGCGGCCGGAGTGGGCGCGGGGGCTGTGAGGCCCACCCGAGGAAATCTCCGAGCGTGCAACTGTCGAGGGGGCGCACGCGTCGGTTTGGCTTGGGCCATGTCGAGCGGCTATGCTCACTCGGTGAAACAGAAACACCGGTATCGTCGCAAGAGAAAGGGCGACGGGCTAATCCAGGAATGGCCTACCGATTGTCCGAAGCCCGACAAGCTGTCTGAGCGCGTAAGGTACGTGGGCAGCGCCGAGCACAAGAGCCACCCGCTCGACGAGTCCTTCGACTTCGATCCGGATCTGCGCTCGGACGCCTCGAGGTGCGCTCCGCAGCTTACTCGCGACCATGCCCAAACCGCCCTCTCGGAGGCGGTGCGGCGACTCTGCGTGAGCGAGGACTTTGAAGGTGACTTCCCCAGGTATGCGTGGGCTTGGATCGACGAAACCCCCTACGTTGCGCGGTTGACGAACAAGGTTCAAGGAGCCTACAAGGGCTGGCCGATCGAGACCTTGGAGTTGCCTGCTGATCGAAGCGGTCGCCTGGCACGGCAAGCCTGGGAAGGGGACGGCAGTGTTTGAGCTGAGCTTCGAATGGGAGCACGCGCCTGGCGTGACGTCGGAGCCATTGGCTCGCTCCTGGGCCCGGTTGGAGATCAGAATGGACGGCAGGCCCATGAGCCGCTTCTGGTCAGAGCCCACGAGCTCCGTGCGCAACGGCGTCCACGTCTCCCTGCTACCGCTTGCGTCATGGCTGACGCGGAACTGGTGGGTGCTTCTCCACCAGGGCACGGTGACAAGGGACGTCTCTCGCGGACCACGGGCCTCGCAGGGAAAGCACGCCCAGCTGTGGTTTCGGCGCCACAACCTCCTTTTTGCGCGGGAAGGGATGGCCTACCCGGATCTGTCGGTCATGCGCGCAGACGATCATGTGGGCTTCGTCTGGAACAGCGACCCAGGACGCTACACGCTGCCAGGGCACTTCCTCGAATCCGGAATGGCCGTGGCTCCGTACGCTGAGGTCGAGAGCGAGTTTCGACGAGTGATAGACGGCGTAGTGGAGCGTATATCGAGCTGCGACAATGATCCCATTGCGCGAGATCTGGCGTCAGATTGGCAAGCGGTGCGAGATTCGTTGGCGACGGAGCGTACCCTGTGCTCGCGGTTGGGAATGCTCGGTGTCAACCCCTACGAGGATGAGCTGCCGGACGAGTTGGAGTCGGCGCTCACGTCCCTCGACATCGATTCCATGTTGATAGGCGACCTACTGGCAGCAAGCTCGGTGAGTACCTTCAAGAAAAACTCCGAGTTCACCCGAGCCATGTTGGACAAGATGGCGCCGAGCAAGTCGAAAGGGCTTCGGCCGAGGCAACGGCCCCCGCTAGCAGGTAGGGCCTATTCCGTGGGTTTTGCGCGCGCACAATGGCTTCGCGAGGCCCTTGACCTCGCGTCCGACGAGCCGGTTCCGGATGTCGAGGAGGTGGTTGAGAAGGCCCTCGGTTCCGGCTTCGCTCTATGCCGGGCTCCTGGGCGCGACGCGGACATAGAGGCGGTGGTTCACTCTGACGGCGAGGTCGGCGCGGTCGTGGCTACCAGGAAGGACAAACAGAGCATGCGTTTCCACACCGCTCGTGTAGTGCACCACGCCCTGTTTGCTACCACGGACGAAAAACCCACCAGGCTCCTGACCCGGTCCCACGACTGGCAGCAGTCGGCGTCGCGCTCGTTCGCTGCCGAGCTCCTCGCCCCAGCCGCCGGGTCTGAGCGTGGGCACATAGGCCTTCATGTACGAGCCCTTGCCGCCGTAGTTCACGTGCTGTCCCTTCGCGTCGATGGTGCGGTCGCCGGCGAACTTCCGCGCGTTCGCCTCGGTCGTGTCGAGGAAGCTGTGGTAATACACGCCGCTCTTCACGTTGCCCCGAGGGTAGAGCCGACGGAGCCGTTTGAAGAAGTCGTGATACGGTCTCAGATCGGCGCTATACATATCCGTGCATCGTGCTGGCCGGCCCCGCACCTTGGCCAAGTTGTTCGACAGCACGACGAAGTCTGCGCTCTTGTAGTCGATGAACTCCCTGAACTGCTGGTCGGTCCAGTAGTAGATGGGCCAGGGCTGCGACATGAACGCGAAGGTATGCTCGAGCGTGAAGTTCACGTCCCGGGCTCGTCGGGCCTGGTTGACGAAGGCCCAGAAGTCCGGC
>CAZQPP010000436.1:0-7161 GCA_964594295.1 uncultured Myxococcales bacterium | reverse complement strand
AAACGTGCCAAGCTCCGCCCCATGATCGAGGAGTCGCTCGATGGGCGGGGTGCCGCCGGGCGCCGGGTTCACGTGCCGGTCGTGTGCCTGCGCCTGCCTCGACACGGGCTGCAGCTCGGTCGGCCCACCGTGATGGTGAATCGGCAGACCGGGGACGCGATCGCGCCGGGAGGGCTCGGGCGCCTGCCGTCGCGCCTCGACCTCAGCGGGCTCTTTGAAGCGACGCCCTACCAGCGCCGAGTCGTGAAGCTCCTCGGAGCCCGGCCCATGTCGACCGAGGAGCTCTCGAAGGCCCTGGGGCTGACCCGCTCCTGGACCACGCGCCTCGTGGACCCGCTCGTGCAGCGGGGGTTGCTCGTGACGGACGTCGACGCCGGAGAAGCTCGCGTGGCTTGGGGGGGAGGCCTGCGTGATCTGGCACGCTGCACCGGCGGCATCTCGATCCCGGTGGCGCCCGAGCGCATCGGTGTGGGGACCGTCGTGGCGCGGCCCCGTCTGTCGACCGCCACGATCCTGGAGTGCCTGCGGGTGGTCGTTGGGGCGAAGGTCGAGATCGTCGAGCACGGCTACGAACGAGTCCGCATCGCGCGGGAGGAGGGCGGCAGCGCGGAGGTGATCGCCGAGCTGGACGGCGCGATCTGCTCGCTGCCCCTCGACGCCATCGAAGCGGTTCCGTCCGTGGCGGAGAGCCTGCGTAGGCAGGGTTCTGCACCGCAGGTCCACCTGCGCCGCCGGCAAATGGAGAGCAAAGCCTTCTGTGGGATGGGCAACGAGTCGGGCTGGAACCGTTGGACGGGCAGCGCGGCGACCCACTTCTCGGCCCTGGGAGCCGAGACCGAGCACGTGGAGTGGTGCGCCAAGGCTGTCTTCGAGCTGCGGGTGCGCAGCCCGGAGATCGACCTCTACTACCACCTCTGCCACGGCGGATCCCAGGTCTTTCAGGCCGGAGACCATGAGCTCATTGGGAGCGATGAAATCGCCGAGTGGATGGAAGGCAGGGCCGCGCTCCAGTTCACCTTCATAGGCTCCTGCGGCGGCATGGAGAGCACAGGCCCCGGGACGTTGTCCTGGGCATTCTCGAAGGGGCAGGAGAGCTCGGTGGTGCTCGGCTACGTGGGCATGGGGGAGCCGGGCAGCGGGTGGACCGTGTCGCTCCCCTGGCAGGACTACCTCTTCGGCTTGGCGATCGGGCAGGGGACGCCTGTGTACGAGGCTGCCTTGCGTGCTCAGACGCGCTTCCCGCAGATGAGCCGAAACTGGGGCTTCTTCGGGGACAAGAGCAGGGTGCTCAAGGTGCGCACGCTGGCGCCGAGACCGCATACGGAGGACGAGATGTGGAAGCGAGCTTCGGGCGGAACGATCCGCCTCGACGAGGAGGAGCTCGTCTCGCGGGCCTCCGAGGTGCTCCGCTCTCGCGTGGGCGACGTCGCGGCACAGCTGCACGTGGTCGACACTCGCCTCTTCACGGAGGAGGACACGGGCGCGCACCGCTTTCTCGTGCACTTCGAGCGGCGCGCGGGAGAGGTGGCCATGCCGGAGGAGTACGTCTCCGTGGAGGTCGACCCGGCGGATGGGTCCCTCATCGGTTACCACGCAGCGTTGAGACGGGACGTGCCGGCTGCCTTCCCTTCCGCCGAGGTCGAGCCCGCTGCGGCCGACCGGGTCGCGCTGGTCGCTGTCCGCGAGCTGCTCGGCGCGAGCCCGAACGAGCGCGAGCCTGAGGTGAAGGTGTCACGACCGGCGAGGCTGACTTTCGCATCAGAGGTGCCATTCGTCTCGGGAGGTCGACGTCTGGCCTACCTGGTCGACATCGCCTGTCAGGTCGCTGCCGGCGTCTCGTCTGTATACGGTGTCTGGGTCGACCCGGTCACGGGAGCCGTCCTGGGCACGCTTCCCCCGACGCCGGCGGCGGGCGAGGAAGGGAGTGAGTCGAGCTGTTATTCTGCCGCGGATGACGAGCCGGGAGCTGAGCCGTGAAGCACGCAGACCTGATAGCAGAGCTTGGTCAGCTCGCAGACAAGCTGGCCGGTGACACGAAGGCGCTCCTGCGTCCTCTGGCGGAGAAGACGGAAGCCGGCGGCGAGGAGCAGCTGGGCAGGCTCATGCAGCTGCCCCTGCTCAGGGTCGAGGTGCGCGCGGCCGATGCAGCGACCGCGGGCAGCGCCCTGCGCGAGGAGCTGGAGCGCCTCTGGTCTACGCTCGCCGACGAATCGGCTCCGGCATCGGAGCTCGCTAGCGCCGGGCCGCCCGGCGACCGCGTCGCCGCTTTCGACGCCATCTTGGAAGAGCGCGTCTACCTGCGTGGGCGTGTCAGCTTCGAGGGGCTCAAAGCGTTGTTAGGGCATCCGGGGGTAGCCTCGGTGGAAGCGGAGCCCCGTTTTCGTCCCACGAACCAATCATCGGGAGCCGGAGAGTGAGCCAGGGAGCCCATCCACCACGAACCTTCCTGACGAGCCTCGTCTCCGAGCGGCGCCGGTCGCGGGCTGTCCCCACCGGGGATCGCCGTGACGCGCGAAAGGCAGCGGAAGGCCGAACGGGCGCGCCCCCGGACACGGCCGAA
Organism: uncultured Myxococcales bacterium; assembly: GCA_964594295.1. GTDB lineage: Bacteria > Myxococcota_A > UBA9042 > UBA3505 > UBA3505 > CAZQPP01. The sequence continues at coordinate 4,601 of CAZQPP010000436.1, read as the reverse complement.
GGCCTGCTGCGGCTGCTCGCCTACCTGGTCGCCGCCCCGAGGCCGACCGGCATGGAGGAGATCGACCGCCTCTTCGACCAGCTCGTCGATGGAGTGGCGCGGCTCGCGGCAGAGCGCGGCTCCAGGCAGGTCTTGGAGCTCGAGCAATCCTTCCAGCGCCTCGTCCAGGCGCGCGCCCCGGCCGAGACCGTCGCGAAGCGCCTCAGCGTTGCTGCGGGGAGCAGCTCGCGCGAGGTGTCGCCGGAGAGCTTCCGGCAGACCCACGTCTGGTTCGAGGAGCAGGTCTTCCCGCGCGCCCTCTGGCCTCGTTTCACGGTCGCCGGCTCCAACTGCTCGGATCCGGAGAGATGGAGGGCCGAGCTGGGGGCGGTCGTGGAGGAGCCCGACGAAGACACTGCGTTCTTCGGGCGTGTGCTCGACCAGGACTTCTTCCAGGTGCGGCTTCCCCCGAGCGCTCCGATGGTCCACGCGTTCGAGAGCTGCGTGCGCGGGATCGAGGGTGACGAGGTTCGCGTGCTCGACACGGGCGGCCTGGTCTTCGTTCCGCCGCTCGAGCAAGCGGCTGCCGATCTGACCTTGAAGCAGTGCCGGCAGCAGATGAGCGCCGGCGCCCTCGGGTCGACCGGCCACGGCATTCGGGTAGCCATCCTCGACACCGGCCTCGACATCTACCATCCCGCCTTCGCGCACGCCTTCGACGAGGGGCGGGTCACGTACCTGCGCGTGCAGGACATGGGCGAGCACGAGGATCGAGACCCTCAGTACCACGGCACCCACGTCGCCGGCATCGCCTGCGGGCACACGACCGAAGGCACCAACACCGGCTTTGCGCCGGACGCGCACCTCATCGCCATCCGCGTCTTCCCGCCCGATTCCGGCTGGGCCACCACGGACGACATCCTCACGGGGCTCCGCCTCGCGGTCGAGAACGAGGCCGACATCGCCTCGATGTCCCTCGGCGGCGGCGGGTCGCACACCAGCCAGCTGAGCTTCGTGTCCAGCGAGCTCGTGCGAAAGGATCTCTGTCTCGTGCTCGCGGCGGCCGGCAACGACGGAGACGGTGCGCCTGAGTACGGCGTCGACTCGCCGTCCAACGGGCAGCACGTCCTGTCCGTGGCGGCCCTGCGCGGGAGCGGGCAGATCGCCGGGTTCTCGAGCCGCGGAAACCCCGAGTCCCTTGACCGCGACTACAACAAGCCGAACATGGCTGCCTACGGCGTAGACGTGGTGGCACCCCGCGCCGGCACGAACAGCTTCGTGGCGCTGAGCGGCACGTCGATGTCCACGCCCATGGCCGCCGGCTTCGTCGCCAGCTTGCTCGGCGCCGCCCGCGCCTCGGGCCGCTCTCCTTCCCCGACCGAGCTCCGCCGCATCCTGCTGGGCGCATGCTCCGACGAAGGCCTGAGCGACGACTACGGCGATCCTTTCGACGACTGCGACTACAACCGGCACGTCGGATTCGGCCTGCCCACGGGCGAGAGGGCGATGGAGGGCCTGTCGGCCGGTGAGCGGCGCGCACCCAAGGGGCTGGCGGTTGCGCCGGCCCAGGCAGGAACCGAGCAAGGGGTCCAGCTACGCGTGAGAGCCGGGACCGACGAAGCACAGGGCCCGATGCTGGAGCTGGGCCGACTCGTCGCCGAAGGCATCAGGCCTACCGATCAGCAGGGAGAGGGCGTCGCCCTCGACGCATCCCGCCCCTGCCCGGTCCTCGTTGTCGGGACGAGAGGAGGCGGCAAGTCCTACGGGCTCGGCGTAGTCGTCGAGGAGCTTGCCACCCGCACCCGCTGCGGCACCGTGGTCGTGGACCCCATCGGCATCTTCTGGTCGCTCAAGAACGCGAGCCGTGACGACGCCGCCTCGGCCGATCTCGCGGCATTCGGCCTCTCTGGGACCGGCCTGGCGGATGTCCGGGTGCTCTCGGTCGGCAACGAGGAGGTCCCCGGCGCCGACGGCCGCTTCATCCTGCGCGTGGCCGACCTGAACTCCGAGGAGCTCGCCGACGCCATCGCACTCGCCGGTACGCTCGGCAGCCCACAACGCAACCTCCTGCGAACGGCCATGGGGAAGGTGGTCGACGGCTACACGGCCGGTGGGAGTCGGGTACCGCCGATGGCCAGCTTCGACCTCGAAGACGTGGCGCGCTGCATCCGCACCGCCGACGATCTCGTGGAAGGCCCCGCTGCCCCCAAGCGCGCGACGAGCATGAGCGTGCAGGGGAGGCTCGGAGCCGCATCCCGCTGGGGGGTGCTCGGCCGCGAAGGCACGGCCGTCGCCGAGGTCTCCCGTCCCGGCGGCGTGACGGTCGTCGACATCTCGCACCCGGACCTCTCGGAGAGCCTACGATCGCTGGTGCTCGGAAGCCTCGTCGACCAGCTGGCCGAGGCCGAGGTCTCGGGCGGCGTGCCCCCCACCTGGGTGCTCGTCGACGAGGCCCACACCCTCGTACCTAGAGGCCGCGAGACGTCCACGCTCAACAGCGTCAAGCGCTTCTGCTCCACGTGCTCGGAGCGAGGCCGCGGCCTGGTGCTCGCCACCCAGCGCCCCGCGGCCACGCACCCGGACCTGCTCCGGCTCGTGCGCCTCGCGGTGGCCCACCGCCTGCTGCACGGCGACGACGTGCGAGCGCTCCTCTCCATGCTACCCGCGCGAGGCGGCTCCCTGGCGGTGGACGCGGAGCTCCTGCGAAGCCTCCCCGTCGGCAACGCCGTGGTCGCGGACGACCACCACCCCGAGCGCCCGATGCTGGTCCGCATCCGCCCGCGGATGACCGAGCACGCCGGCGGCGCAATCGAGCCCTCCGGTCCGATCGCCGACGAAGGCCCAAAGCTCGCGACCGTGCTCACCTCACCAGAGGAGCTGCGCCGGACAACGCGCAAGTGGCCAACTTCCGCCGAGGCTCCGACGAGTCGAGTCCCCGAGGGAGAACCGGAGGCACCTCTCGATCTCGACTCCGAGGAGGGCGCCGACCTCGCCAGCGCGGCCACCTCCGACAAGGCCGGCCGCTTGTCGGTCTTCATCGCACCTGCTCGCCCGCCCGAAGAAGTAGCGGAGAGGATCCAGCGCACAGTGGGAGGTCTCTTCGGAGCGGGGAGCGTTCACGTTCACGAGCCCGGCCCCGTGCTGCGCTTCGCCCGCCTCGCCCGCGTCCACGCGACCTACCATGGGGGCGTGTTCCGCGGCATCCGCCAGCTCGATCTGCTCATCGACACATCCACCGGCGAGGTGGTGTGCGAGCTCGACCCGAGCAGCGGTCTCAAGCGCTCCTCGGGGCTCCTGCCCATCAGCAAGCTCGGCAAGGTCGCCCTCGAGGTAGTCGCGGAGGTGATCGGCGGCAGTCGAGACGCCGCGACCATCGCCAGGAAAACCAGCAGGCGCCAGGCCGACATCACGAAGAAGCTCGCCGAGCTCCAGGAGGGCGGCCTGCTAGACGGCGACCCCGGCAACTGCAGGCTGGCCTCCTCGCTCCACCTCCCCGGCCGCGGTGACCTCAAGGCCTTCGCACTCGACGAGCGCCTCGAGCCTCTCGACGCCCCGCCGCCCTCGGGCGCCATCCTACCGGAGGCAACAACCGAGGCTCGCGTCCGCGCCGCCATCAAGCGGGTGCTCCCGTGGCTGACCCTCGAGGGCCGCCGAAGCACCACCTGCTTCTACCCCTACTACGTGGCCGACTTCACCGAGTACTCGGTCTGGGGCTCGACCAAGCGACGCGCGACCGCCTACCTCGACGCGGTGACCTTCCAGCTCGACGAGAAGAGGACCCAAGGTGCCTAAGCCCGACGACTCCCTCCCACTCCTTCGCTCCGACGACGGCAGCGTGATCGTCGGCCGCTCCGAGGGCGACCAGCTCCGCTGGGGCCAGCGCGGCCTCCTGCACCTCGGCCGCATGGGGCCTGCCGAGAACGGCTCGCCCGAGCGAAAGGTCCTGATGGACGCGACCTACCCCCACGTCCTCCTCGTGGTCGGCGTCGACTCCGCCGACCGCCGCCAGACCGCGGCCGTCCTCCTCGAAGGCCTCGCCTCCGGCGATCTGCCCATCGCCACCCTGGCCTTCGACCCCCGCGGCACCCTCGCCGGCATGGCCCGCCCCGCCACCAGCGAGGCTTCCCTCCGCCGCCTCGAGGACCACGCCCTCTCACCCGCACCGGTCCCCCGCCTCGCCCGAGCCGCCCCCGCCGGCATCGCGCCCGACCTCCAAGAGCAGGAGCGCGCCGACCTCGCCTTCGCCGTGGACCCGGCCGTCGCCGACCCCGACGACTGGTGCGCCGCCTTCGGCCTGACCGCCCCCCTCGGCCCCCCCATGGGCATCCTCGTCCCCGCCGTCCTCGCCCGACTCTCCTCTCCCGACGCCCCAGCCACCTACACCCTCGGCGACATCATCGCCTGCATCGACCGCGACCCCGAAATCACCTCCCCCGACCGCGGCTTCCACCGCAACACCCGCCGCGCCCTCCGCACCCACTTCTCCTCCGCCGCCGAGTGGGGCGTCTTCGGCCGCCCCGGCCACCGCACCCCCGACCTCCTCCGCCCCGGCTGGGTAACCACCCTCGACCTCGGCCAGGACCTCGGCCAGCTAGAGCCCGCCGCAGCCTCCCTCCTCGTCG
>CAZQPP010000435.1:0-7223 GCA_964594295.1 uncultured Myxococcales bacterium | reverse complement strand
ACGCTAGTGTGCTGCCCAAACTCATCGGCGAAGTGGATCACCAGATCGCCGACATGGTCGCCATACTCGCACAGGAATGACGCCGTGGCGACTTCAACCACCACCATGTCCGCCGCCGCACCCGACACGGACTCAGTGACGGAAATGAACCGGTGGCTCCTGGAGAGCCTGGATGTCAAGGTCAGCCTGGCTCGCACGCTACAGACGGACTTCACGAAGACCGCCGACTGCGCGCTCATGCAGCAGAAGATCAGCGCGGCCCTGCGGCGGTTGGTCGACTTCGGCACCGTCGCATTCTTCGGACTCGACGACGACGGCCTCGACTGCAGCCTTGCCAAGTGCAGCCCCGCGGCCGACGGCCCCGCGGCCGAGCAGGAGCTGGACCGTCCGCAGGTCCGCGCCCCCGGCCAGCAGGTGGGTCGCGTAGGAGTGCCGCAGCGTGTGGGGCGACACCTTGTGGGTGATGCCCGCCTGTAGCGCGCGATCGCGCACGATCTTGAAGACCGACTGACGCGACAGGGGACCTCCCCTGAGGTTCACGAAGACCTTCGTGTGCGGGCGCCCCCCCCGCTCCCGCCGCTTGCGCACGCAGGCCTCGCGCACCGAGCCGAGGTAGGAGCCGAGGGCCCTCTCGGCCGGCGCGCCGTAGGGGACGAGGCGCTCTTTTCGGCCCTTGCCCATCACCCGGAAGAGCCCGCGGTCGTGGAGCACGCCCGCAAGCTCGAGGCCGACTGCCTCCGACACGCGCAGGCCGCTGCCGTAGATGACCTCGAGCAGCGCCCGGTCGCGCAGGTCCTTGGGCCCGGCGCCCGCCGGGTGCTCCACGAGGGCGCGGGCCTCCTCGGGGCTGAGCACGCCGGGCAGCGCGCGGGTGGTCCGCGGGCGGTCGACCTGGTCGAGGGGGTTCTCCTCGCAGACCCCCTCGGCGACGAGGAAGCTGAAGAAGGAGCTGCAGGCAGAGAGCGTCCGCCGCACCGAAGCAGAGGTCATGCCCTCGTCGAGCAGGGAGGCGGCCATGGACACGATGTGCTCGCGTCCGATGTGATCGAGGGGGACCGTAGGGGGCTCGGCGGCGCTCCCACCGAGTGAGGCGACCAGGCGCTGGAGATCCCTCGCGTAGGCCTCGACCGTGTGGGGGCTGGCGTTGCGCTCGAGGGCGAGGTGCGCGCAGAAGGCGTCGATGTGCTCGTCCCAGCTCATCCGCCGGCCACGTCGAGGAGCGCCCGCTCTATGGCCCTCGTGCGCTTGGCGCCCTGGGGACGGCCGCCCCCTATCTCGCTGACCAGGAAGACGTCCCTCGCCATCGGGCCCTCGGTGGCGACTCTGGCGAGGTGGATGTCGAGCTTGGCGGCGGTCAGAGCCCGCGTGAGGTCGTGGAGCAGGCCGACCCGGTCCTGGGCGCAGATCTCCACGGCGAGGAAACGCACGGACATCTTGTCGTCGAAGGCGACGTGGGGGGCTGGTACCGGGCCGCGCGCGCTCAGGCCGGTCCCCGAGCGCCGGGCGACGGCGACGCGGGCTTCGAAGCCCTCCGGGTCGCTCAACGCGGCCGAGACCGACTCGTGGAGCATCTTGGCGCGGTTCGGGTCCACCAGATCGCTGTCCACGAGGAAGATGTCGAGGGCGAGCCCGTCCAGCGTGCTGAAGATGTGCGCCTCGTGGATGCTCACGGTGAGCGCGGCGAAGCCGGCGGTCAGGCAGCTCAGCAGGTTGGGCTGGTCGCGCGTGGCCACAATGACCTCGGTCAGGCCGGCGCGGCTCTGTGAAGCCCCCCCCGCGGCCGCCGCCACGCGGCGGGTCTCGATCTCCAGGTCCGAGGACTTGCGGTCGACGTCCATGAGCAGGCGCATGTGGACCGGGACGTCCTGGGGCAGGGTGTGCAGGGCGTAGCGCGTGGGAAGGCGCTGGTAGTGGCGCCTGGCCATCTCGAAGACAGGGTGGCTCGACGAGGGCACGCGGCCCACGAGGCTCCTGACGACCTGGGCAACGCGGCGCTCCACGACGGCCTCCGGGTCCCGCCACAGGTCGAGGCCGCTCTGCAGGATCGCGCGCAGGCGCAGGTAGAGCGTGTCGAGGAGCTTGAACTGCCAGGACGAGATCAGATCCGGGTTGACGCCCCTCATGTCCGCCTGCGTCACGAGGTAGAGCCGGTCGAGGCGCTCCACGTTGCCCACCTCGCGGGCCACGCCGAGCAAGGCGTGGTCGTCGCTCAGGTCCATCTTCTGGCAGGCCACGGCGAGCCTCAGGTGGTGGGCCACGAGGAAGTGGACCTCGGCCGAGGTGGGCTCGTCGATGTGCAGGCGGGCGAGGGCGGTGTTGAGGAGCCGGTGGGCCCGCTCCTGGTCTCCCCTCGTGGCCTTCTCCAGGTCGTGCAGCAGCACCGCCACGTAGACCGCCGTGTCACCCGCGTAGCCGCTGCGCAGGAGCTCGTGGGCGATCTCGGCTCCGGCGACCCTCCCCTGGGCGATGTCGTCGAGGGCGGCCACCGCCCTCAGCGAGTGAACGTCGACGGTGTAGAGGTGGTAGATGCTGCGCTGGAAGCAGCCACCGAGGGGCTCGAACTCGGGCAGCACGCGGGCGAGCAGGCCCACGTCGTGGCACCTCTCGAGGGCGCGCGCTCCCTGGTCCCGCCCGCAGACCAGCTCGAGGAGAGCCTTGCGCGCCTCGGGATCGTCGAGCACGAAGGGAGCCGGCTCCTCGGGCAGCGCTCCCAGCCGCTCGTGGAGCGTGTGGTGGAGCGGCAGCCCTGTTCGCGCCATGCACCTGAAGAGGCGCAAGGCCGCCGTCTCGAGATCTTCTTCGGGCACGCTCTCTCCGAGGGCGAGGCGCCCTTCCCGGATGACGACGCCGGGCTCGGAGGGCACGGGCCGGTCGGTGGCGCGCCCCCGGTCGCCCCCGTGCAGCACACCCCCGGCTCGGGAGAGCCAGAGCCGGAAGCAGCGCGCCGCCCGCCTCGCGTGCAGGTGATAGGCCCGCATGAGGTCCTCTGCCCGCGAGAATCGGTATGGGGCCTGGGGCAGCGCGCGTAGCTCGGCGATCAGGGCGTCCTGGTGCTCGAAGGTGAGCTGGTCCTGGTGCCAGCGGGCGAGGACGTGCAAGGCGTTGCGCAGCCAGAGCAGGAAGGCGTGGTCGTCGTGGAGCTGCACCTCGCTGATCGCCTCGACCTTCTCCCCGATGTGGCTGAGAAGGCGCTGGATCCAGCGCACGCTGTGCACGTCGCGGAGCCCGCCCTCGCTCAGCTTGAGGTTCGGCTCGAGCAGGTACCAGTGGCTCCGGAGGCGGTCGCGCCGCAGCTCGGCCTCGCTCCTCAGGAAGCGCACGAGCTTCGCGGCCCTCTTCTTCACGACCTCCTCTTCTACCCCGACCCTGAGGCGGCCGTAGGCCTCCGGAGAGCCTGCGAGGTGCCTGGTGTCGAGCAGGGCGACCGCGGTCTTCATGTCGCTGTCGACCAGCTCCAGGGTCTCCTCGAGGGTGCGGTGTCCGATGCTGGGACGGAGCCCGGCCTCACGGATCTCCTCGCAGAACGGGCCGAGCAGCTCCTCGACCGCTTCGGTGTCGACCTCGTCGGCGAGGACGAGCAGGTCCACATCGGAGCAGGGGGAGAGCTCGAAGCGTCCATAACCGCCCTGCGCCAGGATGCACACCCCGCCCGGCATCCCGCCGGCGTCTTCCACGGCGCCCTCGACGAGGGCGTCGACCGACACGCTCAGCAGCCGGCAAAACGGAGCACCCGATCGCCCGGAGAGATGTCGCGCGAGCGGCCAGCGCTCATCCAGGAGCGCCGGTGTCATCAGCCGCGGGTTCGTAGCGGCGCGCGGAGGCTCTTCTTGCTTGGCGGTGGACATCGGCAGCGTGGCGCACAGAGCAGCGAAGGTCGCGTTCGAGCCGCCGAGCCGGTCGCCGCGCGCCCCCGCTCCTGAGACCTGCAATTGTGCGGCCTTTCGCAGGTGATGTCGAGCCCTACCCCTCGCTCTTGCTCTCGCTCTCGCTCTCATCCCTCGTCCCTCGTCCCTCCTCCCTCCTCCCTCGCCACTCTCCCGCTTGAGCCCCTCGCCCCAACTCGGCACAATCCCCCACCCCTTCTCCCACGAGGATTCCAATGACGCTGCGGACCTGGGCGATCACCACCCTGTTCCTGGCCTGCGTGTCGTGCGGCAGCGACGGCGGCGGCAGCGGCGCCCCCCCTCCCGGCACGGCGCCGACCGACAGCTCCAGCCCCGGCCCGGCCGCGGACACGCCCGCGACCCTCGATCCCGGCCCCGCCGACGAGGACTCCGGCGGGCCGACCGAGATCGACAACGACGCCTTCAAGATCCTCTTCACCTACGAGGAGCGCTTCAACAACTGCTCGCAGGACGGGGACCCCGACGTGCGCGAGTCCGACCTCGTCATCATCTGGCCCGACGGCAGCCACCAGACCTCGGTGACCCAGCTCAGCCTCAAGGAGGCGGGGGAGACCTGCAAGGCGGGCTGCTTCACCGACGAGCGCATGCGCTGGATATTGGTGGGACGCCCCGTCAGCCAGACCGGCACCTTCAGCTTCCTGCTCGGGCGCTTCAACCCACAGCTTCAGGCGCGCATCGTCAAGGGCGACCCTATCGAGGGCATCATCGACTTCGGCTTCGGCGGGGACATGCTCTTCTTCTCCCGCCTCGTGGGGCAGGACCCCGGCGGCCCGGGAGGTCGCTACTACAGCTACACCCGCGTTCCCCTCGAGAGGCCGTCGGAGCTGACGGCCTTCCTGCCCGAGGTGCCCCCGGCCCCCGAAGACCGCAAGGGGAGCACCTACCAGGGCCACTTCACGGTGGACAAGCCGGGGAAGAACATCGTCTACCTGAACCCGAGCATCGGCAGCCAGCAGATCGTGCACTGGTCCGAGGGCATCCTGAACCCCCTGGACCTCATCTGCCCGAACGAGGTCTCGGGCCAGTGCATCACGGCGGGCTCGCGCTACAGCGACACGGACCCGGTGGCCGTCGACCTCAACGGCGAGAACGTCTTCGCGGTGCTGCAGAACGACGACGCCCTCACCATCTACAAGTGGAACGTGAAGACCCACGACCGCTCCTTCAGCAACCTGCTGGCCATGCCCCCGGGAGGCGCCTACGAGACCTCGTCCTGCTTCAACACGACCCGCGCCTTCCCCTGGGTGCGCGTGAGGCAGATGGAGGTCGCGCCCGACGGCCAGCACCTGCTGCTGCTCGTGATCAACGACTGCAGCAACCTGGACAAGGAGCAGACCGACATCATCGAGATCCCGACCGCGGCGATCGGAGACGGGACCGCCCTCGACGAGGCGGACATCCGAAACATCACGAGGAACCCGGAGGGCGAGCTCGCCGAGAACGTGATCATCACGGCCTTCGACGTGACTCCCGACGGCAAGGCCCTCGTCTTCACCGGCAGCCCCATGCTCGACAGCGACGGCGTGACCCCGCTGCAGCACCACGATCAGCGCGCCAACAAGGACCGGGAGCTCTACGTCGCGCCCACCGACGGCAGCGGGCGCAAGCAGCTCAGCAACGACATCTGCTTCGAGGCTCGAGGGCCGCGCGTCGTCGTCCCCGACGGGAAGCCGGCGGAATGGTAGGCTCGGGTTTATTATGCGCCCATATCTAATAGCCCTCCCCGACTGGCTGCCCGGACCGCTCTCCGCTCACCCGCTCTTCTCCTACGGCCTGATGCTGGGCCTGGGCATCTTCCTGGCCTGGGGTCTCGCCGCGGGCGCCTGCCGCATCGTGGGCTACGACGCCAGGCGCACCTCCGGCGCCCTCTTCTGGTGCGTGGCCGGCGGCTTGCTCGGCGCGCGCCTCTTCTGGTTCGCCTCCGATCCGGCCGCGAAGCTGTCCTTGCTGAAGTTCTTGGACTTCACGAGCGGCGGCCTCGTCGCCTACGGCGGCTACATCGGCGGCATCCTCGGCGGGTGGGCCTACCTGCGCATCCAGAAGCACGACTTCTGGTCATTTGCGGACTGCACCGCGCCCTCCCTGGCAATCGGCCTGGGCTTCGCGCGCCTCGGCTGCTTCCTGTACGGCTGCGACTACGGGCTGCCGGTCTCGAAGTCCACGCCGGCCGCCCTGCGCTTCCCGCGCTGGGACCTCGCCGCGCCCAGCTTCGCCAACAAGAACCCGCCCGCCCTCGACACACACATGCGGACCCACGGCCTCGCGGCCGACGCCGCTCACAGCCTGCCTGTCATCCCGGTGCAGCTCCTCGAGTCCCTGGTGGGCTTCGCGATCTTCGCGGTCCTGCTCGTCCTGCGAAGGCGAAAGAGCTTCGACGGCCAGACCCTGCTGCAGTTCCTGCTCATCTACGGGACCTGGCGCTTCCTCATCGAGTTCGCCCGCGGCGACGTGGACCGAGGTGTCGGCGTGATGGGCACCCCCTTCTCCACCAGCCAGGTCATCGCGCTCCTGCTCTTCGCGGGCGTCGCCCAGCTCTGGGCCTTCCTGCGGCGACGTGGCACCGTCTTCGCGGTCCTCCACCCGGCCTTCGCCGCCGCGGGCCCCGCGGCCGCCGGCCGCGCCCCCCGTACACCCCCGAAGCGCAACAGCCGCAAGCGCTCCGGCCGCAAGGGCCGCCGGTGAGCTCCACCCTCCGCCGCGTTTTTTCGGCCGGCAACGCCGTTTTCCGGCACAAACGTGTTGACAACCTCAGAACCGTCCTCTATAAGGCCGCTCCGCCTCAACAACAGGCGACCGCTCTTTAGCTCTTCCCAACCCGCCACGCCCCCGCCGCGAGGCGACGGTCTTGTACGTCCTAGGGAATGGGAAGCCCCGAGCGCTGGTCGATCTTTGACAACGAGACAGAAGTGCAAGAACCCGTGAATAACGAGGTTCAACCAACGTGATAGAGCAACACTAGATGTTTGCTTTAGGCACGGATCAGAGTTTCCACGGAGAGTTTGATCCTGGCTCAGAGCGAACGCTGGCGGCGTGCCTAATACATGCAAGTCGAGCGAGAAACGGGGCTTCGGCCCCTTAGTACAGCGGCAAACGGGTGAGTAACACGTGGGTAACCTACCCTCCGGCGGGGGATAACGGTCCGAAAGGACCGCTAATACCGCGTACAGCCATCAGGTCTGCGGACCGGATGGGCAAAGGCTTCGGCCACCGGAGGATGGGCTCGCGCCGCATCAGGTAGTAGGTGGGGTAATGGCCTACCTAGCCAACGACGCGTAGCTGGTCTGAGAGGATGATCAGCCACACTGGGACTGGAACACG
>CAZQPP010000434.1:0-7238 GCA_964594295.1 uncultured Myxococcales bacterium | reverse complement strand
AGCCGCGCCCGGTCTACGTCGTCGAGGCCAGCCACAAGTTCTGGACCAGCCCCTACCCGCGCGTGGTGCTCTACGTGGACGCGGAGACCTTCCTCGTGCCCCTCAAGGAGGCTTATGACGCCGAGGGGAAGCTCTGGAAGGTCTTCGTCAACGCCTACAACGAGTCGGCCGACATCGAGCGGGTGCCGCCGGACCTCGCCCTGTCACTAGCGGTGGACGTCCAGGCAAGGCACGCCACGGCGCTGACCACCTACAGCGCGTTCCACAACGTCGGTCTGGAGCGCGGCCGCTTCACCGAGTCCTCATTGCGGCGCTTCGGGCGCTGATGGCAACAAGAGAAGAAGGAGAAGGCAGCACATGACGAGGTCCTTCCACATTCTGGGCAACGTTCTCGTCCTGGCCGCGTGCGTGGCCTTCTGCGGTCTGGCCGGTGCCTGCTCCAGCGACGACGGCGCCAAGGAGGGCACGGATCTGCCGGCTGCCGCCGAGGACGCGGAAAGCGATTTGCAGGTCGACGAGGACACCTCGTCTGCCGTGTCGGATCAGGGAGCCGCCACGGACCTGGAGTCGGACGTGCCCGACGTGCCCGAGATCGACTGGGAGTCGCTGCCGCGCCTGCCCGAGGGCAAGACCTTCACCACCCGCTTCATCGCCGGCGCCGCGGAGGCCGACATCACGCCCGACGGCGTCGCGCTCCTCGGCGGATTCGGCTTCTGCCTGGGGAACGAGGAGAGATGCCGCAAGTCTGAGGGCGTGCACGACCCGCTCAAGGTGGGCGTCGTGGCCATCGGAGACACCGAGACGGGCGAGGTCGTCATGTTCGCCGGTCTGGACAGCTCCGGCATGCTCCACCACGATCACGCCATCATCCACAAGCTGGTGCAGCAGCGCCTCTACGACGACTTCGGAGTCTACTTCCAGGGCCAGCGCATCGTGCTGACCGCGAGCCACTCCCACGCGGCGCCGGACATGGTGGGCTTGTGGGGGCCCATGGGCGGCTACGGCCGGGACGAGGACTATGCGGCCCACGTGCAGGAACAGGCCGCCGAGGCGGCCTCCGAGGCCTTCGCGGCCATGGGTGACATCGAGATGACCTGGGCGAGGGGGAGCTCGCCCAACAAGACCGACGGCAGCGATCCCGAGACCGACGACGAGCTGATCGTCATCCTGGGCAAGCGCCCCGGCGGCGAGGCGGTGTTCACGCTCTCGCGCTGGAACTCGCACCCGACGGCCTACGGCAGCGACAACAACGGCATCTCCGCCGACTGGTGGGGGCCCCTGCGCAAGATGATGGCCGAGGAGTTCGGAGGCATCGCGGTCCACCTGACCGGCGCCATCGGCGGGACCTACCCGGAGCGCCCCGAGGAGTGTGGGCTCGACGAGGAGGCCTTCCCCGACGGGTGGATGGACCCCGACCTCACGCCCACGCACCACATGAAGGTGACCTGCACGGGGAAGCTGGTCTTCGACAACGCCGTCGAGGCGATGAAGGAGGCCAAGCCGGTGGAGGAGACGGGCATCGACTTCCGCTACAAGAAGTTCGGCTTCCACCCGGACAACAAGCTGCTCATGCTGGCGGCCAAGATGGCGCCCGCGCCCTTCGAGTGGGTCGACGTCGAGGACCACATGAGCGAGATGCGGACGGAGATGGGGCTCTACAGGGTCGGCAACCTGACCTTCGTCTCGACGCCCGGCGAGGCCTTCCCCGAGTTCGCGCACAAGGCGCAGAAGCTCATCCTCGACGCGGGGCTGAAGGATCCCGTCGTCCTCGGCCTCGCCAACGACTGGCTCGGCTACCTGCTCACCGAGCCCCAGTGGAAGGACGAGGAGCTGAGCTACCACCAGGGGCTCTCCTGCGGTCGGAAGATCGACCCGAAGTACATGGAGGCCCTCGCCGAGGTGCTCGAAAGCCTGTAGGTTAAAGCCTCAGGTCCCGGGTTGACGCGGGTCCGGGTGCGGCGCGAGCGCGCTGCCCCGGGCGTCGCCAGAGCATAGAGCCGCCAGTGGAGGTCCGCCGATGAAGATCACGGCTTGGAACGAGGTGTCGAGGTTTGCGCTGAGCGCGCTCCTGGTCCTTTTGAGCTTCGGTATCGTCGCCTGCTCGGAGGAGACGAGCACGTCGCCGGCGGGCGATGTCGAGGAGGACGCGGCCGTCCACGCGGACACCGGCGAGGTGACGGACCCCGGCGTCTCCGGGGACACCGGCGAGCTGAAGGACCGCGGCGGCGCGGGCGAGGAGGACGTGAAGACGGACCCGGGCGGCGCCGAGGACGAAGGCGGCAAGACCGACGACGGCGAGCCGAGAGAGGACGTCCCCGCGACGGACCCGGGCGGGACGGACACGGGCCCGTCGGGTGGCGGCTCGTTCTGGGAGCCCGGGGCGGCCTGCGGCCCGCACGAGCCGCAGTGTGAAGACGACGGCGGGTGCGAAGGCGACAAGCGCTGCGTCAACACGCGCTGCGTGGCGCTCGTCACCGGCGAGCCGGAGATCACGGGCGCCCTCGGGGTCATCTCGCGCCTCCAGATCCGGGAGGAGGCCGAGGGCGTGCCCTGCTGCCACGACCTCACCGGCGACGGCGAGCCCGACAACATGCTCGCGATGCTGGTGAAGCTCGCCGATCAGGCCGTGTCCGGAGAGGTCTCCACCGACATCGAGGGCAGGGCGCTGCAGCGCTCCATCGACAAGGGCTGGAAGCATCACCTCGTCGAGCTGCTCGAGCACCCGGGCGAGGACGAGTGCGGGCCCGTGCGCGTCCAGTGGTGGCCCGCCACGCGCGACCTCGACTACAACGGCTACCCCGAGTCCTCGGTGCGCGCGCTCCAGGCGGGCGAGGCGAGCTTCCGTGTGCTGCCGGGCGGCCTCACCGCGGAGGGCGTGCCGCACCAGCTCAACCGCGCCGCCCTCGACGACGACGGAGTCCTGCGGGCCGAGGGCGCCAGCCTCGACTTCGACTTCGTCATGCCCGACGGCAGCATGATGCACCTCCCGGCCTACGGCGTGCGCATCGAGGGGCCGGTCGTGCTCGAGGACGACGTCATCCGCTCGGTCGACGAGGAGGTCGGCGAGGAGATCGTGGGCGGCCTGAAGCTCTCCGGCTACGTGCCCATGTCCGCCATCGGGGACTACTTCGTGTCCCAGGCTCAGGCGTGCACGTGCCTGGACGTGGACCGCGAGGAGCCGGTCGTCGAGTACGGGATTGACGAGGGCGAGTTCTGGGTCAAGTGCGCCCAGAGGGACGACGACTCCTGGGATCACTGCGACTGGAGGACCGAGCCCTGGGTCTGCTACGCCTTCCGCGACGTCTGCAAGGTGTTGCCCGTGGTCCACAGCCTCGCCGACGTGAGCACGGGCGTGGAGGGAGAGGACGGGACCACGGCCAAGGACGCCTTGTCCTTCGGCGTGCGGGCCTCCCTGGCCGGCGCCTCGCTCGACGAGACCCCCTTCACGCCGCCGGTCGTGGCCTTCGGCGAGCGCTTCAAGATCGAGGCCGGCGCCGAAGCCTTCCGCATGGACGTGCTCCGCAACGACGTCGACTCGGTGAGCTCGGAGCTCGCCGTTGCCGGGGTGGCGACGCCGCTCTTCGGAGTTGCCACGATCGCAGAAGAGGGCAAGGCCATCACCTACGAGCCTGCCGCGAGCTGGGCCGGCATCGAGGAGTTCACCTACACCATCGGCGAGGGCGCGAACGCCGCCGAGGGGACCGTCCGCGTCACGGCGCCCGAGCAGAGCTGGAACGTGATCCTGCTCGACGACGAGTACACGATGCCGCTCAACCGCGGCCCGGCTACCTTCGCGGTCTTGGAGAACGACGACCTCGGCGGCACCGAGCCCGGCTTCTTCCACATCTGGCGCCCCTACAACCAGACCGCCGACAACGTGAGGCTCGGCCTCGACGCGGACCGCCAGAAGGTGGTGGTGCGCAGCATCGACCCGGAGCTCAACGAGCAGACCTTCGAGCTCAAGTACAGCGTAGCCCTCACCGAGGGCACGACCTACGGCGAGGCCACCGTCACCGTGCACCTCGAGCGCCCGGAGCCCGAGTGCGGCGACGGCTGGCACGACCACTGGGCCGAAGGCTGCGACGACGGCAACACCGACTCCGGCGACGGCTGCGACGCGGACTGCCAGCTGGAGAGCTGCCCGGGCGGCGCTGACCCGACGCCCTGGTACGAGGACGCCGACACCGACGGCTACGGTGATCCGGCGACCATCATGTACGCCTGCGACTTCCCCGGAGGCACCAAGACCGGCGAGGCCGGCGACTGCGACGACAGCAACCGCGACGTCAACGCGGACGGCGTGGAGTTCGTCGCGGGGACCTGCGGGGACGGCCTCGACAACGACTGCGACGGCTTCACCGACTGCGGCGAGCTGAGCTGCATGGGCAAGGTCCCCTGCGTGGAGAAGGACTGCGGGGACGGCGTCGACGATGACGGCGACGGCACCACCGACTGCGATGACAGGGACTGCACCTACGTCGGCGGGTGCTCGGAGGCTCTCTGCGACGACGGCGTGGACAACGACGGCGACGGCATGACCGACTGCTGGGAGGCCACCTGCTTCTGGTTCACGCACTGCCAGGAGGGCAAGTGCAACGACGAGTTGGACAACGACGGTGACGGTGTCTACGACTGCGACGACGACGACTGCCGCCACTTCGAGTACTGCCGTTGACAAACGGCCAATCGTGCCCACGTAGGGTCCCTTGCCGACCTCCTTCCGCTCGAGTCGGCGCCTCCACGCTCACACGGGAGCAGCATGAACATCGCAGAGAACACCATCGTGGCGATCGACTACGTCCTCACAAACGACGCCGGGGAGGAGATCGATTCCTCGACGGGCGCGCAGCCCCTGGTTTACCTCCACGGGGCAGGGCAGCTGATCCCGGCTCTCGAAGCGAAGCTCCTCGGGAAGACCGACGGCGACAACATCAAGGCGACCTTCGCCCCCGAGGAGGGCTACGGCGTGCGCAGTGACGAGCTCGTCCAGGACGTGCCCAAGGAGCGCTTCCCGGAGGGCATGGAGCTCGAGGTCGGCATGACGCTCCAGGTCCAAGGCCCCGCGGGCGTGCACCTCGTCAACGTCACGGCCGTCGAGGACGAGACCGTGCGCCTCGACGGGAACCACCCCCTCGCCGGCACGACCCTGCACTTCGACGTGACCGTGAAGGGCGTTCGCGAGGCTACGCCCGAGGAGCTCGCGGCGGCCCAGGGCCACGGCGACGACTGCGGCTCGGGGTCCTGCTGCTGCTAGGTCCCGGGCTCGGTGCCGGTCCCAGGGCGCTGGGCGGATGGGCTCCTGGATCTCGAGCAGCGAGTCCTTGCCGCCCTCTCTCTCACTGATCCGGGGCGCTGCTCAGCTCCTGGTACAGCCACAGGTTCGCCAGCACGAAGAAGTTGCAGCCCGTGCAGTAGGAGCCGGCGATCCCGTGCGCCTCGGTCCAGTCGTGGTAGAGCAGGTCTCCGTCGTACAGCTCCGACGAGAAGCAGTAGTCGAGGGTCGCGGCCGCCGTGTCACGGTGCTCCTGGTCGCCGGTGATCTCGTAGAGGAGCAGGAAGGCCCTGGTGAGGAAGGCCAGCCCAGACAGGCCCTTGCCGGCGAACTCGGGGTACGCGAAGAAGCCGCCCTTCCCCTCGTCCCACAGCAGCTCCTTGGTCGAGGCCGCCAGCCGCTCGGCGTGCTCGAGCAGGTCGGCGTCACCGGTGACCTTGTAGGCTCGCGCGAGGGCCATCAGCATCATGGCCTCGGACCAGTCCCAGATACCCATCGCTTCGTCGGAGTAGACGCCCTGCTCCTCGTCCCAGTAGTCGGCCCGGGCCTTTCCGAGGACCTCCATGCCCAGGTCGACCATGTCCTGCTTTCCGGTGGCGTCCACGTAGTCGAAGATCTCGTATGCGGTCGCGCCCAGGGCGACCACGGGCGAGACGAACATGCCGGCGAAGGACTCGGGGTCGGAGACGATCTGCCCGCCGATGAAGCGAATGCCCATGCCCGCCGTGGCTTCGTAGAAGTGCTTGTGCGTCCAGCGATAGCCGACGATCAGCGAGGGCGCCCCGATGACGGCGTCCTGGCTCACGGTGCCGTCCACGAGGAACTGCTTGAGCAGCTCGACCTCGTGGTCGACCGTCTGCACGGCCCGATCATGGGGCTCACGGCAATGCCCGGCGGCCGCGACAGGGAAGAGCACCTCCGGGGCGAACCAGGTGGCGTCGCCCATCATGTCCTCCTCCCAGTTGCCCGACGGATCCCAGAAGTCGTTCCAGAGACGCTCGAGCAAGGCGTCGAACTCGTCTCCGTGGAAGTCCACCAGGCCTTTCGGCGGGGTGGGGCAGGTGTTTGTCCAGAGATCCGGCTCTTCGCCTCCCTCGTCCTGCTCCTCGGTGGTCTCGCCGGCGTCCTCGCCTGAGTCGGGCACCTCTGCCTCGACGTCTGAGGCCGGCTCCAGGTCCGTCACGTTGCCCGGGTCCACGGCGACATCCGCCGTGTCGGCCGGCTCGGTCGCTCCGGCGTCGGTCAGGTCAGCGAGCTGGATATCGCTCACGGGGCCCGAAGGTTCACCGGTTCCCTCGCCGTCGCTGCTGCACGCGCCGGTGGCGAAGGCAAGCGCCACGACGAGGAAGGCGGGACCGAGGCGATGCATGAGCGGGTTCATGTCGAGCTCTCCGTGGTCGCGGAGGATAACACAGCGGGCCCGCGAAACCGGTCACGGAGGGCCACGTTCAGGGATCGGTGCCGGTGATGCTGAGGTGCCGCCCCGCCGGAATTGCAGGGGGCCGGAACGAAGCCTTCGTGTGCCGGAGTGCTGGTATCGGTCAGGGCGCCGGAGGTCGAGCGAGGCGAGCCTGGCCGTCATCAGCGAACCGGGCGACGGGCTCGCAATGTACGAACAGAGGCACCGACCAGGCTCCGGACAGCACGAGCTGCTGTGGTCCCCCCAAGACGGCGCATCTCGAGGAGACCACAGGGTGCACGGCCATCTGGGGTGGAGACGCACCGTCGATGGACCATGTCCAGATCGTGCCGTCGGCCGACCAGGACACGAGGCGCCCGTCTCCCAGGCGCAGCACTCCTCCAACAACGTCTCGGTGGTGCGCGAACTCGACCTGCTCCTCACCGGTCTCCACCGACCACACGCGGATCGCGTCGCTGAATGCCCACGAGGCTGCCAGTCCCAGGTCGGGGAGCGGCAAAACGCCGTTGGGGACCATGGAATGGCCTCGGAAGCTGCAAGTCCTCG
>CAZQPP010000433.1:0-7239 GCA_964594295.1 uncultured Myxococcales bacterium | reverse complement strand
CGAGTACTCGCAGCCGTCCAGGGACGACGGCTGCGTTCCGAGCAGCGGCTGCACCTTCGAGCCCAACACCGCCCCCTGCGAGGACGGCGACGCCTGCACCGAGAACGACCGCTGCGAGGGGGGCACCTGCCGCGCCGGCGCGGTGCGCGAGTGTGTCGACTCGAACCCCTGCACCGACGACGGATGCGATGCGGAGAGCGGCTGCACCCACGAGCCAAACACCGAGGCCTGCGACGACGGCAGCGCCTGCACGGTCTCCGACCGCTGCGCCGAGGGCAGCTGCAAGGGCGGTGAGGCGAGGGAGTGTGACGACGGCAACCCCTGCACGGATGACAGCTGCGATCCGGGCAGCGGCTGCACGCACACGGACAACGCCGAGCCCTGCGACGACCTGAACCCCTGCACCGAGCCCGACCGCTGCGAGGAGGGGCGCTGCGAGGGCGCCGGCGTGCTCGACTGTGACGACGGCAACCCGTGTACCACAGACTCCTGCGACACGCGCTCGGGCTGCGTCAACGTCGACAACACCGAGCCCTGCGACGACGGCGACGCGTGCACCACGGACACCAGGTGTCGTGACGGCGCCTGTGGGGGAGGCGAGGCGCTGCCCTGCGACGACCGGAACCCGTGCACCGACGACGGCTGCGACGAGGGCAGCGGCTGCACCCACACGAACAACGCCGAGCCCTGCGACGACCAGAGCGTCTGCACCACCCTCGACCGCTGCGAGGGCGGGTCGTGCAAGGGCCTGCACCCCCAAGACTGCGACGACAAGAACCCGTGCACCGACGACGCCTGCGACGCGGTGGACGGCTGCCTGCACTCCGCCAACGCCGCGCCCTGTGACGACGGAGACGCCTGCACGACGCAGGACGCGTGCGCCGGCAAGGCCTGCACGGGAGGCCCCGCCCCCAGCTGCGACGACAAGAACCCCTGCACCGACGACGGCTGCGACTCGGGCAGCGGCTGCACCAACACCCCGAACGTGCTGCCCTGCGATGACGGAAACGCCTGCACCACACAAGACGCCTGCGCCGCCGGCGCGTGCGAGGGCGGCCCGGCGCCGGACTGTGACGACAAGAACCCCTGCACCCACGACCTCTGCGAGGCCGCGAGCGGGTGCACGAACCCGCCCAACAGCGCCAGCTGCGACGACGGCAACCCGTGCACCGACGGCGACACGTGCAGCGGAGGCTCGTGCGAGCCGGGCGGGCCCACCGACTGCGACGACGGCGACCCCTGCACGGACGATCCCTGCGACTCCTCACAGGGTTGTCTCCACCCGCACAACACGGCGCCCTGCCAGGACGGCGACCTCTGCACGACCGAGGACAGGTGCCGAGACGGAGCCTGCAAGGGCGGCCCGGCCCTCGTGTGCGAGGACGGCGAGCTCTGCACCGACGACACCTGCGTCCCTGCGAGCGGCTGCGCCTTCCCGAGCAACACCATGGCCTGCGACGACGGGGACGTCTGCACGACGGCCGATCGCTGCGCCGGAGGGGCGTGCGAGGGTGGCCCGGCCCTCGACTGTGACGACGGCGTCCACTGCACCGAGGACGGCTGCGACTCGACCTCGGGTTGCACCCATCAGCCCAGGGCGGCGCGCTGCGACGACGGCAACGTGTGCACCGACGACGCCTGCGATCCGCAGAGCGACTGTACGCACACTGCCAACACCGAGGGCTGCGACGACGGCGACGCCTGCACCGTCTCGGACAGGTGCGAGGCGAAGACCTGCGAGGGCGGCCCGGCGAGGAGCTGCGACGACAGCAAAGACTGCACGCACGACTACTGCGTGCCCGCCACCGGCTGCGAGAACGACGAGATCGCCGGCTACTGCGACGACGACAACCCCTGCACGATCGACACCCTCACCGTGCACAACTGCAGCTGCTCGAACACGACCCTCACGGAGCGCGTCGACGGCGACGGCTGCTGCCCGGCGAACGCCAACGCCATCGAGGACTCCGACTGCGACCCGGTCTGCGGCAACGGCGTGGTGGAGCCGGGGGAGCACTGCGACACGAAGATCTCGTCGGGCCTCGACGGCTCCTGCCCGTCGACCTGCGACGACGGCGACGTCTGCACCCTCGACAACCACGAAGGCACCTTGTGCGAGCAGCGCTGCGAGCACCCTCCGACCCCTCCGACCGACGGCGACCTCTGCTGCCCCGAGGGTGCAAACCCGGCGACCGACAACGACTGCCCGGCCATGACGACCGCCGGCTCCGCGAAAGGCGTCTTCACGACGAAGTACGCCGGCTGGAAAGCGCCGGTGCTCGTGCCGGCGCCGAACCGCTTCTTCGTCGCCGCATCCGCCGCGCAGGGGAACGGCGGACCGGTCGAGGTCTCGGTGCTCGACAACACCGGCAGGGTGCTCAAGAAGCACAGCCTGCGCTGGACCGGCGGGGGCGGCTGCTTCGAGACCATGAACCCCGCCTACAACGACAACCGCTTCCAGATGCTCTACTCCTACAAGTGCGCCTCCGGGCACAACGGCACCTTTGCGCCCGACCAGTCCGGAGGCTCGAGCTGCATCGAGCTCCTGGAGTACGACCTCGAGGGGAACCAGGTCAGCGGCCCGCTGCGCTGGGGCCACTCGGCGCACAACGGCCACCCGACCCTCGACTGGAGCGGCAGCCGCTTCGGCATCGGGTGGATCAGCTACGACGACCTGCTCTTCCGGCAGGTGGATGCCTCCCGCGCGCTCATGGGCGGCGACCCGACGACCGACAACCTCCTGCTCGGGACCAGCCCGACCGACGACCGCAGCCGCGCGCGCACGCGAGTGGTCTACAACCCCGACCGGAGCGAGTACGCCGTCTTCTCGACCCAGGGCTCGCGCGACTACGGGAACGGGCGCCTCTACATGTCGCGGGTCTCGGCGACCGGCGCCAAGGTGAGCGGGGCGTCGAGCCGCGGCAAGGCCATGTCCGAGTGCGGGACGGGCTACTTCGCCGCGGCCTACGACGACGACCGCTACTACGTGGTCTACAACGACTACGAGAAGGTCGTCTTGCAGATGATGTCGGGCGCCGGCGTCAGCGAGGGCACCGTGACCTTGAGCAGCGACGACTACGACTGGCCCAACATGATGCGGGTCGACGACCGGTTCACGGTCGTGACCCAGGACGACACCGGCCGGACCTCGGTGACGACCTTCGACCTCGAGGGCAGCATCGTCCGCGAGCGCACCGGGCGCCTCGACCACGGCACGGACGAGCTGAACATGCCCTACATCGCCTACGAGCCGACCAGCGCCTCCATGGCGCTCATCTACCTGAACGACAACAACCAGATAGTCTTCCGGAGCGTGGCCTTTGTCGACTAACGCGCTGATGCTCACGCTGGCCCTGTGCGGGTTCCTCAACGGCGCGCCGACGCCCGAGCTGCCGGGGTGGATCAGCGTCTCCGCGAGCCACAGGACCCGCTACGAGATCCTCTCGAACCGCTTCCGCGAGGGCTACGCGGGCGACGCCAGGGCCCTGTCGCTGCGCACGACCCTCCTGCTCGAGCTGGGATACAAGCCGGTCGCGGCCGGCATCGAGCTCGCGGACTCGCGGGTCTACGCCGCGACCGAGAGCACGGCGATCGACACGACCCACGTCAACACCCTGGAGATCCTCCAGGCCTACGGGCGGCTCAGGCTCGACGGCATGCTCCCCGAGGGCTCGAGCGGGCTCTTGAGGGGCGGCCGCTTCACCATGGACCTGGGCAGCCGCCGCCTCGTCGCCAGGAACCGCTTCCGAAACACCATCAACACCTTCACCGGTGTCGAGGTGGAGTGGAGAGGAGCCTCCGGCGACATGATCCGGAGCTTCGCCGTGCTCCCCGTGAGGCGGCTCCCCTCCTCCCGCGCGGCGCTGCGCGACAACGAGATGGAGCTCGACGAGGAGAGCACCGACCTCTTCTTCTGGGGCGTCTTCTACCGGTCGCGCCCGCTGCCCGGCGCCGTGCGCGCCGAGCCCTATCTCTTCGGCCTCCACGAGCAGAGCACGGAGGAGCGCCCGACCAGGCAGCGCGGCCTGCTCACGGGGGGGATGCGCCTGCTGATCCCGCCCAGGCCGGGGCGCCTCGACCTCGAGATCGAGGCCGCGCTGCAGGCCGGGAGCTCGCGAGCCTCCGCCAGCGCCGACGACGCCGAGGAGCTCGACCACCTCGCCTACTTCACCCACGCCTCGATCGCCTACACGGCGGCTCTCGCGCTCCAGCCGCGCCTCGTGCTGCAGCACGACTTCGCCAGCGGCGACAAGGACCCCGGAGACGAGAAGAACGGGCGCTTCGACACCCTCTTCGGAGCGCGCCGCTTCGAGTACGGGCCCACGGGCATCTACGGGGCCTTCGCGCGCAGCAACCTGATGTCCCCGGGCGCGCGCGTGGAGCTGCTCCCGCTGCCGTGGCTGGACGCCATGGTCGCCTACCGTCCTTTCTGGCTGGCCCAGGCCAGAGACGCGTGGACCACCGCCGGCGTGCGTGATCCGACGGGCAGGGCCGGGACCTTCGTCGGCCACCAGGTCGAGGCGCGCTTGCGCGCGCGCTTCCTTAAGGGTCACCTATGGCTGGAGACCGGCGTCGCCCGCCTCTGGCTCGGAGAGGTGGCGACGGGTGAGGCCCCGACCTACTTCTACGTGCAGGGAGGTCTGAAATGAGCACGATCCGTCTTGGAACGTTGTCGCTGTTGTTGGTCTCGAGCCTGTCGCTCGCGCTCGCGGCGGGTGGCTGCAAGCAGGAGGAGGCGGGCGCGGCCGACGACACCTCCGCGAGCGCAGACCCCGGCCCCGCGGAGACCGACCCCGGCCTGGCCGACGAAGGGCCGGCAGACGAGGGGCAGCCCGATCCGGGCCCGCCGGATGTGGTCGACGAAGGCCCCGCGGCCCTCGACGAGGGGCAGGACCCCGGTGAGGCACCTGACGCCTTCCCGTGCGGGGAGGAGCCCGCCCCCTGCGAGAACCAGATCGGCGTGTGCGAGGGCACGGTGAAGCCCCCCGAGCTGTGCGTGGAGGGGGAGTGGCTGCCCTGCGGCGAGGCCGTCTACGCGGCGCAGCGCCCCACCTTCCAGCCGGCCGGCGAGACCCTGTGCGACGCGGCGGACAACGACTGCGACGGCACGGAGGACGAGGGCCTGACCGACTGCCGCTGCGGCAACGGCGTCTGCGATCCCGCCGAGGCCGTGGAGACCTGCCCGTGTGACTGCGCGACTTGTGGGGACGGCGTCTGCTCGCCCTGCGGTGAGGACCCGCTGACCTGCCCCGACGACTGCTGCCGCTCACCCGAGGGCACGAGCGAATGCGGCGACGGCTACTGCATCGGCTTCGCCTGCGGCGAGAACCCGACGATCTGCCCGGAGGACTGCGGCACGGACTGCGGGAACGGGACCTGCGAGAAGGGTGAGAGCCCCTTCTCGTGCGCCGAGGACTGCAAGTTCAAGGCTTGCGGCAACCACGTCTGCGAGGGCGGCGAGGACCCCGCGACCTGCCCCCAGGACTGCTGCTACGCGCCGAGCGGCGAGAGCAGGTGCGGCGACGGCTGGTGTCTCGGCGAGGTCTGCGGCGAGAGCCCGGACAACTGCCCCGACGACTGCAGCGGCCTCTGCGGGAACGGGAGCTGCGACTCGGGGGAGGGCCCCGTGACCTGCCCGGTGGACTGCGGCGTCATCTGCGGCAACTGTCAGTGCGAGGAGGTGGCAGGCGAGAGCTACCTGACCTGCCCCACCGACTGCGGCTTCTGCGGCGACCTCGTCTGCTCGCCCTGCGGCAACCTGCGCGAGGACCCGGAGCGCTGCCCCGGGGACTGCTGCGTGCCCTCCGGCCTCGGCGACGCCAACTGCGACGGCCGTGACGACGACTGCGACGGCCTGACCGACGAGGACGTTTGCGACGACGGCAACCCCTGCACCTCCGACGACTGCGACGAGATCGACGGAGCTTGCACCTTCACGCCCATCCCCGGGACCTGCGCCGCCTCCGAGACCATCGAGCAGGAGGTCGGGGGCACCGTCTCGGACCCGCAGAGCGGTGTCGAGGTGCAGATACCGCCCGGCGCCATCTCCGACGGCGAGCCCGAGGTCATCGTCAGCATCACGCCGGCGCGGGAGCTCGAGGAGGAGCCCGTGGGCGCGGAGCTGACGACGGGCGAGGAGCTCATCGTCGTCTCGGTCTTCCGCTTCGAGCCGGAGGGCCTCGAGTTCGAGGAGCCCGTCGCGGTGACCATCCCGGTCTTCAGGGGCCGGCTGCCGGCCGGAGAAGAGGTGAAGGTGCTGCTCTTCGACTGGCGATCCCGAACGTGGCAGCGGGCGCGCACGCTCGACGGCACGCTGATCGTGGGCACGGTGTCGGAGGACGGCATGAAGGTCTCCTTCGAGACCGACCACTTCAGCGAGTACGGCCTCGCGCGCCCCAAGGAGTGCCGAGTCGACTGCGAGGGCCGCGTCTGCGGCGACGACGCCTGCAAGGGGAGCTGCGGCGACTGCGGCGAGGGACAGGTCTGCACGACGTTGGGGCAGTGCATCGAGGGCTGCGTGAACGCCTGCGAGGCCGGCACCACCCAGTGCGCCGGAGAGCTGGTGCAGAGGTGCGAGGACTTCGACGGCGACGGCTGCCTCGACTGGGGCGACGGCAAGCCCTGCCAGCGCGCCCACGAGTGCAAGGAGGGGCGCTGCAAACGTTACTGCTCGGACGAGTGCGTACCGGTGGGGGCCACGGACTGCGCCGAGGGCGGCGCGAGGGTCTGCGGCCAGCACGACGTGGACATCTGCCACGAGTGGAGCGCGCCGGCGCCCTGCTCGGAGGGAGAGATCTGCCGCGGTGGCGCCTGCGTGGCGGAGGAGATGCCTGTCGACGCCTGCCTGAACGACGCCGACATGCAGCTCTTCAAGGCCATCGACGAGAAGGACGAGCGCCGCGACGACAGCTGCACGCTCGCCTGCGCGCGGGCTCACCCGGAGGAGGGCCGGGAGGCTACGTTGGCCTGCCTGAGCGCGTGCGCAGTGAGCGACATCACGCGCATGAGCGACGGCGGCAGCCTCACGGAGGGCTGCCTGCTCTGCTTCGTGCTCACCGACCTCTGCGCCGTCGAGAAGTGCTGGGACGAGTGCGTGGAGTTCGAGGACCCGGGCTCGATCTGCAGCTTCTGCATCCAGGATCGCTGTAGAGCAGACCAGGACCTCTGTACGGGAACGTTCATGGAGCCCGAGGAGATCTGCGGCAACGGCGTGGACGACGACGACAACGGGGAGAAAGA
>CAZQPP010000432.1:0-7253 GCA_964594295.1 uncultured Myxococcales bacterium | reverse complement strand
CCGAGAGTGCCCGGACCTACCTGGCAGAGGGCGTGCTCCTGCTGGACGACGACACCACCCCGGTCTTCTTCGACCTGATGGAGGAAGAGCCATCCCTGCCTCGGGCCATCGAGCATCTGGGCGGCGTGGCCGCGTTCGGCAGCGAGTGGGCCGACCTTGACGCCATGTTGGCAGAAGACGGCATGGCGATCGCCTACGGGCACATCACGAAGAGCTGGCGCGACCGCTTCCCTGGCGAGTACGGCGCCTTCGGTGACGGGCAGATCCCCCACTTCGTCGCCGTCTTCAGCTCACGCGGGGAGGGCGGCTACGTGGTCTGCGATCCCATGCACCGCGGCGGTGCCGTCATCATGGAAAGATCCTCCCTCGGGACCTTCTTTCGTAGCCCGGCCAACGTCTTCGACAGCACTATCCGCCTGATCGGCTGGAAGGAGCCCCCAGCGCCGATGCGCTGACGGCGCCACGGCAACGCGACGGCGGAATCTCGCACGCACCGGGGAGCTCGAACATGGGGGGACAGCCCCGCACCCGGCTCGTCACGCTGGTCATGCTCGCGCCGATGGTCGCGGCTTGCGCGAGGGGAGACAGGCCCGCCGGCTCCCATCCGCCTCTGCGAGGACAGGAGTCAGGCACGAGCCCGTGCACACGCCGTCACGAGCGCTCAAAGGTCCGACGCGCGGGCGACCATGAGCCGGATGCCGCCCGCCACTGCGGCAAGAGCGACTGCCATCCCTGCAGCCACCAGAGCCCCTGACGAGAGCGGGTTGCCCCAACCCACGAGCCCGGGCAGGGCGCCAAGCAGCAGCACGACACAAGGCAAGCCGAAGGCGAGCCCCGGCCGTTCGGGCATCAGGACGTGAAGGGCCTTCAGCGTGACCGGCATCGTCACCTGAAGCAGGAGCATGCCGAGCACGGCGCCCGGGGCCGCGTGGACGAGGGCGCTGACGAGGGGAGCGGCAAGCACCAGGGCCACGACGCACGTTGCCAGCCAGCCGAAGCGGTCGGCGAGCCATCCACCCACAATCTTCCCGGCGCAGGCCGCTACGGCGATTCCCCAGAGGACCGGCCAGGACACCCCTCGCCAGGCATCGGCCACCGTGCCGCCGACCATGGCGCGCAGGGCGATGCAGAGAAGCAGGCACCCCGCACAAGCGAGCAGGACCCACGGCAATCGGTGGGCAGGGGCCGGTGCGCTTCGGGGGCCTGCGGCGCGATGTGGTGGGCACGTGGAGAGACGCCGAGTGCCCCACCACGCGAGGAGCGCCGCGACGGCGAGCACCAGCAAGATCGAGCCACGCGCCGGTATGGGCTGGCCGCCCAGCCAGATGCCGGTGCACAGGCCGAGCGCCCCCGGCCCAACGAAGATGCCGGAGTCGGTCGCCCGGTCCCCCGAGGCGCGCAAGACGAGCGCACCGGCGCCGACGTGAAAACAAGCGTTTCCGGCACCGACCAGGATCAACCCTGGCACGATCGAGGCGGGGCAGAGCAACAAGCCGACGGCAGCGAGCACGACACCTGCCACGCCGACAGCCCCGTAGAGCCGATAGCGGTCAGCGAACACCCCGACGGGGGCCTGGCCCACGAAGGCGATGGCGTTGCACAGCACGACGAGGCCCACGATTGTGTCGTGCGGCAGGCCGGTCGCCATGAGGTCACGGAAGATGACGAAGCCGCTGATCGTGTCGACGCTGAAGTGCACCGCCCCGAGGAGCCATGCCGCGGTGAGAGCGTCGAGCTCGCGGCCCCGCGCCATCTTGGCGTCGCCGTCGCCCTCGGGTCGCCTCCCGGTGCAGGATGGAGCGATCGAGGCGCCCGAGCCCGAGCGAGCCGCAAAAGAGCTTTCGCGGGGCAGGTCAGCGACCGCAGGCGACATGGGCGCCTGGCTCTCTTCGTTTCCTGTCACGCAGCTCGTCGAGGTCCCCAACTATGCGGTGGCCTTGCGCTCCCGCGGCCTTCCAGTGGCGCTGGCGATCGCCTTCGGTGCCAGCCTGACAACGCACCCTATCCTCTGGTGGATCTTCCCGCACGTCCCCCTGCCCTGGCTCACCACCGTCCTCCTGCTGGGGCTGGCCGTCGTCCTAGCAGAAGCGGCATGCCTTTGGGCCTGGCGAAGGGTGAGCATCTCCGGCAGCACGATGGCCTGCGACTCGTCGGAGCACCCGCGCTGACCGACGTTAGCGCTCAGTGCTAACCAGCGGCCGACGACCAGTGGCCAGTGCCAGGTTGCCCTCTGTAGTCCGGCAACGGCTTGACTGAGTCAATGGGCTGGAGGACAATTTCCCGACGCCGGCTCAGGTGGTGGGGCTCGTGGTGCGAAACATCCTGTCTTTCTTGGTGATCGCACTCCTGGCAGGATGCTCCTCGGACAAGCCCGCGGCCGGTCAGGCGGACCGGCCCTCGCCGGGCCCCCTGCGTTACGTCAACGAGGGTCCCAACGACGAACCGCCCAGGCCCGCACCGACGCCGTGGATCAAGTATCCGCTCAGGCTTGCGAGCGGCTCGGACGGTATCCCCCACGTAGGCCGCGTCAAGGGCAGGCCGTTCGTCGAGACCCGCGGCGGCGGGGGCAGCGCCTATCTCTACTTCCGCGTCGACAACGAATACGCCTTCGACATCGACGAGACGGTGCTCGTGCACGTCGTCTACGATTCGTCTGTCGCCGGAAGGCTGCGGCTCCAGTATGATTCGCACTCCCCGCCCCCAGACGGCAGCAGGTACAACCCCTGCGAGGATGTCGCGGCCGAGGGGAAGCTGCGCTGGGCGAAGCACACGTTCACGCTCCACCGCGCCCGGTTTGCCGACCGCATGGACAACGGCAGCGACATCCGCATCATGTCCCCGGACGGCCGGGTGCGGCTCGCCGACATCACGATCGAGCGTCCCAACGCGCCGAAGGAGGCGAAGAAGGGGACGCTGAAGCTCAGGTTCGTCGACGGCAAGACGGGCGAGACCACGCCGTGCCGCCTCGGGCTTTACGCCGACGGCAAGCGCCTGGTCTATCCCGGCGATCAGGCCGCCCCGATCTGGATGTTTTACCGCGAGTCGCGTGTGGCCCGTGTCTGGCAGGACTTCAGCTGGCCGGTCGAGAACAACATGGTCTTCTACTCCGCTGGGGAGCTCCGCAAGGATATCCCGGCGGGAGAGTACACCCTCGTCGCCCGAAAGGGGATCGAGTACCGCATCGTCGACGAGAGGCTTGCGGTCAAGGCGGGAGAGACGCTCGACCGCGTCGTCAGACTCGAGCGGTGGATCGATATGCCCGCGAAGGGCTGGTACTCGGGCGACGGCCACGTCCACGTCGGCCGCACGGAGGCGCGCAACGAGCCGATCCGGACCATGACCAGCGCCGAGGACATCCACCTCGCGAACATCGTGCGAATGGGCGACATCAGGGACCTTCACTTCCCGCAGTACGCCTTCGGCCCGTCGGGCAGGTTCGGCGCGGGCGACCACGTCATCTGCAGCGGCCACGAGGATCCTCGCACTCAGCACCGCGGCCACGCGCTGCTCTACAACGTGAAGAGACCCGTGCGCGACGACGACACGTACTTCCTGTATCACCGCGCCTTTGAGGAGGCACGCCGACAGGGCGGGCTCGTTGGTTACGCCCATGCGGGGATCGACTTCAACGCCGAGCGCGGGATGGCCGTCGACATGCCCTTCCACCTGGTGGACCTCCTGGAGATCCTCCAGCTGAACAAGCTGCGCACCCGCGTCTACTACGAGTGGTTGAACCTCGGATACAGACTCATCCCGATCGCGGGCTCCGACTTCCCCTACGGAGACATCCCCGGCGGCGTTCGCGTCTACGCTCACCTGGATGAGAAGTTCTCCGCCCAGGCGTGGTTCAGGGGCCTGGCGAGCGGGAAGGTCTTCGTGACCAACGGGCCGATCCTCACCCTCTCAGTCGACGGGAGGCCCATGGGGGCCGAGATCAGGGCGAAGAAGGGCCACAAGCTGACGATCGAAGCCACAGCGCGGATGAACCCCGACATCGACAAGCTCCTGGCGCTGGAGCTGGTCGTTCACGGCGACGTGCTCAAGACCGCCTCAGGCGACGGCGGGGACCTCTCCCTCAGTCACGAGATCAGGGTCGACCGCAGCACGTGGGTCGCGGTCAGAGCGCACGGCAAGAGCGCGCAGTCGCACAGCGCGCCGGTCTACGTGGTGGTGGAGGGCCGGCGCTCTTGGAATCTGCTGGGCGTTCCCGAATCGGTCGCCCGCCAGCGCAAGCACATGAAGGAGATGATCAACACCGAGCCCAAGCCCGAGCACGAGATGTGGCTGGCTCCCGTGGTGAAGAAGAAGTGGCACGAGCAAAGGCCGATGCTGCGTAGGCGGATCAGCGAGGCCGACGCGAAGTACGACGAGCTGATGATGATCTACGAGCGGGAGAAGAAGTGAAGCATCGTCGGATGCTGATGAGCGAGGTTTCGTCGGGTGTTGGGAGTCAGCGGCTGGACCGATAGTCGGGTCTGATAGCGAGACTTGGCCCCTCTTGTGGGCTCCGCGGGTCGCCGGCGCCGGGTTTGAGTCCGGTGACGTGGTGTACGACGCTCACGCTGACGGCCGTCTGCCGAGATTCTCTTGCGTTTGCCTGGCGGCAGATTTAAGCTCTAACTATGAATGTGCCGCCAGACTACCGCCAGCGTGGCCTTGAGGCGCGGTGGATGCAGGTGTCGAGCGAGTTCCCGGCTCTGCTGCTGACCGGACCGCGGCAGTCGGGGAAGACGACCATGCTGCGTCATCTCTGTGGTTCGGAGCGGCGCTACGTGACCCTCGATGACCTCGGGCGGCGGGACCTGGCTCGCTCGGATCCTGGGCTCTTCCTGCAGCAATACCCCCCTCCGGTGCTCATCGACGAGATCCAGTACGCGCCCGACCTGCTGCCGTACATCAAGATGTCGATCGACGAGGAGCGCCGTCCGGGGGCGTTCTGGATGACGGGTTCGCAGCAGTTCCACCTCATGCAGGGTATCGGTGAAACCCTGGCCGGCCGGGTGGCGCTGCTGAGGATGCTGGGGCTGTCGCGGAGGGAAGCGCGCAGTGGCGATCTCGATCTTCCACCGTTCCTACCTACCCCCGAGCGGCTGCGGGCGGTCGACCTGAGGGCGCCCGCCCCGGGGCTCGCTGAGATCTACCGGTGGATCTGGCTGGGCTCTCTGCCCGAGCTTGCCACTCGTCGGGTGAGCGACAGGGAGATCTTCTACAGCAGCTACCTCCAGACCTACGTGCAGCGCGACGTTCGCGATCTGGCGCGGGTGGGGGATCTGCTGCTCTTCACGCGTTTCGTCCGCGCCTGCGCCGCCCGCACGGGCCAGATGCTCAACCTCTCGGATCTCGCGCGGGATACTGACGTCAGCGTTCCCACAGCCAAAGCCTGGCTCTCCATTCTAGAGGCCGGCTTCCTCGTCTTCCTGCTCCGTCCGTGGGCGAGCAACGTCACGCGCCGGCTGATCAAGGCGCCCAAGCTCTACTTCCTCGACACGGGCCTCTGCGCCTGGCTCACCGAATGGTCGACACCGGAAACCCTCGCGGCAGGCGCAATGGCCGGCGCCATCCTGGAGACCCATGCCGTCGCCGAGATCCTCAAGAGCTGGTGGCATCGAGGCCGTGAGCCCTCGCTCTACTACTACCGCGACCGGGACGGCCGGGAGGTCGACCTCGTCTTCGCGTCCGACGGCCGCCTGCACCCTGTCGAGATCAAGCGCGCAGCTACGCCTCGCCGCAAGTGGGGTGCCACCTTCCGAGCCCTCGACCGACTCGAGCATCCGCGCGGCCACGGGGCCGTCCTCTGCCTCGCCCCGGAGGTTACGTCTCTCGAGGAGCTTGCTACTGCAGCTCCGTTGGACGTCGTCTGAGCCCCTACCGGCCTACTCACAAGGCTGTTTGACCCTACTCGCGTCGCTTCATTCCTGACGCTCTTCGTCGGCGCGATCGCCTGAGGCTCGGGAGCGGCGTCGGGTCTCGCTCTCGCAAGACGTCACCGGTGGTGGAGCTGCTTTTCGAAGCAGTGCCTGTGGACCTTACTCGCCGCCCCTGGCCTCGGGTTTGCGCGCCTGCTCGTCTCCTGAGAGTCACGGGAGATCGGCGGGTTCGGAGGCTCTGGTCAACGCACAGATCACTCGCCAGGTTTCGCTAACAGACCCAGGCCGGGAAGCTCCGCTCCAGCCGACAAACGTGATGCTCGAACAGCGCCCGGCTCCACAGGCAGAGTGCCTCCGCGGCTGCGGGGAAGAGGAGGCGCCGGACGTCGTCTGCGGCCTCCTCCGAGTCGGTGCGCGCGATCACCTCGCGCTGTCGGGCCGGGCGCCAGTCGGGCGTCATCTCGACCTGACACCATGATAGGAAGAGGACATGAGGCGCAACATCGAGATCAAGGCTCGCGCCCGGGACTGGCATGCCCAGCTCCGCGAGGCCGAGATTCTCGCCGACACGCAAGAACTACTGCTCCGAATCCCCTCGGGCTCGGGGGAGCGCGTGCGCTACGCGCAACGCGCTCCTAGCGCGCGGGGAGGGATGTCCTGGTAGTAGAGCCTGTAGGTGCTGCTCTTCCGTCCCTGGCTGAGGACGGCCTCGATGCCCGCGATGGTGTTCACTCGTCCCCCTCTCCTGCTTGACCGATGCGGAGGCCTTCCGTGCCGGGTGTCCTCGGGATGTGGGAGGGACGGCGGTAGTTGCCGCGCTCGGGGATCACGAGGCGCACGCCGCCGGTGGGGTCGTCCACGTCGCCTTGGTACCTCGGGATCACGTGCACGTGAACGTGCATTACGGTCTGCCCCGCGACGGCGCCCACGTTGAAGCCGACGTTGTAGCCGCTGGGGCGGTGTTCCTCGTCGATCTGCTGCTTCACCTCGTCGACCAACCTCCACAAGGCCAACCGCTCTTCCTTGCTGGCGTCGAAGAAGGTCGCGACGTGCCTCTTGGTCACGACGAGCGTGTGGCCAGGGTTCACGGGGTAGTTGTCTTCGATGGCGACGGCGTGCTCGTTCGCGGCGACGAAGCGGTCGGCGGCTGCGTTGCAGAATGGGCACTGATCTGAGGACACCGGGGCCATGTCCTGATTGTACCCGACGCCGCGAGCCCTGGCGCTCTACCTCACAACCGCAAACCCAATCGCCTCTCTCGAGCCGCGGGCGGCGCGGGTCTCTTCGGCGGCGGCGGCTTCGAGCAGCTCCTGGTTTAGCGGCTGGTCGCTGTTGGCGGCGCGGAAGGCGGCGCGGAGGACGGCGTTTTTGATGTGGCCGCCGGAG
>CAZQPP010000431.1:0-7260 GCA_964594295.1 uncultured Myxococcales bacterium | reverse complement strand
ATTTGACACTAGGCGCCGCGGCGCTAAGTGTCAAATGTAGACACCTGACCCCACTTCTTCGCCCAGCGGCGCAGGTGGGCCTCGAGGTTCTCCATCGCGGCCGCGGCTTCGGGCCCCACCACCTCGACGTGCATCTTCCGCCCTTCCCGGCGGCGGACCAGGATGCCCATCGAGCCCATGGCTTTGACGGCATTGGAGAGCAGCGCCGTCGAGCCGGCCTCGCGGGCCCAGAGCTCACCGGTGGCGTGCTTCTTCTCCGCGTTTCGCACTACCGAGAGGATGAAGTCGGGCTCGGTCTGCGGGCGCTCCAAAGCGCGGGCTCGCTCGCAAACAAGGGCATAGGCCTCGACGCAGGGCAGCAGGCCGTGGCGCAAGAACTCGAGCAGGGGACGCCGCGCCTCGGGCAGGTGGGCGACCTCGCCGCGGTCGTCCAGCCACCCGTACTCCACGAACTCGCCCCAGGTCTGCTTGAAGGCCTGCTCGAAGCCCAGGTCCGGGTCGAAGATGAACTCGTACTTGAAGACCCGGGAGAGGATGCTGCAGTCCTCTCGCGCCGCCGCCACCGGCACGGTGCCGTCGGGCTCCATGGAGCGAAGCAGGACCGTCGCCAGCAGGCACTCCCGGAGCAGGGCGTGGAAGATGGTGTTCTTGTAGTAGTCCACCGCAATGCGGTGCTGCGGCGGGACCGTGTAGACCGCCGTGTCCTCGAACTCCTCCGCCGTGACATAGCCCGTGTCGACCATCATCCTGAGGGTCTCGTCGACCACGGGTGCGAAGGCCTCGGCGAAGACCTCGTACAGGGGACGGTGCTCTCCGTATTGGTCGTCGGAGGCGTCGACGCCGAGCTCGTCGGCCTCGAGCCCGGCTCGCGCCTCCGCTATGCGGTCGCGGTGCTCCTCCACGGCCGAGGCCAGGGTCGGCGCGAGGGGAGCCCCCTTGGCGGCCAGGAGCTCCGCGAGAAAGCCCACCCTCAAGAGCAGGGTCTCCCTGTCCACCCCGCGACCCGGATGGGCCAGGAGGGCCCATGCGCAGAGCGCGGTCGGCGTGCACAAGATGACCTCGTTGACGCCGTGCAGGACCTTGTAGCCCAGGCGTCCGAGGAAGTAGCCAAAGCTCTCGGGCTCAGCCGGATCGAGGCCCGGCACGCCTTGGACCGAGCTGTGCTCCTCCACGTCGCGGGCCACCGAGATGGGCTCCCCGAAGGTCACCGTGAGGCGCCCGTAGCGGCTGCCGAGCACGCGCGGGGTCTTGAGCAGGGCTCCGAGGGTCTCCTTCTTCTTCGTGCCCCCCGACAGCTCCCGCTCGTATGCGGCGTCTTCGATGACCTTCTCGTAGGAGAGCCCCGTGGGCACCAGGAAGATCTCGGGCGCTGCGCCGTCCAGGTGGGCGAGCAGCACCTCCTTCAACAGCCCGAGCCGCGGCGGGAGGCACTTTCCGGTGCGCGAGCGGCCGCCCTCGATGAAGAACTCCATCGGGATTCCTTCCTTGGCCAGCTTTCGCACGTAGGCCCGCAGCGTTCTCGCGTAGACCGGGTGATCCCTGAAGGAGCGGCGGATGAAGAAGGCCCCGGAGCGCCTGAAGATGTAGCCGAGCGGGAAGAAGCTCAGGTTCTTGCCCGCGGCGATGTGGGGCGGCATCAACCCCTGCGTGTACATCACGTAGGAGATGACGAGGTAGTCTATGTGGCTGCGGTGGCACGGCAGCAGCACGACAGGCCCGCGGCGCATGATATCCCGCAGGCGGACGACCGAGGTCTTGTCGACCTGCAGGTCGGTGTAGAGCCGCTGGAAGACGAAGCTCAAGAAGAGGCAGAAGGCGTCGATGGCCGCCATGGTGAAGTCGGCGGCGATCTCCTTGAGCGAGCTGGAGGCTTCCTTGCGCACCTCCTCGGCGGACATCCCGGTCTCCTCTGCGAGATCGAAGACCATCGCGTCAAACTCGGGGGTCCGCTCGACCTCCTGGCGAATCTGCCTGCCGGGCTTCAAGGTGGGGCCCGTGATGACGCGGCGCTCGACGGCGAAGCGGTGCTGCACCGCCGTACGAAGCTCCTCCTGGGTGACGGCCGGCTCCTCCTCCGGGTCACGACCCGCGAGGAACTCCGAGACCTCGACCACCTCGCCCACCGACAGGAAGGCCCTCCGCGAGTGCCTCAAGAAGTTCGCGACGCGCCGCAGGGCTCCGGGGGCGTCCGGGTCGCCGAAGACCTGGTCCCAGATGGACTGACGGGCCCTGGTCTGTCGCTGGCTCCAGACGATGAAGGCGGGCACCAAGAAGATCGGGGCCTGCTGCTCGCGCTGCACGCGGGCGAGGACCTCGAGGTAGGGCCTGAGCAGGCCGCGCCCGCCCATGAACATCCGCATCGGGCTCTTCGCATAGAGCACAGCCGGCCCGCCGGCCCTCAAGGCCTGCTCGAAACGGTGCGTGGCAGGCGCCGCCTCGTCGTCCGAGAAGAGCCGCCTGATCCAGTGCAGGATCAGGCGCCCGAGGGGCCAGGCCAGCAGCAGGCTCACTCCGCCGAGGAAGCGCGCGAGCGCCAGGCCTTCGCGCAGGGCGATGCGGTTGAGCACGAGGGTGTCCAGCGCGCTCGTCGAGGGCAGCACGTAGACGACCGTTCCGCGCTTGTGCATGCCCTTGAGCGACTCGAGCACGTCCTCTTCGACCCGAACGCGGTCGAGGTAACGCTTGGCGAAGAGCTTCAGGGCGAGCCCGAAGCGAGGCAGCATGGCGTCAGCCTCGGTCCAGGGCTCCAGCGGCTCCGCGCACGGAGGCTCGGGCGCCCCCTCCGGCGAGGGCTCCGGCTCCGGCGCTCGTTGCAGGTTCCCCTCACCAGTCATGGGCGGAGCGTGCCATCGGGCGCGCGGGTAGTCAATGCGGGCCCCGCGCGCAACGCGGGGGCCCACTCGCTCTCGTCCCTATCTCCTCGTTCCTATTCGCTGCCTCCTACACCCCGCGCGCCAGGGCCGGAACCGAGGGACGAGGGACGAGGGACGAGGGACGAGCTAGGAGAGCGAGAGCGAGAGCGAGGTTATTCGGCCAACAGCGACTGCAGGACCTGCAGGATGTCGCCGCCGCCGTTGTCGTTGTAGACGTACTCGAGGTTGCTGCCGCGCAGCAGCGCGTTCCAGGGCAGGCCGATGCCGGCGCTCGAGTAGGGGTAGATGTTCGAGAAGAGGGTCTCGAAGCCGCCGTAAGTCTGGCCGTAGTCGATGTAGAAGTCGTTGGGGTCCATGCCCTTGGAGCGGGCGTACTGCTCGCAGTAGGCCAACGTAGGCTCGCCGTAGTAGCCGTCCTCGCCCATCACGAACATGAGCCGGATGTCGTCGCCATAGGGCTTGGCGTAGGAGTGCACCCGAGGCAGCCACTGGCCGCAGGCGGGGCACCAGCCGGCCGTGGCGACTACCCAGATTACCTTGGGCCGGCCGCACATGCTGTGGGTCTCCACCAGCTGCCCGGTGCCGCAGTTCAGCAGGGTGAAGTTGGCGATGTTGTCGCCCATCATTCGACCGGTCCCGACGCCGACGCAGGTATGGTTGACCTCGGGCTCCTTGACCTCGAGCGCGAAGGCGTGGCCGTCGAGGCACCAGGTGAGGCCGTTCTCGACGAAGGTGATGGCGCCTGCCTCGCTGTCGATGACGACCTCGCGGAAGCGCATGCCGTCGAGCTGAGCTGCGAACTGCTGGCCGAAGCCGCCGAAGGAGGTGACCTCGATGGCGCCGGTGTCGGGCAGGAACATCTTGTCGCAGCCCTGCTCGCCGCACCCCCGGTAGGCGACGAGGCGAAGACCGCCCGTGACCACGTTGGCGTCTTGGAGGCTGTAGCTCCCCGGGCCGCTCGGCCCGTAGTAGGGGTCGCCTATGAAGGACTCGATGAGCAGGGCGTCGTGGGGGAAGCCCTCCGAGGTCTGGGCCTGGTAACGCATGACCTGGGTCGAGCCAACATAGGTCAGCTCGGCCCGCTCCACCTGCGGGGCGAATCCCGCGACCATCTCGCCGGAGGCGGAGCAGGCCGGGCCCGGAGGAGTACCGCCCATGTCCGTGACTGGCGACGGCGTGGAGCCCGTGTCCGTTGCGGGTGTCGGCTGGCCGGAGGTGTCCGCCGTGTTGGCCGGCGGCGTGCCGGGGTCCCCCTGCGTGCCGCCGGACGCGTCGGCCTGTGGGCCGGTGTTGGCCGGGGGCCCTCCCAGTGTGTCTGTCGTCGCCCCGCCTCCTGGAGGAACGAGCCCACCACCCGAGTCGGTGCTGCAGGAGATGATCAAAGCTGATGCGACGGCGAGGACGATGCGTAGCTGCGAAGGCATGAAGGCTCCGAACAGGGCAAAG
Source organism: uncultured Myxococcales bacterium (assembly GCA_964594295.1). Lineage (GTDB taxonomy): Bacteria > Myxococcota_A > UBA9042 > UBA3505 > UBA3505 > CAZQPP01. The sequence continues at coordinate 2,941 of CAZQPP010000431.1, read as the reverse complement.
CCGCGGCGGCCGGGGCGGCGAGGTTGAATATCGGGGGCGTATGCCTACCTTTTCGGACGTACATGAGTCCAGCCCTTCGGCGACCAACAGGGAGTTTCCCCAGGAAACGCCCCGCGCAGAAGCGTTTCGGTCTCGAGACGCCTGCCCCGCCAAGCGCCTGCCCCGCCCTACCTCCAGTTGACCATGGGATTCCCCCGTGGCATCGCTGCCTCCCCCGCTGCGAGAAACAAGAGCGTGCACCCCAACCTGCTGCTATGCGCCCTACTCTCCTTCGCCCTCGTCTCGAGCTGCGGCTCCGACGACGACAACACCTCGGGCATCCCGGCGGATCTGGGTGCCGCCGGGACACCGGACGCGACCGCCGCGCAGGAATCCGGCTCGACCGGCGGCGGGCCGGTCCTCTGCGACGGCGGCCAGCGCGTCGAGCTGGTCAAGGGCCGAGCGGTGACAGAGTCCGGTGTCCCGGCGTCGGGCGTCTTCGGCCAGGCCTGCCTGCGCCTCGCCCCGAAGGGCAAGCTCCTCTGCGTCGAGCCCAAGAAAGGCGACGAGCAGGGGCGCTTCGAGATCCAGATCCCGGCCGGCTCCACCTGCGTGCAGAAGGTGACCATGAGGGTGCTCGTGCCGGGTGGGGACTTCGGCGCCTCGTACTGCAACATGCCCCTGCCCCTGGAAGGCAAGACCGCCGAGGTGGCCGAGCCCTACATCCTCTATGCCACACGCCGCGCTACCGACCTGCCGCCCGTGGGCGAACAAAAAGACGAGCGCAGCGTCCGCTTCGAGGATGGCTTGGAGCTCGACGTGACTCCCTACAACTTCTTCGCCTCGGGAGAGAGCTACGAGGGCCTCGCCGCCCGCTACCTCGAGGCGTCGAAGCCCGGGCTCTGCCTGCCCGAAGAAGAGGGACTCGACGGAGTCTACGCCTTCAGCCCTGAGGGTGACGTGCTCGACAAGCCCTTCGCCATGCGCGCGCCCAACCACCCGAGCTACGCGGAGGGGGCGAAGGTGGACCTGCTGCTCCTCGGCGGCCTCGGCTGCACCCTCGCGGACGGCGCCGAGCTCGAGGAGGACGAGTGGCGCAGCTTCGGCACGGCCACCGTGACGGGCGGGCTCATAGCGAGCGACGAGGGCTCCGGCTTGCCCTGCCTCAACTGGCTCGGCATCCGCGCCCACAAGGAGGAGCAATGAGGTCCTTTCTCCTGGTCTGTCTGGCGATCTCGGTGTCGGCCGCCGGCTGCGAAGCCGGCGCGGGCTCGGGGAGCTGCGAAGCCTCCGCCACACCCAGAGAGGGTTACCCGCAGTCGGGCATCGGCAAGACCGAGGGCAGCGTCCTCGCCGATCTGGAGCTGCTCAGCCCTGACGGGGAGCCCTTCTCCCTGCACGAGATCCACCGCGACGGCGCCAACCGGCTCGTCCTGATCACCACCGCCGCGGAGTGGTGCACGGCCTGCATCAAGGAGCAGTCCTCACTCCAAGAATTGCACGAGAAACACCACAATAACGGCCTGTTCGTCATGGTGAGCATCTTCGAGGACGGCATCTTCCAGAAGGCGGGCGCCGCGCTCGCCGAGAAGTGGAAGCGCCAGTTCGGCCTCTCTTTCAAGGTAGTGGCCGACCCGGAGTTCAAGCTCGGCGGCTACTACAACCGGGAGCTGACACCCATGGTGATGCTGGTCGACGCCTGCTCGATGGAGATCCTGTCGCTCACGACCGGGTGGGACCGGGACCTCGTGGAGTCGATCGTGGAGTCCCGCCTATGAAGCCCTCGACCGCATACGGCGCCCTCAAGGCCCTCCTGCTGGCGCTGCCCCTCCTCCTGGTCGCTCCGTCATCCTCCCTCGGGGGTGGCTTGAAGTCGGCGTCCGCGAGGCCGCAGGTGGCCCGCTTCTCCCTCGAGGACCTGAAGGGCCGGCGCGTGAAGCTCTCGAGCCACAAGGGCGAGGTCCTCGTGGTCAGCTTCTGGGCGACGTGGTGCGTGCCCTGCAAGCAGGAGCTCAAGCAGCTCGGCAAGCTCCGCAAGAAGCTCAAGAAGCGGGGCTTCGAGGTGCTCGCTATCTCGGTCGACGGCCCCGAGACCTTCTCGGAGGTGCGCGGCTTCGCAAGGAGACATCGCCTCAAGATGCCCGTCCTCGTCGACAAGGACGGCAGCTTCAGCGCCTTCGTCAACCCCCGCGGCTCCACGCCTTTCACCCTGCTGGTCGACCGGAAGCTGCGCGTCGCCTGGACTCACGAGGGCTACGCCAAGGGCGACGAGCTGGTGCTCAAGAAGCACGTGGAGGCCCTGCTCGTCGAGCCTGCTAGGTGAGGGGCCTCCGGCTCTCGAGCGTTTCTCTGGCCTGCCTGCTCGCCCTCGGCGCGGGCCGGGTCGCCGCCGACGAGCTCCGCGTGTCCGTGACCGAAACCCTCCGGGCCGAGCTCCGCGCCGACAACGGCAACGACCGGGACGACGACGACGACTACGGCATAGCGGTCAACCGCCTGAACATGGTGATCACGGGCGGCCCCCTGATAGCGAGCCTGCGTCTCGACGCGACCGCTCTGCACGACGCCCCGACCGAGGCCTTCAAGAACGACCTCCGCGACGAGCGCCTCACGGTGCGGTACCACGAAGGCCCCTGGAGGCTCACCTTCGGAGACTTCTACCGCCAGCTCGGGCGCGGGGTCCTGCTCTCGGTGAGGAAGGTCGACGAGGCCGGAGTCGACGTCTCGCTCAGGGGCGGCGAGCTTGGGCTCGGCCTCGGCGACCACAGCATAGGCATCTTCGCGGGTCGCACCAACACCGCCAACCTCGACCCCATCTCCCAAAAGCACGTCGAAGACAGAGACGACGTCGTGGCGGGCCTCGACACACGCTGGCGCCTCGGGGAGCTGGTGCAGCTCGGCGTCTTCGGCGTCTTCTTGAAGCCCGAAGAGCAGGTCCTCGCCTCGGCGACAGAGGAGGACT
>CAZQPP010000430.1:0-7263 GCA_964594295.1 uncultured Myxococcales bacterium | reverse complement strand
GGGGAGGGAACGCACACCGGTCTCAATGCTGACAACGAAGCCGTCCTGGTACTGAGTGCCACACCACTCCAAGAACTCCTCGCTGAACAGACGCCACCTAAAAGCAAGGGTGTCCGGTACATCTCGTTCGCAGAAAGCGTGAGTAAGCTGCCCGGCTGCTGTTCCGGAGCCCAGTCCGGTCGAGACCACGACGAAGTAGTTGCCATCCTCCGGCAAGATGTCCCCGAAGGAAGAGATGACGCGCACGTCCCCTTCCACCGCCCAGCCCGCGGTGGAGCCGGTCTCAAACGACGCCCAGTATTCGCCCGTGCCGGTTACCAACAGGCCTGGGTCGCCGGCAAAGACCACTGCGGAGCCGGGGTGCGCCGGGTCCTGCCGAGGCTCAAAGGCCTCTCCTGCGGTCAGGGTCTGACCTCCGATAGTCATTGGTCGTAGCAGACGCTCGAAGAACTCCGCGCCGACCTCAAACGCGAACTGCTCCGACACGGGGCCCGAGTACCCTAGTACCGCGTTGGCGCCAGACGACAGGAGCGCCGCCGCCATCGTCCCGTTCCACGCGGAGGAGCAGGCTCCGAGGTAGACGAGCCGACCTCCGGAGCGCCAAGTCGTGTGGCGTTCAACGTAGGACGGCAAGACGCCGTAGTGCGACGCGCCGAACACAGCCCTGCCGCCTCGAAGATCCGCCTGGAGGATGCGTGCGCAGGTTCCCTTGGGAGAGCCCTGTTCGTCGGTGCCGTTGATGAAGCAGTGGGACCCAGCTCGGCACCGGCGTTCCGCGTCGCACTCTCTGGGCGCAATCGCGTCGTCGAAGTCAGCGCAGTCAACGCTCTCTCCCGTCCAGAGCAACTCTTGGCTGCCATCGTGAGACCAGCCGTAGTGGTGCGCTTCTGCTTCGGCCAGCGCTCCGAAGAAAGCCCCTCCGTGCGCCACGATGCTGACGATGCCGTGTTCTCCAAGCTCCTCGAAGGCGCGGAGCGATGCCTCAGCACCGCGCAACGGGCCCCGCCGATCTGCGGCGGAGCACACCCCAGTGTCGAGGAGCGTCGCGAGTCGATCGTTCTCGTCTGGTGCGTCTGGTTCGTCCTTTCGTGAGCTCGGGCTAAGCAGTAGCGCGGATCGGTCAGCGAGCGCTGCCGGCGTGCTCTCGTCCGGGTCTGGAACGTGTGACTCCGGGTGCGAGGCATCGGCGCCACCACGAACGCCCAAAGGAGAAAGAGCAATGGCTCCAAGGAGCCCGGACTCGAACTGAACCCAGACGCCGCTGCCGTCAACCGCTAGACCGAACTGACGCACCTCTTCAAAGCCACCAAGCACATCGAGGACAGCTTCGATGGAGGCCTGAATGGCGTCGCTCGTCTCCAGACTGACCACGGCCTTCGCAGCCTGGAGGATCTCGGTGACTCGCTCGCATTCGTTCCGCTTCACCACGGAGAAGACCTCAACGTCGACAGCCTCGGAGCGGATAGTCCGCGACTCGCCGTTAGTGCCACCCGATGCCACCGTCATGATGGCGCGGAACAGGCGGACATCGGGTCGGTCGCCGGGCAATTCGATCGCCGCGGAGTAAACGCCATCTCCGGCAACGTCATCACCCTTCGCGGACAGGTTTCCGTTGTCCTTTGCGATGACCGATGTCCGGTTCTCGATCACGTTGCCATCCTGGTCCGCTTCCACAATCCGCACTAGCGGGGACGGGTCCAGGGCGGAGCGCCGGACGGCGATCGAGAACACTACTCTCGTCGTCTCACCGGCGGGTCGAACTGGCGGAGATGCCTTCAGCCGGCTCATGAATCGCCCCTCCGAGCTGCGCGTGATGACGATGCTGTCAGTGCGGGTCTCGCCGCCGCGTTGCGCCGTGACCACGATCCTGTTGTCGCCAACGTCGAGGGGGATTGGAGAGGACCGCCACAGCCGGCCTCCCGCAATGGACCCCGTGCCAGCCTCGTCGCTCTCCCACCAGATTGTCTCAGGGATCGCGGAGGCATAGCCGCGCAAACTGACGGTGTCCGTGGCCACTACCGCCCTGGCCCGAGGCGGCCAGGTGATAGCGACGACCATCTCGGCCGGTTCATAGGCCGCTGACGCCGGGTCCGAGGGCGCCGCGTCGCCCGGCAACGACCCGTCTCCGCCCGCGTCGCCCTGTGCGGATACGTCACCGAGCCCGGAGTCGGACACAGCCCCCGTCTCCTCGTCGGCCAAGCCACCGGAGTCTTCCGAGCGCACATCGGGCAACGGGGTGCCCCCCGTATCAGTCAAGCACTGGCACTCTTTGAAGCGCTTGCCGGAGGAGTCGCAGACCTGGACTCCGACTGAACCTCCGAGGCACGGGCATTCCCTGACCTCGCCAGGAACGCAACGCTCCTCGGAGCCCGGGGTGCTCGCACACGCAAGAGATAGAACACCGGCAAGGAGTACGGGCCAACAGCGCGCGACTCGGCTCATTCTGCGCCCCCAAGAACGGCTCTACCGAGGAGTCGCCCGAGAGTACCGTACAAGACACTACACCGCAACAGCGGCCGCCGAGAGAACCACGGCCGCCGCCACCCTCAGACCACCCCAAGACTCCCCGTCTGCGTACTTCCTACGTACTCGCCCGAAAGCGTCGAATCGGCCGAGGAGCGAAAGGGCCTGGTGCGAAAGGGGGGACTCGAACCCCCACACCCTTGCGGGCACAAGATCCTGAATCTTGCGTGTCTACCAATTCCACCACTTTCGCAGCGGGCGGCCTTATATTCGCCGACACCAGGGGTGTCAACGCTCTCCGCCCCGATCCGCCCCTTGCCGCGGGCAGCCCGGCACCGCATAATGTCGCGCCCCAGCAAAGGAGGAAGCCATGAGAGGCGAGCGTGGGCGTGCGCATGGAATCGGATTGCTCGCGGCGGTCCTGCTGCTTCTGGCGCCGAGCGCGGCGACGGCCGGAGTCAGCAAAGCGGCGGCGAAGCTCGCGCGGGAGCGTCTCTCTCAGGTGGTCTCCCTCGGGCGCCAGAGCGGGCTGCCGGTGGTGCGGGCGCGGGCGGTGGAGCTGTGCATCCGCTTCGACAAGAAGGCCCGCAAGGACTGCGCAAAAGAAGGCGCGGCCGACCCGGCGCCGGAGGTGCGCGTGGCCGTGGCGCGCTCGCTCTACGCCGTCGGCAGGGCGCGCGACGCGAGGCCCGTCCTCAAGGGCCTCTTCATGGACCGGAAGATCACCTTCGCCGGCACGCTCGAGAAGGTCTTCAGCCTCCCCGAGAAGGCACAGAAGGCTGCTCGCAAGGACCTGCTCGCCTTCATGGCCGACGAGAAGATCGAGAACCGCCAGTCGCGGGTGAGCGAGATCGGCACGCACCCCACGCCTTTCGCGCGCTCGGTCCTCGTGGAGGGGGCCCTCGGCCGCAAGGAGCCGCCCCGCTCCGAGCTCAGGGCGAACATATCGAGCCTCGACCTGCGCATGGACGTCCCCGTGGTCAGCGAGCTCTACAAGCGCGGGGACTCGGAGATCCGGAACATCATCCTCGCTAGCCTCGACAGGCTGCCCTCCAACGCGGCTCTCCCCGCGTTCGTGACCGAGGCGCGGGTGAAGGAGCGCAAGGCAGGCCCGCTGACGCGTCGCCTCGGGTTGCTGCTCGCCAAGCACGGGAAGCGGGAGGCCGAGCCCTACCTGCTCGCTGCGCTCAAGGTCGAGGTGGAGGACGAGGCCAAGATCGAGCTGCTGAACGTGCTCGGCGGGGTCGCCACCGGCGCGTCGGCAGGTGCGGTGCGCCCCTTCACGGACAAGGAGAAGAACAAGCTCCCGGTCCGCCTCGCGGCCTGGGCGGTGCTCATGCGAGCCCGCGACGCCAAGGCTCTCAAGCGCATTGACCGCTGGCAGCGCACCGACGACGGCTACCGGCGCGCCGCGGCGACCCGGGCTCTCGCCTACACCGGCAGCGAAAAGGCCCACGATGCATTGCACGGCTACCTCGCCGACGGCCTCGTGGAGGTACGCAAGGCGGCCGCCGAGGCCCTCGCCGAGCTGGCCAACCCGGAGTCGGCGGAGCCCCTGCTGCGCGCCCTGCAAGCCCAGTCCGACCCGGAGGAGCGTCGCCTCCTCGCCGCCGCGGTGTTCCGCGTGCTCCCCGCCGACCGCCTCGGCGACGTCAGCTACCTGCTCCAGGACCGCGACCTGGAGATCCAGGCCGCCGCCATCGAGGCCATGGCCTCGGCCAGGGACGTGCGCCTCGCGCCCTTCCTGCGCCCGCTGCTGATGCACAAGGACTCGGCCGTCAGGCTGCGCGTGCTCGAGGGGCTCATGCTCTCCGACCCCAAGGAGGGCATGCTGGCCTTCACGCGGGGGCTGAACTGGCTGGAGGGCTACGAGCTGGTCTCCTGGGCGAGGGACCACGGGGAGCTGATGGGGCCCTTCGTGAAGAAGGCCCTGACCTCTTCACGTGACGGCGTGCGCTACGGCGCCATCGACTCCTTGGAGCAGCTGCCCCCGCCGACCCGCGTCGACGTCGCCGCGGGTTGGGTCGAGAGCACGACCTCGCCGGCCGTGCGCATCCGGCTGCTCGAGATCCTGGCCGCCGCGTCTCCCGCCAAGGTCTTGCCCCTGCTCGAGAAGGCGGCCGCCGCAGAAGACCACCTGACCCGCGCGGCAGCCGTCCGCCTGCTCGGCCGCCTCGGCAAGAGCACCGACGTCGTCATCAAGGCCCTGGACGACCAGGCCCTCGAAGTGCAGATGGAGGCAGTGGCCGGCCTGCTCGGGGGCTGAACGGGCCTACCTCTCACCGAGCCCGGATCGCAGCCCGAGCCAGGCGCGCACGGAGCCGGCGATGCCCTCGGCGATGCGCTGGCGGTACTCGGGGCGCGCCAGGTCAGCCGCCTCCGCGGGGTTGCTCAGGAAGCCGACCTCGATGACGAGGGCCGGCATGCGGGCCTCCTTGAGCACGGCGAAGGGGGCGTGGCGGACTCCACGGGAGAGCGCCCCGGTGGACTCGACGAGACCCTCGAGCACGCGGTGGGCGAGGGCGACCGAGGCGCGCTGAGAGCCCGCGAGGTGCAGGCCGTGCAGCACGGCGCCGAGGCCTTTGCGGTGGGGTGAGGGAGCCGCACCCTCCTCGCGCTGCACGATCTCGAGGCCCTCCTCCCTGGCGACCTCCTCGGAGAGCACGTAGACGTCTATGCCGTGCGGCTTCGGGGTCGGGGAGGAGTTCACGTGGATAGACAAGAAGAGCGCCGCGTCGGCCGCGTTGGCCTGCCGGGTGCGCTCCCGAAGCCCCACGAAGCGGTCGTCGCTGCGGGACATGGCCGTGCGCAGACCCGCTTCGCGCAGCAGCGCGTCAAGCCGGCGCGAGATGTCCAGCGTCAGCACCTTCTCCTCGAGGCCGTCCGGGCCGACGGCGCCCTGGTTCAGCCCGCCGTGGCCGGGGTCGATGAAGACAAGCCCGGACTCTCCCGGCGGGGCGCCGAGCAGGAGCAAGGAGAGGAGCGTGGCGAGGAAGGAGGCCACGCCTTGAGACTAGAGCGGGGCGGGCGGCGGTCAAGAAAGGCGGGTGTCCTTGGTAGAGCAGCGTGACTTCGCGTGGGGGCAGGAACGGCCGCTTCTCCAAGCTGGTGCACCGATGGCGCGCTACCTGCTGCGGTGTGACGTCGCGCCGGTCGTGGTCTAGCATTGCTCGGAGAAGAGTCCTGCCGGCACGCAAGGGCACTCCCAGTCGAGGATCTAGTCATGCTCGATCACCACGTCCTCGGGTGCACGGGGGCATCCCCCTCGTTCGCCGCCTGGCTCCTCAGCTTCGCCCTCCTCGCCTGCTGGGGCTGCGAATCGAGCAAGGAGCCGCCGCCGGACACGGGATCGGAGGCCGACCTGACGAGTGGAGGGAGCACGGCGGACGGTGGCGCCCGCGAGATCACGGATGCGCACGATGTCGGAGTGCTCAGCAAGGACGCCGTTGCAGACGCCGAGGACGCCGTCGCGGACACCGAGGACGCCGTCGCGGACACCGAGGACTCCCTGTCAGACGCCGAGGACTCCCTGTCAGACACCGAGGACTCCCTGTCATACGCCGAGGACTCCCTGTCATACGCCGAGGACGCCCTGTCATACGCCGGCGACCTGCTCGCGGACGCTGAGGACGTCGTAGCGGAACGCCACCGACGTGCTCGCCGACACGGCCGCTGGAGATACCCTGGCGGACGCCGGCGGGGTCGCGGCAGACAGCGGTGAAGGCGGAGGAGACGCTGCGGATGCCCGCGCCGACACCGCCGAGACAGAGGCCTGCGCGCCAAGCTGCGAGTGCCTCTTCTTCGTGGACGGCGAAGCGAGCGAGTCCGGGGACGGGAGAGGCTGGGAGAGCGCCTTCAAGACCGTTCAGGAAGCCGTGAACGCGGCTTCGCTTTCCGAGAGCCGCTGTGCGGTCTGGGTGAAGGGCAAGCCGGACACCGGCCTGAGCTATCGGGGGAACATCACCTTGTCCGGCGGCCTCCGGCTCCACGGTGGCTTCGCGGGCCACGAGACGAGCCTCGAAGGTCGGGACATGGAAGCCAACAAGACCATCTTGGACGCCCAAGGGACGGGGGCGGTGCTGAGCTTCGTGGGAGGTCCGCTGCGGTCCGATGAGGCCGTCGTCGACGGTTTCACGATCACCGGCGGCGGCGCCAGCGGCGTGCGCGTCGAGCACGCTAACCTCCTCATCTCGCGGTGCCACATAGTCGCCAACACCGCTCTCGACGGCGGAGGGATCAACGCCTTCGAGTCCGAGATCGATGTCACGGGCTCCCGGATCGAGCAGAACACCGCGACCAGAAGCGAAAACGGCACAGGCGGCAACGGTGGCGGCGTGTACGTCGAGGGCGGCGTGTCGGTGTTGACGCGCTGCACCTTCGAGGCCAACGCAGCAGGCCGAGGGGCTTCCGGAGAGGCGGTCGACAGCGAGTCGGGCAGGCCTGGAATCGACGGCGGTGACGGCGGCGCCGTCTACGCTGCCGGCGCGTCACTCGTGGTCACGGGCTCTCGCTTCACGGGCAACGCGGCAGGGTCAGGGGGCAACGGCGGCCATGTCATGGCGGTGGACGGCGGAGGGAGCGAAGTGGTGCGAAACCGCGGCGGCGACGGCGGCAGCGGAGGCGACGGCGGGGCCATTCATGCCACGCGAGGATCGCTCGTGGTCTCGGAATCGAGCTTCGTGGGCAACTCGGCAGGGGCAGGCGGCACCGGCGGCCATGTCATGGTGTTGGACAGAGGGAGCGAAAGGGAGCGCTACAGCGGCGGCACCGGCGGAAACGGAGGCGGCGGCGGAGCCATTC